>NZ_CP010836.1:4635000-4935000 GCF_000935025.1 Sphingomonas hengshuiensis
ACAGTTTGGAAAAGCTGACCATAGCGGGTGACAGTCCCGTATGCGAAAGTGATGTGTCAGGACTTGAGTAGGGCGGGACACGTGTAATCCTGTCTGAACATAGGGGGACCACCCTCTAAGCCTAAATACTCGTATGCGACCGATAGTGAACTAGTACCGTGAGGGAAAGGTGAAAAGCACCCCGATGAGGGGAGTGAAACAGTACCTGAAACGGATTGCCTACAAGCAGTGGGAGCCTCTTTATGGGGTGACCGCGTACCTCTTGCATAATGGGTCTGTGACTTAATGTTTCAAGCAAGCTTAAGCCGATAGGTGTAGGCGCAGCGAAAGCGAGTCTGAATAGGGCGACTTAGTTTGAAGTATTAGACCCGAAACCCGGCGATCTAGGCATGACCAGGATGAAGGTGCGGTAACACGCACTGGAGGTCCGAACCGATTAACGTTGAAAAGTTACCGGATGAGTTGTGTTTAGGGGTGAAAGGCCAATCAAGCCGGGAAATAGCTGGTTCTCCGCGAAAACTATTGAGGTAGTGCCTCGAGCGAATACCGTAGGGGGTAGAGCACTGGATGGGCTAGGGGGTCGCGAGATCTACCAAACCTAACCAAACTCCGAATACCTATGAGTACTACTCGGGAGACAGACGGCGGGTGCTAAGGTCCGTCGTCAAAAGGGAAACAGCCCTGACCTACAGCTAAGGTCCCCAAGTCGTGTCTAAGTGGGAAAGCATGTGGGAATCCCAAAACAACCAGGAGGTTGGCTTAGAAGCAGCCATCCTTTAAAGAAAGCGTAACAGCTCACTGGTCTAATTAAGGGTTCCTGCGGCGAAGATGTAACGGGGCTCAAGACACGCACCGAAGCTTAGGGTGTGATCGTTTACGATCACGCGGTAGCGGAGCGTTCCGTAAGCCTGTGAAGCGGTCTGGTAATGGCCCGTGGAGGTATCGGAAGTGCGAATGCAGACATGAGTAGCGATAAAAAGGGTGAGATGCCCTTTCGCCGAAAGACCAAGGGTTCCTGCGCAAGGCTAATCCGCGCAGGGTGAGCCGGCCCCTAAGACGAGCCCGAAGGGGGTAGTCGATGGGAACCACGTTAATATTCGTGGGCCTGGTGGTGTGTGACGGATCCCGTGTGTTGTACGTCCTTATTGGATTGGACGTGCTTCGAAGGGGTCCCAGGAAATAGCCCCACCGTATAGACCGTACCCGAAACCGACACAGGTGGTCAGGTAGAGTATACCAAGGCGCTTGAGAGAAGTGTCCTGAAGGAACTCGGCAAATTGCCTCCGTACCTTCGGAAGAAGGAGGCCCTCACTGAGCGCAAGCTTTTTGAGGGGGCACAGGCCAGGGGGTAGCGACTGTTTAGCAAAAACACAGGGCTCTGCTAAGTCGGCTTCAAGACGACGTATAGGGCCTGACGCCTGCCCGGTGCCTGAAGGTTAAGTGGAGGGGTGCAAGCTCCGAAATGAAGCCCAGGTAAACGGCGGCCGTAACTATAACGGTCCTAAGGTAGCGAAATTCCTTGTCGGGTAAGTTCCGACCTGCACGAATGGCGTAACGACTTCCCCACTGTCTCCAGGACATGCTCAGCGAAATTGAATTCTCCGTGAAGATGCGGAGTACCCGCGGTTAGACGGAAAGACCCCGTGCACCTTTACTGCAGCTTCAGAGTGGCATTAGGAAAGAACTGTGTAGAATAGGTGGGAGGCTTTGAAGCATGGGCGCCAGCCCGTGTGGAGCCACAATGTGAAATACCACCCTGTTGTTTTCTGATGTCTAACCACGCACCGTTATCCGGTGCTGGGACCCTCTGTGGCGGGTAGTTTGACTGGGGCGGTCGCCTCCTAAAGAGTAACGGAGGCGCGCGAAGGTTGGCTCAGGCCGGTTGGAAACCGGCTGTTAGAGTGCAATGGCATAAGCCAGCCTGACTGCGAGACTGACAAGTCGAGCAGAGACGAAAGTCGGTCATAGTGATCCGGTGGTCCCTCGTGGAAGGGCCATCGCTCAACGGATAAAAGGTACGCCGGGGATAACAGGCTGATAACCCCCAAGAGCTCATATCGACGGGGTTGTTTGGCACCTCGATGTCGGCTCATCACATCCTGGGGCTGGAGCAGGTCCCAAGGGTTTGGCTGTTCGCCAATTAAAGTGGTACGTGAGCTGGGTTCAGAACGTCGCGAGACAGTTTGGTCCCTATCTGCCGTGGGCGTCGAAATTTGAGAGGAGTTGACCCTAGTACGAGAGGACCGGGTTGAACATACCTCTGGTGTACCTGTCGTTCCGCCAGGAGCGCAGCAGGGTAGCTATGTATGGACGGGATAACCGCTGAAAGCATCTAAGCGGGAAGCCTCCCTCGAGATAAGATTTCATAGGACGGTCGGAGACCACGACCTTGATAGATCGGATGTGGAAGTGCAGTAATGCATGGAGCTAACCGATACTAATTGTCCTATTCGCGCTTGATGAGTCCCACCATCAACGACAGCCCTGGGCTGATCGTTGTGGATGATGATCCTCACCTTCGCTTGTTACACACCGTGCACGGTATCGATTTGAAACCCCCCTTTGCGCCTCACCCGCTTCATTGCTTGGTGACCATAGCGTCTGTGCCCCACCCGATCCCATCCCGAACTCGGCCGTGAAACCAGTCTGCGCCGATGGTACTATCGCTTAAGCGATGGAAGAGTAGGTCGTCGCCAGGCATTGAAGCCGGTGAAGCGCAAAGCAGGAGGTCCTGGTACCCACCAAGAACCCATTCACAACGCCAAAACCCAACGCTCCCGACGGCGCAACACGCTCCCCGGAAGCACCAAGGCAGGCACAAAACCTGCCGTGTCGCGGGGTGGAGCAGCCCGGTAGCTCGTCAGGCTCATAACCTGAAGGTCACAGGTTCAAATCCTGTCCCCGCAACCAACATACAACAGCCCCCTCGGTACCAACCGCTGGGGGCTTTCTTGCGTCCGCGGCCTCCGCTAATTTGCGCCCAGCGCAACGAACTGCGCCCATCCGGCGGATTGATGCAACGCTAGGTAAGAGCGATCCTCTGGCTGCGTACCCCGACAGCGATGACATGTCGGAGACGCCCGCAGGCAGGCACTAGCATCCATAGGCCATTCAAGGGGGTCCCCATGCGTCGTCCGAGTCGTTGTGCGTCATCGTTGTCAGTCACGGCCGTCGCCTCCGCGATCGCGCTCACCGCACTGCCCGCTTCCGCGCAGCAAGCACCGGCTTCGCCGGATTCGGAGGCCGCCGCCAACACGTCCGACACCGACGCGACAGGAGGCGAGATCGTCGTAACTGCGTCCAAGCGAGTCGCCACCACGGTGCAGGACACGCCGATCTCGGTCCAGGCGCTTAGCGGCGCCGACCTCAAGGAGCGCGGCGCGATCGATTTCGCGGATTTTTATCGCAGCGTTCCCGGCATCTCGGTCCAGGACGAGGGCCCCGGCGACAAGCGCTATGTGATCCGCGGCATCAATTCGACCGGCGCCGGTACCGTCGGGCTCTATCTCGATGAAGTCGTCATCACCGGCGAGAACGCGCAGGACGGCTCGGGCCAGGCGCCCGACATCAAGCTGTTCGACATCGACCGAGTCGAAGTGCTGCGCGGGCCGCAGGGCACGACCTTCGGCGCGAGTTCGATGGCGGGCACGATCCGCTACATCACCGCCAAGCCCAAGCTCGACGAATGGACCGGCTATGTCCAATCCGCGCTGCGCTCCACGCGCGGCGCCGATCTGGGGCTCCAGACTGACGGGGCGATCAATATCCCGGTCGTGTCCGGCGTGTTCGCGCTGCGGGCGTCGGGCTTTTACGCCGATCTGCCGGGCTATATCGATAACCGGGTCCAGGACGGCGCCAATGCCGAGAAGAGCAAGGCGGCGCGGCTTCAGGCGCGGCTCCAGATCACGCCCGATCTGACGCTGGACGGGATGGCGATGTACCAGAAGGTGCATCAGGACGCGAAAAACTTCTTCAACCGAGTCGATTTTGCCGGCCAGCCGCTTACCGGCGCGCGCTACCAGCAGGCGGACGTCGCGCGGGCGCCCTATGACGACGAGAGCGAAATCTACAATGCCACGCTGACCTATGTGCAGCCCTTCGGTACGATCACCGCCACCGGCTCGCGCATCGTGCGCGACACGGACTTCAACCGCGATGCGTCGCTTGCCGCGCAAGCCTATTTCGCGCTGCCCTTTGCGACCACCGGTCGTTCGCTGCTGAACCAGGTCAAGCACCGCAAGGTCGACAGCGGCGAACTCCGCTTCGCATCGGACTTTGGCGGGCCGTTCCAGATCCTCGCTGGTGCCTTCTTCCAGAACGAGAACCGGTTCTACCGCAGTTCCTGGCCGACCGTGAACGCACAGGGCGTCGTGGACTCCGCCTCGCGCTTGCTGCTCGATCGCACCGTGGCGACCGAGATCAAGGAAAAGGCGCTGTTCGGCGAGGTCAGCTATGCCTTTATTCCCAGCCTCACCCTGACGGTCGGAGCGCGGCTGTTCGACTTCGACCTGGAACAGCGCGCCGTTGCCATCGTCGCGGCGGGCGGCGGCAAGGGCGCGGGCGCCGGGCCGCTGCTGACGACCAGCGATAACGGCTTGATCGGCCGCTTCAATCTCGCCTGGAAAGTCAACGAGCAGGTAAACGCCTATGTCCAGGTCGCGCAGGGTTACCGCGCGGGCGGCACCAACGATCAGACCGCGGCCCAGCTTGCCAACGTCACCATCCCCGACGGCTATGGCTCGGACTCGCTGTGGAACTACGAAGTCGGCCTGAAGACCGCCCTGCTCGACCGGCGGCTGTATCTGAACGGCGCGCTCTATTATATCGACTGGTCCGATATCCAAGTCACCGACCAGGCGACCGCGGGCACGGTGTCGTTCCCGTACACGGGCAATGGCGGCAAGGCATCGGTGAAGGGCGCGGAGCTGACGCTGGACGCGCGACCGATCCATGGGGTTCAGCTCAATGCGGGACTGAACTACAGCCTTGCCGAGCTTCGCGAGGATAATCCCGTCCCGTCCACCGGCCGCTCGGGCGACCGCGTTCCCTATGTCCCTAAATGGACGGGTTCCGCGGGCGCATCGTATAGCACCGTGATCGGCAATAGCGGGCTGCAAGGGACGATTGGCGCGGATGCGAGCTATCAGGGGTCGATGGCGACGAAGTTCAATTCAAGCATTGCGAATTACCGCCGCCTGGGCGCCTATTGGCTGGTCGGGCTGCGCGCGGGGGTCAGCGAGGGGCCGTGGTCGGTCAATCTCAACGTCACCAATTTGTTCGATGACAACACGCCGATCAACTACAATGAAATCGTCCCCGGCGTGTATCCCGACGGCTATTATATCAACCGGCCGCGGACCTTCAGCCTCTCCGGCCTTGTGCGGTTCTGATCGGGACAGTTGACGCAATGCCCTTGAACCCCCGCTCCGCTATTTTGCGCCGCCGCCGCCGCCGCGGCCCTGGCGTCCGCGCCGTCGAGGTCGCCGCCTCGATCGCGTTCGCCATCGCCGCGCCGGCGGCCGGCCAGGAGCGGGACCATCCCTGGGCCGATCCGACCAGGCCCGCCGAAGAGCGCGCGCGCCTGGTCGTGGCGGCAATGACCCCTGACGAGAAGCTCGCGCTGCTCCAGGGGGATACCGTCCTTGACGAAAATGGCACGGGGGTGAACCCCTGTGTCGGCCATATCAGCGCGATCCCCCGCCTCGGCCTGCCGGCACTGTGCATGGGCGATGGCCCGGCGGGGGTCGGCAACGGGCTGGACAAGGTCACGCAGTTCCCGGCCCCGATCATGGGCGCGGCGAGTTGGAACGTCGAATTGATGGCGCGCTATGGCGCAGCACTGGGCGCAGAGCACGCGGCCAAGGGGCGCAACGTCGTGCTCGCGCCGACCATCAACATCATCCGGACGCCCAAATGGGGCCGTACTGCAGAGAGCCTGAGCGAAGACCCCTATCTGACTGCGGTTCTCGGCAGTGCGATCACGCGGGGCATTCAGAGCAATGGCGTGATCGCGACTCCCAAGCATTTTGCGGCCAACAATCAGGAATGGCTGCGGCTTGGCGACGCGCCGGACTATGCGGCGATCGACGCGCATGTCTCGCCGCGCGCGCTGCACGAAATCTATTTTCCCGCTTTCGAGTCCGTCGTGAAGACTGCGGGCGCCGGCTCGATCATGTGCGCCTATAATCGCGTGAACGGGCGCTATGCCTGCGAGAATCCCGAACTGCTGGGCACGCTGCGCGGGTGGGGCTTTGACGGCTTCGTCGTAGCGGACTGGTATTTCGCGCATCGCAGCACGGTGGCGTCGGTCAAGGCCGGGCTCGACATATCGATGCCGGGCGGCCCGAGCCCGTTCGGCTTCGCCGAATTCTATGGTCCGCCGCTCAAGCAGGCGCTCGCGCGCGGCGACGTTGCGCCCGCCGATATCGATGCAATGGTGACGCGGATCGTGACGCCGATGTTCCGGCTCGGGCTGGTCGATCGACCGGTCCGGGGAAGCAGCGACGCCGATGCGCGCAGCCCTGAGCATCTCGCTTTGTCAGAGGCGATCACCGAGCAGGGGACGGTGCTCCTCCGCAACGAGAATGCGGTGCTTCCGCTGGCGCCGTCGCTTCGGTCAATCGCGGTGATCGGCGACGATGCCGGCGCAAATGTTCAGACCACCGAGCGCTATGGCGGGTTCGTCAAGAACGACGTGGTCAGGCCCGGCGCGCCGCTGGACGCGATCCGGGCGGCGCTGCCCGCGACGACGCAGATCCGCTACGCGCGGGGAACGCTCGGTATCGGGGCGCTGCCGGCGGTTCCGGCGGCGGCGTTCCGCGATCTCAAGGCGACCTATTACGCGACGCCCGACTTGAGCGGCGCGCCCGTCGCCACCCGGGCCGAGGCGATGATCGACGCCGCCGAGGCGGGTATCCCGGGTCTGCCGAAAATCTGGTCCGCCCGGTGGGAGGGCACGATCGTGCCGCCGCGCGCCGGCCGCTACCGTTTCTCGCTGACCGGCGGCGGCGAGATCCGGCTGGTGGTGGACGGGCGACCGGTCGCGGTCATGCCCAAGCATAGCTTCCGCCTGGTGAGCCATGGCATTGTCGATCTCGCCGCGGGCAAGCCGGTGACGGTCCGCGTCGACTATTCGAACGCCGCGACAATCTCGCCGCCCGAATTGCGGCTTGGCTGGGAGGTGCCCGACACGCGCCTGATCGACGAAGCGGTGGCGGCTGCGCGGGCGAGCGACGTTGCGGTGGTGTTCGTGTCGGATCATGTGTCGGAGGGCGCAGACCGCACCGACCTGCGCCTGCCCGGCGACCAGGACGCGCTGATCGAGGCGGTGGCTGCGGCCAATCCGCGTACCGTCGTGGTGCTGCACACGGTAGGTCCCGTCCTGATGCCCTGGCGCGACAAGGTGTCGGGCATCCTCGCGGCATGGTATCCGGGGGAGCAGGCGGCGGAGTCGATCGCGGCGCTGCTCGTCGGGCGCGCCAATCCCTCGGGCAAGCTGCCGGTTACCTTTCCCGCCGACGAGGAAAATGGGCCGACCGATGCGGTGGAACGCTATCCCGGCATCGGTACCGACGTGCGCTACGATGAGGACATCTTCGTCGGATATCGCTGGTATGACAGCAAGCGCGTGAAGCCGCTCTACCCGTTCGGGTTTGGCCTGTCCTATACGCGGTTCGGCTATGAGGGGCTGACCGTGTCGGCGCGGCCCGAGGGCGGCTGGGCCGTGCGCGCGACCGTGCGCAACACTGGGGCCCGCGACGGAGCCGAGGTGGCGCAGCTCTATATCGGCATGCCGAAGGGGAGCGGCGCCCCGCCGCGCCAGCTGAAGGGCTTCGCGCGCGTCGCGCTCAAGGCGGGCGAAGCGCAATCGGTCGAGTTCACGCTGACCGATCGCGATCTGTCGTTCTGGGATACGGCTTCGAATGGATGGAAGCGCCCCGCCGGACGCTTCAGCATCGCCGTCGGCCCGAGTTCGCGCGATCTGCCGCTCAAGGCGAGCCTCGACGTTCCGGCGCGCTGACTGCATGCCCGTCGCGGCGGCCAAGCCGGTTTGACAGCGGGCGCCGACTCGCCTCTGGTGCGCCACGCATGAAAAAGCTCATCCTCGCGCTCGCCGCTCTGCTCCTCGTCGCCGTAGCTGCGTGGTTCCTGTTCTTCCGGACGCCCGCAGCCGCGGTGCCGGTCTATGGCCTGACGGTCGTCTCCAGCCATCCGCACGACCCGCAGGCCTTTACCGAGGGGCTCTTCTATCGCGACGGCGTGCTGTACGAGAGCACCGGCGAAGTCGGGACCTCGGGCATCCGCAAGGTCAATCCGCAAACTGGCGCGGTGATCGCCGAGGAGCAATTGCCCGCCCCCTATTTCGGCGAAGGCGTGGTTGCGTGGAAGGACCGGCTGTTCCAGGTCACCTGGAAGGACAAAGCGGGTTTCATCTACAAGGCGGACGATCTGAGCCCGCTCGGCAGCTTCACCTATGCGGGCGAAGGCTGGGGGCTGACGCATAACGACAAGGCGCTGATCCTGAGCGACGGCACCCCGACGCTGCGCTTCCTCGATCCCGAGACCCAGGCCGTGGTCTCGACGCTGACCGTCACCGCCAATGGCTGTCCGGTGCGCCAGCTCAACGAGCTGGAATGGGTGGATGGCGAGATCTGGGCGAACATCTGGCAGACCGACCTGATCGCGCGGATCGATCCGGCGACCGGCAAGGTCCGCAGCTTCGTCGATGTCGGCGCATTGGGACCGAAGCCGCGGGGTCAGGACAACGTCCCCAACGGGATCGCCTATGACGCCGCGGGCAAGCGGCTGTTCGTCACCGGCAAGCTGTGGCCGCAGCTCTATCAGGTGCAGCCGGGCACCGCGACGGTCGCGTCGCCGGCTGCGGAGGCGCTGACCAGCTGCACCCCCTGACGACTGCCGATTGACAGGGGTTCGGCGCGGTTTCAGGATCGCAATGACACCGGTTGCTCGATGCGGCACCAGACCGCCCGGTCAGGAAAGGAACGCCCGATGGCTGCACCAATATCGCCGTCACTGCGCGGCGGAGCCCGCACGTGATGGATCGGCGGACCGCGCTGATCGCCGGGCTCGCGGCGGCTGGCATGGGGGGCAAGGCCATGGCGCAGACATCCCCGCCCGCGACGGCGGCGCCGCGCCGTGCGCTCGCGGTGCCCGATCCGCAGGAGACTATCGACCTATGGCCGGGGACCGCGCCGGGCGCCCCCGCGACGCTCCCGACCGAAGTCACGACCGAACGCAGTACCGATCCTGCGTTCAATGACCGCTTCGTCCGCGGCATCGGCCGGCCGCGCATGGCGGTGTTTCGCCCGGCCCGCCCCAATGGCGCGGCGGTGCTGATCACCCCGGGCGGCGGCTATAGCTGGGTGGTGGTCGACAAGGAGGGATATGAACTCGCCCGGCTGCTCGCGGCGCAGGGGATCACTGCGTTCGTGCTTTTCTATCGCCTGCCGCATGAGGGCTGGGCGGCGGGGCCGGACACGCCGCTGTCCGACGCCCAGCGCGCGATGCGGCTGATCCGGCACCGCGCGGGGGGCTATGGCGTCGATCCGGGGCGAGTCTGCGCGATCGGCTTTTCCGCGGGCGGGCATCTCTGCGCCGATCTGCTGACGCGGTTTGCGGTTCAGGTCTATGCTCCGGTGGATGCCGCCGATGCGCAGCCGGCGCGGCCCGATGCGGCGGCGCCGATCTATCCGGTGGTGTCGATGTCTGCTCCCGTCGCGCACCCGGGATCGCGGCGCAATCTGGTCGGCGAGGATGCGAGCCCGGCGCGCGAGGCGGCGCATTCGCCCGACCGCAACGTGCCCGCCAATGCCCCGCCCTGCTTCCTCCTCCACGCGGACGACGATCCGGCAGTCCCGGTCGAGAACACCCTGTTGCTCCGCGCCGCGTTGCGGGCGCGGGGCATCGCCGCCGAGACGCATCTCTTTCCGGACGGCGGCCATGGCTTTGGGCTACGACTGGCCAAGGGCAAAAGCGTCGAGCACTGGCCCGACCTGCTGCTCCCCTGGCTCAAGCGCGTCGCTATCCTGGCATGATGCCTGGCTAGACTCGTCTTCGGCATCGCCGAATCGGCCAGCTCTCCGCGCGCATCGTCCCGGCAGAGGCTCCGCGAACCGCCGGAAGTACACCGTCACATGAGGAGGTCCAACCCGGTTGATCAAGGGCCCAGCCCGCCTACATTGGCGCGATGGAACCCAAGTATCTCGGCCAATCTTCCGCACTGCCCGCTTCGCCCGAGGAAGCGGTGCTCGATTACGTACCCAATCCGCGTCCGGGCTCGCGCTATCTGGTGCGGTTCGCGGCGCCCGAATTCACGTCGCTATGCCCGATCACCGGCCAGCCCGATTTCGCGCATCTGGTGATCGATTACGTTCCGCGCGAGACGATCGTGGAATCCAAGGCGCTCAAACTGTTCCTCGGCTCGTTCCGCAACCATGGTGCCTTTCACGAGGATTGCACGGTCGGCATCGGCGAGCGGCTGTTCCGCGAAATGGCGCCCGAATGGCTGCGGATCGGCGGCTATTGGTATCCGCGCGGAGGCATCCCGATCGACGTGTTCTGGCAATCGGGAGAGCCGCCCAGCGGGGTTTGGATCCCGCCTCAGGATGTATCCGGATACCGGGGGCGCGGCTGAACGTCATATTAATGGCATCTTGCCAGACGCGTTGATGTTGCATCGCAACAATAATGCAACCATATTGAAAAGCGAGAGTTTGTAACGGGAAATCGGCATAGCGCCAAAACTTGCTGAGCACTCGCGAAAGGACAGGGCATCGAATATGAACGGTCCGGGCATCACGCATATCGCACTGATCGGCAACTTCTTGCCGCGGAAGTGCGGACTCGCGACCTACACGACCGACACGTATAACGCGCTGATCGCGCGGTATCCGGACCTGAAGGTCGACGTGTACGCGATGGACGATCATCCCGGGCTGTACGATTATCCCCCCGAAGTTACGCGTGCGATCCCCCAGCATGAGCGCTCGGCCTATCTGGACGCGGCGCGCGCGATCGAGGCCAGCGGCGCGCAGGCGCTTTGGGTCCAGCATGAATATGGCATCTATGGCGGCGCCGCGGGCGAGCATCTGATTGCGCTGCTCGATCGGCTGTCGATCCCGGTATTTGCGACGCTCCACACCGTATTGGAGCGCCCGAGCGCGGATGAGCGCCGTGTACTGGAGGCGTTGCTGCGCCGTTCCTCACGCGTCATTGTCATGGCCGAGCGCGGGCGCGACATTTTGAAGCGCGTGCACGGCGTCGACGATCGCAAGGTCGTGATGATCCCGCACGGCGTGCCCGACCGCCCGCTCGCCGATCCCGATGCGTTCAAGCCTGCCTTTGGCTGGGAGGGACGCGACGTCGTCCTCACCTTCGGCCTGCTCGCGCCGAACAAGGGCATCGAGACGATCATCGCGGCGATGCCCGAGGTGGTCGCCGCCGACCCCAGCGCGCTGTATGTCGTGCTGGGCGCGACGCACCCCAATCTGGTCGCGCACGAAGGTGAAGCCTATCGCGACCGGCTGAAGGCGCTGGCCGAGGAAAAGGGCGTTGCCGACCATGTCCGGTTCATCGACGCGTTCGTCGATTATGACGACCTGATCGATTACCTGCAGGCGGCGGACATCTATGCCACGCCCTATACCAACCCCGCGCAGATCACGTCGGGCACGCTGTCCTATGCCGTCGGCGTGGGCAAGGCCGTGATTTCCACCCCCTATGTCCATGCGACCGAGATCCTCGACCAGGGGCACGGCGTGATCGTCGATTTCGGCGACAGCGCCGCCTTTGCCCGAGAGATCGGTCGGCTGTTGTCCGACAAGCAGGCCCGCACCCAATTGTCCGCGCGCGCCTATGCCCGCGGTCGCACGATGACCTGGCCCCGGCTGGTGGAGAACGCTATGGCCGAACTCAAGACCGTTATCGCCACCAAGCCGCGACGTTTTGGCAAGACCAAGTCGCGCACCGAGCTCGCGACGCTCAAGCCCGACATTTCGGCGGTCGAGCGGATGAGCGACTCGACGGGCATGCTCCAGCATTCGATTTTCTCGGTGCCCGATCGGCGCCATGGCTATTGCATCGACGATAATGCCCGCGCGTTGATCCTGATGTGCAAGGTCGACGGCCTCGACGAGACCGTCCGAGACAAGTGGACGAGCATCTATGCGTCGTTCGTCCAATATGCGTGGAACCCCGACGAACGGCGCTTCCGCAACTTCATGAATTTCGATCGGACCTGGTGCGAGGACGTCGGCTCCGAGGATTCGAACGGTCGTGCGCTCTGGGCTTTGGGCGTCACGGCGCGCGATGCGCGGGCGCAGAAGCATCGCGATTGGGCGGCATCGATGTTCGACGTGACGGGCTCGATCGCGCTCGACCTGGGCAGCCCGCGGGCGCGCGCCTTCGCGATGCTGGGCGCGGCGGCGATGATCGAAGCGCATCCGGGCCATGCCCTGTCCGAGATGATCCTCGCCCGCTTCGGCAGCGAGCTGATCGCGTTGCTGGACGGCGCGCGTCGTCCCGAATGGCAGTGGTTCGAAATCGTACTGGCCTATGACAATGCCCGGCTGCCCGAGGCATTGCTTCGCGCCGGCCAGGCACTGGGCAACCAGACCTTCGTCAGTGTCGGGCTCGAGACGCTGGAATGGATCGTCGAGCGCCAGACCTCGCCCGAGGGGCGTTTCCGCGCGGTGGGCACCGAGAGTTTCGGACGCCCCTATGCCGAACCGCTCCAGTTCGACCAGCAGCCGCTGGAAGCGCAGGCGACCGTCGATGCGTGCGTCGCGGCGCTCGAGGTTACCCGCGAGCCGCGTTGGGGCGAAGAGGCAATGCGCGCCTATCGCTGGTATCTGGGGGCGAACGACCTCGAAATGCCGCTGGCCAGCGCGCACGATGGCGGGTGTTTCGACGGGTTGATGCCCCATGGCCTCAACCGCAACCAGGGCGCAGAGTCGATTTTGGCGCTCCAGCTGGCGAATTGTGCGATTTCGGCTCTTTCAAAGCCGGTCGAAAACGTGGCAGGACCGACACTCGCCGTTGCTTGAGGGGCATCAGCCCCAAGGGTGACCGGCTTATTGTCCCGGGGGTGCGGTGCTCGACCTGATAAATCATAGCCTGCGGCTGAAGGCAGATCCTTCGCGCGTGGTGGTCCGTCCGTTTCATATCGCCTGGACGTCGAACGGGAGCGGCCCCAGCCGTACCGAGAGGCTGGTGGCGGAAGTGCTGGCGATGACGCCCGCCGAGGCGCGGCTGCAGCTCGAGATCGTGCTCAAGGATTTCGAGGCGCGGCATTGGCAGACGCGGCGCGTGTTCATGACGCGCTACGACGAGATCGAGGGTCTGCTCGGGCTGGACGGGAGCCAGATCGGCGACGAGAAGCGCCAGCTGATCGGCGCCTATTTCTGCCACGAATACAGCTATGCCGCCGCCGCGCTGATGAACCCCAGCGCGGTGCCGCATTACGACCAGTCGGGGATGCCCAAGGGATCGCTGCGCATCCTGATGTCGCTGCGCGCGGTCGGCGAGGGGCATATCTCTTCGGTGGCGTTCCGCGAGGGGATCATCACCGACGGCCACGACCTTGCGCTGGCGCCCGAGCCCCCCTTCGCCACCGCCGCCGATGCGCGCGAGGCCGAGGAGGACAAGATGCCCGAGGGGCCGGTGACGGTGTATCGCCATCGCGACTCGACTCTGTCGGGCACGGTGATCTTTCCGATCACCAAGGCGCAGTCCAACGGGCTGGAGGATCTGCGCATCTGCCATTTCCACCATGACGACGGCGCCGAGGAGTGGATCGGGACCTATACCGCCTATAACGGATCGGTGATCCAGTCCGAGTTGCTGCGCACCCGCGACTGGCGCAGCTTCGACATGGTGCCGATGACCGGCAGCGCGGCGCGCAACAAGGGCATGGCGCTGTTCCCGCGCAAGGTTGGCGGGCGGTACATGATGCTGGGGCGCCAGGATGGCGAGAATATCTTCCTCCACACGTCCGACACGCTGACCCATTGGGAGGGCGGCGACTTGTTGATGACGCCCAAATATCCCTGGGAGCTCGTCCAGATGGGCAATTGCGGGCCGCCGATCGAAGTCGACGAAGGCTGGCTGGTGCTCACCCACGGCGTTGGCGCGATGCGCAAATATTCGATCGGCGCGGCGCTGCTCGACAAGGACGACCCGTCCAAGGTGCTCGCCCGGTCGCGCGAGCCATTGCTTGCCGCCGCGGACCAGGACCGCGAGGGCTATGTGCCCAATGTCGTCTATACCTGCGGCGCGATCCGGCATGGCGACACGTTGTTTATCCCGTACGGCGTCGCCGACAGTTCGGTCGCGTTCGCCTTTGTGCCGATCACCACGCTTCTGAACCAGATGGCTTGAGAGCGATCCCCCGTCATCGATAGGTGGCGGGGGTCTCGATCTCGGGCTCGGCCAGCGGCGTCGGCGGGGTCGCGCGGACCATGCGGCGCGTGACCGTATAGAGCAGCGCGATCAGCCCCGCGAACAGCAGCGGCGCGATCCACAGCGCCACGCCCTCGAACCCTTCGCCCATCACCGCCAGCGGTGCGTCGTTCGGCGGCACCGGCGACGCGCGGTTGGCCCAGGCGAGGATGCCGGCAAACGCCACCCCGAACAGGCTTTCGCCCACGATCAGCCCGGTCGCCGCGAGCACGCCCATCCGCTGCGCGAAATCGGGGTTGGCGGTCCGCTTTGCCCAGCGCTCATAGACATGGCCGATCACGGCGCCGATCGGGATGAGCAGGGTCAGCGCCATCGGCAGATAGATGCCCATCCCCACCGCGAGCGGCGGCAGCCGCATCTTGCCCGTCCGGCCCAACAGCTCGTCGAGCACGATCACCGCGACGCCGATGGCGGCGCCCAGCCCGACCAGGCCCCAGTCGAGGTCGCCGCCCAGCACGCCCTTGGCGATCGACGAGATCAGCGCGGCCTGGGGCGCCGACAGCGCGTTCGGCCCGGCGCCCGGCATGCCGACAAAGCCCAGCGTATTCTGGAGCAAATCGAGCACCAGCGGGATGACCAGCGACCCGAAGACCACGCCGAGGATCAGCGCAAGCTGTTGCTTCCACGGCGTCGCGCCGACCAGCTGGCCGGTCTTGAGGTCCTGGAGATTGTCGTTCGAGATCGTCGCGATCGAAAAGATGATCGCGGTGGTGAACAGCGCATAGGCGATCAGCGCGTTGGTCCGCGCCGGATCAGCGCTGTGCCCGAAGATCGCGACGAGCAGCAGCGACGCACCGAGCACCGCGAGGATGCCGACTCCCGACACCGGCGAATTCGACGCGCCGATCAGCCCGGCCATGTACCCGCATACCGCCGCGATCAGCACCCCGACGACGAGGATATAGCCCAGGGTCCCGCCGATCACCGCCAGCGGCGCCTCCTGCACCGGGCCGCCCGCCGAGAAGCTCCACAACAGCCACGCGATCGGCGCGAGCGTCAGCAGCACCACGCCGCCGACGATGCCGATCGGCATGTCGCGCTCGGTCAGGTCGAGTACCGACCCGCCCGACCGCGCCTTCGACGCTGCCAGCGCCGAGCGCAGCCCGGCGACGATCGGCCCGACGATACGCAGCAGCGACCACAGGGCCGCGACTCCGATCGTCCCCGCACCGACGAAGCGCACCTGCCCGCGAAACGCGCCGCCGACCACGGCGTCGACGCCCGCGGCAAAGTCGGCGCCCGCGGTGAACCAGGGCACCAGCACCACCCAGGCGATCAGCATCCCCAGGAACATCGCCGCGCCGACCGACAGGCCGACGAGATGGCCGACGCCGATCAGCAGCATTGAATAGCTGCCCGATACGCCGCTGGCGCTGCCGCCGATGCGGAAATTCTTCGCCGCCTCGCCCGCGGTCAGCTTCATCGCGGCGAGCAGGCCATAGCCGGCGGAGACCAACGCGCCGAGCAGGATCACGCGCAGCCCGCGGGCATTCTCCAGGTCGCCCGCCGCCGAGCTGGACCCGACCTTGAGCACTTCGGCGGCGGCGACGCCCTCCGGATAGGGCAGGTCCGATCCGGTGACGAGCGCGCGGCGCAGCGGCACCGAGAACATCACGCCGAGCACCCCGCCCGCGACGCACACCGCGACCGTGGTCCAATAGGGGAAGCCGCTCCACCAGCCGACCATGATGAGGCCGGGCAGGACGAACACGATCGCGGCAAGCGTCCCCGCCGCCGACGCGACCGTCTGGACGATATTGTTCTCGAGGATGCTGGCGTTGCGGAAGAAGCGCAGGATCGCCATCGACATCACCGCCGCCGGGATCGAGGTGGCGAAGGTCAGCCCGACCTTGAGCCCCGCATAGACGTTTGCCGCCGTGAACAGGACGGTGATCAGCCCGCCGAGCAGGATGCCACGGACAGTGAGTTCGGCGAGGGGACGGGCGGGGGCAGTGGCCATTCAGGCGGCTCCGGAAGTGCTAAGTTTACGAAGTTTAGGCGTGTGCGGGGCACGTGGCGCGTCGCCGTCGCGCGGGAGGCGCGTCGGTGTCGCGTCGGTCCGGGGACCAGGGGGATGGGGTGCGCGCATCGGCTGGAATGGTGGCAGGATGCGGCGATGTAGGACAGCGGTTTTTTGGGGCGGGCGGGGCTTCAGTCCTGTTGGGGCGCCTGCCCGACCCAGAGCTTGCTGACCAAAATCCATGCCGCCACGGTGAGCGGCCCGCCGAGCAGCACGCCGATCACGCCGAACAGTCCGCCGAACAGGAACAGCGCGAACAAGGTCACCGCAGGCGGGATCGACACGGCGAAGCGCATGACGAGCGGCGCCATCGCATTGCCCTCAATCTGTTGCCACACCACGAAGAAGCCGATCGTCCACAGAAAGGGCCCGACCCCGGCGGTGAGCGCGATCAGCACCGCGGGTACTGCGCCGAGGAACGGGCCGACCAGCGGAATGAATTCGAACAGCCCGGCGATGATCGCCAGCGCGAGCGCGGAGGGCACGCCGATCAGCGACAGGCCGATGAACACCGCGATCCCGGTCGCGGCCATCGAGATTAATTGCCCCAGCAGCCAGTTGCGCAGCCCCTGCGCGGTTTCGCGGGTGGCGTCGGCGACCGGGGCACGCGCCCGATCGGGCAACAGCTTCAGCGCGCCGCGATGATACATGCGCGGGCTGATCGCCAGATAGATGCCGCCGAGCACCGCCAGCACCAGCCCCGACAGCGCCGTCGTGACGAGCCCGATCGACGTCTGCGCGATCGACGCGACGGTCGCGCCATTGGGGGAAATGCCGTCGAGGGCGCCTTGTACGCGATCCTCGCCGACCCATTCGACGAAACGCTCCCACGCCGCGGGCAGCAAGGTCGACAGGTCCGAAAGCTGCTTGGTCAATTCGTGCCCGAACAATGCACCGACGCCGCCCAGCACGAGCACGATCAGCAGCCCGCCCAGCGCGAGCGCGACACCGCGCCCGATCGGCAACAGCCAGCACAGGCCATCGGCGGCGGCATGGAGGATCACCGCGACGAGGATCGCGGCGAACACCAGCAGCAGCACGTCGTGCATGCGCCATACCAGCAGCGCGCCTGCCAAAAGCGCGATGGCGACAAGTACCCGAGTGGCGAAGCCGCCGAGATCGCGGGTGCGGGCGGGATCTTCGCTCACGCGGCGCGCCGTACGAGCCAGATCGTGTCGCCGGCATCGTCGACGACGAAGATCGCGCCGTCGCCGCGCGTCTGGATGCTGACCGGACGGCCATAGACCTCGCCCTTCTTCGCATCGGCGATAAAGCCGGTCAGGAAGGGCTGGGGCGCGCCCGCGGGGCTGCCATCGGCGAAGGGCACCGCGAGCACGTCATACCCTGCGAACCGCGATCGATTCCACGATCCGTGGCGCGCGACATAGGCGATCTGGGCGTTTGCGGGCCTGTCCTTGGCAAAGGCCAGGCCGAGGGCGGCGGCATGCGCGCCCACCGCCACGTCGGGGAGCAGCGTAGTTGCCAGCAGATCGCGGCGTTGATTGGCGTGACGGGGGTCCTGCTTGCCATAATAGCTGTAGGGCCAGCCATAAAAGCCGCCCGCGCGCACGCCGACCAGATAATCGGGGGCGATGTCGTCGCCAAACTCGTCGCGTTCGTTGACGGCGGTCCACAACACCCCGGTGCCCGGCGCGAAATCCATGCCGACCGGGTTGCGCAGCCCGCTGGCGTAGAGGCGCTCGCGCCCGCTGGGCAAATCGATGGCGAGGATCGCGGCGCGGCGCCGTTCCTCCTCCATGCCATGTTCGCCGACATTGGAGGCGGAGCCGACCGAGACGTACAAAGTCTTGCCGTCCGCCGAGAGCAGCAGGTTGCGCGTCCAGTGATTATTATAGCCGCCGGCGGGGAGCGTCACCAGCGGGCGGGGGGCGCCGTCGATCCGGGTCTGGCCGAGACGATAGGCAAAGCTGACCACGCCATCGGTATTGGCGACATAGAGCCGCCCGCCCTGCCACGCCATGCCGAACGGCTGGTTGAGCCCTTCGCGCAGGACGAAACGCTGTTCGGCGACGCCGTCGCCATCGGCGTCGCGCAGCAGCGTGATGCGATTGGCGCTGTAGCCACTGGTTCGGGACAGCGCCTGGCCGCGCGCGACTTCGGGATCGGCATCCAGCTTGGGCTTGGTGCGGGCCTCGCTGACCAGCATGTCGCCATTGGGCAGGAGCAGCGCCTGTCGGGGATAGTCGAGCCCGCCGGCATAGCGAGTTACGCGATAGCCCGACGGCGCGGTCGGGGTGCGGCCCGCGGGCCAGCCGATCGTCACCGGATGGTTGACCACCGACGGCGTGGCATAGGGTTCGGCCTGGGCGACGGGCACGCGGCCCACTTCCTGCGCGACGGCGGCGCCGGGGAGCGCGACCAGCGCGGCGGACAGGAGGGCGATCTTCATGCAGGGCTCCGGATTAGTGTCGTGTCGCTGAGGCGGTGCCGGGCCGGCGCCTGCCTCGCTCGGGTTCGCTGAACCAGGTTCAAGCGTCCCATGATCAAACCCCGCAGGCGGCGTGCGGTGCCATAAGCGGCGAATTTTGGTGGGATCGGGCGCGCCTTCATTCGAGGGCTATCGAATATGGAGCGGGGGGCGCTTTCCCCACTTCCGTCATGCTGAACTTGTTTCAGCATCCATGGCGCAACAAGCAACAGAAATGCATGCTGAGGGTTGGATGCTGAAACAAGTTCAGCATGACGGCGGTAATTGGGGGCATACGCATCCAAATGCGATTGCCCTGCTCTCCCAAGGGGAGAGGGGCGCTATCAATGCCTTACTCCAGCACCCGCCGCGACAGCGCCGCGCAATCCGCATCGCCCGGGCGGGGGCCGTCCTTGCCGGTGATGGCGCGGCCCAGGCCCTTCAGGACATTGCCGATCGACTTGGTTTCCTCGGGCACGGTGACCTGCGGGCTGCTGATCGTGCCGTGGACGGTGGCCGATCCGGGGAGGCGGATCGCGCCGCTGGTCTTGGGCGCGCCGGTGAAGGTGAAGGCGATCGTCTCCTGCGGGAAGCGGACATTGCCGGTGCCGCGCGCCTGGCTGCGCGTGGTGTCGATCAGCAGCGGATCGGCGCTGCCGACGCCGCTGCGCAGGCTCAGCCCGAGCGCCATGCAGCGCAGCCCGGCGCGCTCGTCCTCATTGGCGAGCAGCGCGCCGGCGACATCGAACCCCATCATCGCCGCGAGCTTTTGCGGGAGCGAGCCGTCGCGCGCGATCAGGCCGATGCGCCCGCTGCCATTGGCGACTGCCTCGCGGATCGTGTTGCCGCGCCCGGTGAGGGTGACGCGACCGTCGAGGCGGCCGTCGATCGTGCCGTCATTGGCGAGCGCGTCGATGCTGCTGTCGGCGAGCCGCAGGTTGAGCGTGACGTTGGGCATGTCGGCGCCGTGGCGCTGGTCGACGCGCATCGCGCCGCTGAGCGTGCCGCGCGCGAGATCGATGCGCAACCCGGTGAGCGTCAGCAACTGGCGGTCGATCGCGAGCGTGCCGCGCAGGCCGCGGATCGCCTTGCCGGTCTCCCCGGCGAAGCTGTGGATGCGCAGGTCGATGCTGCCGTCGGTCTTGTCGATCTTGGCGATGTTGATCCGGGTATTGGGAACGACGCGCGGGCCGATTTCGCGGCGGAGCGCGGCGGCCTTTGCCTTGCCCTCGTCCGAGGCGAGGTCGTCGAACGCGAAATTGCGCGCGTCGACGGCGCCGTCTAGCCGGGTGCGCCCCTCGCGCTTCACGACGCGGACGCGGCCCTCGATCCGCGAGGCGCCGATCGTGCCGGTCAGCCCGGTAAGGTCCCAGTCGTCGCCGTCACGGCGGGCCTGCGCCTTGAGCGCGACCGATTGCGTGCCGAACAGCCCCGCCTCGACGATCGCGTCGATCAGCTTGAGGTCGTCGGCGCGGGTGTCGATCGCGAGCGTCATGTGGCGCGTGTCGAGCGGGCGGTCCATCGTGCCGCGCGCGGCGAAGCGCAGCGCGGGGCCGTCGATCAGCGCCTCGAACGGCCAGGGCTTGCCCTGGCCGGTGCCGATCGCGGGGGCGCTGGCAGTGACGCGGACGGGGGTGTCGCGGACGGTTCCGGTGCCGGCGATGCGCAGGCCGTTCGTGGCATCGGAGGTCAGCGCGACGCGGAAGCGGCGTTTGCGCTTGTCGTCGCGATAATCGACGGTGACGTCGCGCAGCGTGAGGTTGCGCAGTCCTGTCAGCCCGCCGCCCCCGCCTTCGCCCGGAGCCTTGCGCGTCCAGTTGCGGTTGCCCTGCGCATCGCGGACCAGCGCGAGCCGCACCCCCGACGCATCGATCGCGAGCGGGCGGAATTTCCCACGCAGCACTGCCCAGGCGGAGAAGGTGACGCGGGTCTCGGCGATGCGCGCGAGGGCGTCGCCGGGGACACCCTGCGGCTGGGGGACGGTGACGTCGCGGATGCGGACAGTGGGCGTGAAGGAGAAGGCGTCGGTCCGCTCTACGCTGGCGATCGTCACCGGGCGCCCGACGCTGTCGCCGAGCCGGCGCGCGATCGTCTCGCGGAACACGCCCCAGGGGAAGGCGGCGAGCGCGACGAGGAGCAGCGCGAGGATAAGGGCGACGACGCCGAGCGCGATCGCGAGGCGGCGGGGCAGGGCCAAAGAGCGGATCGGCATCGAGGGGGGACGCGCCGGACGCGATTTCGTTCCGGCTGCGATGCGGTTCAGCCGCGGAACAGCCCGCCGAGCATGCCCCGCACCAGCCCGCCGATCACGCTGGCGCCGACTCCCGATTTGCGCCCGAACACTGCCTTCGAGACTTCGGCGGCGACCGCGCGGCCCGCGGCGGAGGAGGCCGAGCGGGTCGCGGATTTGATCGCGCGGTTCCACGGATCGGCGGCGGCGGCGCGTTCGGCTTCGCGCCGGGCGCGGGCTTCGTCGCGGGCGAGGCGGGCATCCTCCTTTGCCTGCGCGGCGGCGGCCTTTTCGGCGTCGGTGCTTGCCTTGGCCTGGGCAGCGGCGGCGGCGGCCTGGCCTGCCTTGGCGGCGAGGAGTTCCTCGGCCGATTCGCGGTCGACTGCGGTGTCGTAGCGGTCGGCGACGGCATCGGTCTGGATCAGCACGCGGCGCTCGTCCGCCACGATCGGGCCGACGCGCGAGCGGGGTGGCTTGATCAGGGTGCGCTCGACCGGGGAGGGGGCGCCGTCGTCCTGGAGCAGCGAGACGAGCGCCTCGCCGACCTTGAGCTCGGTGATCGCGGTGGCGACGTCGACGCCGGGATTGGCGCGGAAGGTGTCGGCGGCGGCGCGGATCGCGCGCTCCTCGCGCGGAGTGAAGGCGCGCAGGGCGTGCTGGATGCGGTTGCCGAGCTGGCCGGCAATGTCCTCGGGGATGTCGATCGGGTTTTGCGTCACGAAATAAACGCCGACGCCCTTGGAGCGGATCAGGCGGACGACCTGTTCGATCTTGTCGAGCAGCGCCGCGGGGGCCTCGTCGAACAGCAGGTGCGCCTCGTCGAAGAAGAAGACGAGCACCGGCTTGTCGGGGTCGCCGATTTCGGGGAGCGTCTCGAACAGTTCGGACAACAGCCAGAGCAGGAAGCTGGCATAGAGGCGCGGGGACGCCATCAGCCGGTCGGCGGCGAGGATGTTGACGACGCCGCGCCCGCTATCGTCATGCGCGATGAAATCGGCGATCTCGAGCGCGGGTTCGCCGAAGAAATGCTCGGCACCCTGGCTGCGCAGCTGGAGCAGCGCGCGCTGGATCGCGCCGACGCTGGCCTTGCTGACATTGCCATAGGTGGTGGTGAGTTCGTCGGCGCGCGCGGCGCAATAGGCCAGCATCGCCTGGAGATCGTCGAGGTCGAGGAGCAGTAGCCCCTCCTTGTCGGCGACGTGGAAGGCGATGGTGAGCAGCCCCTCCTGCACCTCGTTCAGCCCCATCAGCCGGGCGAGCAGCAGCGGCCCCAGTTCGGAGATGGTGGTGCGGATCGGGTGGCCCTGCTCGCCGAACAGGTCCCAGAGCTGGACCGGCGATTCGCCGTAGCGCCATTCGGTGTCGCCGATGGCGGCGGCGCGCTCGGCGAAGGTTGCGTGGAGCTTCGACGCGGGGGAGCCGGCCATCGCGACGCCGGCGAGGTCGCCCTTCACGTCGGCGAGGAACACGGGGACCCCGGCGGCGGAGAAGCCCTCGGCCAGCCCCTGGAGCGTCACGGTCTTGCCGGTGCCGGTGGCGCCCGCGATCAGCCCGTGGCGATTGGCGCGGCGCAGGACCAGTTCCTGCCGCCGATCGCCCGCCGACCCAATGAAAATGCCCGTCTCGCCCGCCATCCCGCTCTCCTTGTCAGAGGCGGAATAGGGGAGAAACGGGCATTGGTCAGCCCAGGATTAACCGAACTTACTTGCCGATCTGGACCGGCACGAACTGGCCGATGTTGCGGCGCTGGACGTAGAGCAGGACCTGGTTGCGGCCCGCCGCCTTCGATGCGGCGACGATCCGCGCGACGTCCGCCGAGGTGGCGACCGGCGTGCGGTTTACCGAGACGATCAGGTCGCCGCGCTTCAGCCCCTTGCCCGCCGCATCGCTGGCGGCGTCGACGCCGAGCACGACGACGCCCTTGGCCGTGGGATCGACGCCGATGCTGCGCGCGATCTGTTCGTTGAGCGGGGTGACGGCGATGCCGAGCGCGGCCGCGCCCATCGTTTCGGAATCGGGGCTGGTCGGGCCGCTATCGTCGTCCTCGGGATCGAACTGCGCCAGCGTTTCCTCGGGCGGGCGGGTGCCGACGGTGACGGTGATCACCTGCTGCTTGCCGTCGCGGATGACGGTGAGCGGCAGGCGGGTGCCCGGCGCGACATTGGCGACGAGGAAGCTCAGCGTCTGGTCCGGCGTCACGTCCTGATTGCCGACGCGGATGATGACGTCGCCCTGCTTGATCCCGGCCTTTTCCGCGGCCTCGCCCGGCTCGACGCGCGAGACCAACGTGCCGCGGTCGCGGGGGATGCCCAGCGCTTCGGCGATATCGCGCGTCAGATCCTGCATGCCCACGCCGAGATAGCCGCGCGTGATCTTTCCGCCCTTCATCAGCGTGTCGATGATCGGCTTGGCCTGCTCCGCCGGGATTGCGAAGCCGATGCCGACATTGCCGCCGGTGGGCGACAGAATCTGCGAGTTGATGCCGATCACGGCGCCCTCGAGATCGAACATCGGGCCGCCCGAATTGCCGCGATTGATCGAGGCATCGGTCTGGATGAAGCGATCATAGGCGCCGCCGCCGGTGACGCGGTGCGTCGCCGAGATGATGCCGGCGGTGACGGTGCCGCCCAGCCCGAACGGGTTGCCGATCGCGACAATCCAGTCGCCGACGCGCGCCTGGCGCGAATCGCCGAACTTGACGAAGGGCAGGTTGGCGCCTTCGATCTTGAGCACCGCAAGGTCCGACGCCGGATCGCGACCGATCAGCTTCGCCGTGAATTCGCGGCGATCGGGCAGCGTCACGCGGATCGATTCGACGACGGCGCCGCGCTGGCCCGCCGAGATGACGTGGCTGTTGGTGACGACATAGCCGTCCGCCGAGATGATGAAGCCCGAGCCGAGCGATTCGGCCTCGCGCGTCACCGGGGCGCCGCCCTGTTGCCCGCCGAACATTTCGAAGGGCGTGCCCGCGAACGGATTGGTGTTCACCTGGACGCGCTGCGTGGTCGAGATGTTGACCACTGCCGGCTGGAGCTTTGCCACCATGTCGGCGAAGCTCATCGGCGCGCCGGCCTTTGGCGCCGCTGCCTGGATCGCGCCGGGCTCGTTCTGCGCGGTCTGCGCGCCCGCGGGCTGGTTCAGCGTCATCGCGGCGGCGGCGCCACTCAGGGCAAGGGCAGTGGTAATAGCGTAAGCGTAACGCACGGGTGTGTATCCTCTCAAAGGACGAGAAAGCGTTCGGCGGTGTTTCTTGCGCCGAGTTGCTGAACGCTGATTGAATATGAACGAACCGACAGCGTCATCGTTGCCCCATGAACTCGCGCAGATAGCTGTTCTGGGGGGACAGGATGATCGAGGTTGCCCCCTTGTCGTCGCCCTGCGCCAGGAAGGTGTTCCGGTAGGACTGCATCGCCCGGTAGAAATCGTAGAAGGCGGGGTCCTTGCCGAACGCCTGGGCATAGATCTGCGCCGCCTGCGCCTGGGCGTTGGCGCGGATGATCTGTGCATCCTTCAGCCCCTCCGCCTTGATCGTCGCCGCTTCCTGAAGCCGCGCGGTGCGCATGCGGGCGAGCGCGCTGTCGAGCGGGGAACCGCTGGGCAGCTCGGTCTGCTTGATCCGCACGTCGACGATCTCGACGCCGTACTGGCTGGCGAGGCGCTGAAGCGAGGCCTGGATATTGTCCATCACCTGCCCACGCTCGGGGCTGAGCAAGGTCGCCGAGGGGCGCTTGCCCAGTTCGTTGCGCAGCGACGAGCCGAACAAAGGCTGGAGCTGGTCGCGGACGCGATCCTCGCTGCCGACGGTCACCACCATCTTGAGCGGGTCGACGACGCGGAAGCGGGCATAGGCGTCGACTTCGAGCCGGAGCTGGTCGGTCGACAGCACCGGCTGGTTGGGCAGGTCGATCGCGAGCACGCGCTTGTCGACCCAGACGATGCGATCGATCAACGGGATGCGGAAGACGAGGCCCGCGCCGGTGCGCCCGAACTGTTCGCCGGGCTTATAGGCGTTGATCGGATTGCCGCGCGGCTGTTCGAGCCGGAGCACGACTGCCTGCTTGGTCTCCGGCACGATCGACACGGTCATCATCACCGCGATGATGAGGACGATCACCGCCACCGCGAGCGCGATCGGATTGCGATACCAGGTTGCGCTCACTTTGCGGCTCCTGCCTGGGGTTCTTCGGCTGCCGGTGGCGTAGCGCGCTTCAGCTCGCGCAGGGGCAGATAGGGCGTGACGCCCGGCGCCTCGACAATCGTCTTGTCGGTGCGCGACAACACGGCCTCCATGGTCTCATAATAAAGCCGGCGCTTGGTCACTTCGGGCGCGAGCTTATACTGTTCGTAGATCTTGTCGAACTCGGCGGCCTCGCCCTGGGAAGCGGCGATGATCTGGTTGGCGAAGGCGTTCGCGTTGTTCTTGTTGCCCTGTGCCTCCTGCTGCGCCGCCGTGACAGCCTTGAAGGCTTCGTCGACTGCCTGGGGCGCTGCCGCCTTCTGGATCGCGACGCCCTGGATGCGGATGCCCGAATTATATTCGTCGAGGATCTGCTGGATCGCGATCTGCACCCGGCCCTCGATCGCCGAGCGGCCTTCGCCGATCGCTTCGTTGAGCGTGGTCGTCGCGACGACGGCGCGCATCGCGCTTTCCGCGGTCGCGCGGACGGTTTCCTGGGGCTGGGCGATCTGGAACAGATAATCCGACGCGCTGCGAATGTCCCAGCGCACCGAATAAGCGAGGTCGACGATGTTCTGGTCGCCGGTCAGCATCAGGTTTTCGCCGCTCGCTGGGAAATTCTCGGTGCGGATGTTCCCGACATCGACGACTTCGACGAGCTGGAGCGGCGCGGGCAGGGTGAATCGCACGCCTGGCTCGCGCGTCCCGGCATAACGGCCCAGCGTCGTCACCACGCCCTTTTCGCGCGGCCCGATCGAGTGGATCGAGGTGAAGAAGAGCCACACCAGCAGCAGCGCGCCGAGGACCAACAGCCATAGCCGGGTGCCGTTGGGGAAGCCGGGAATCCCCGAACCGCCGCCGCCACCGCCGCGCGCACGCTTCAGCAGATCGTCGAGCGTCGTCGCCGCGCTGCCGCGCGGGCGCCGCCCGTCGGGAGGGAAGGACCAGGGGTTGCGCGGGCCGGAGCCCCCGCTGCCATTGCCGCCACCGGCGCCGTCGCCACCGGAGCCGCCGCCTCCGCCCCAGGGGCTTTTCGGGGGCTCGTTCTTGAAGATGCCGGACAGAGCACGCCAGCGCATAAGGTTCACCATGCCAACCTTTATAAGGACGGCTGCGCGGATTTACAGTGGCAGCAACCAATTGTCTCCCTATGTGCGGGCAATGAGCGAAGTCGAACAACTACAGGCGGCGCTGGCGCCGATCGCGGGGGGGCGCGCCACGGCCCGAGTCGAGGGCGCGCGCGCCAGCATCGTGATCGACGCGACCGGGCTGAGCCCCGCAGTGCGCGACGAAATGGAAGCCGATGTCCGCGCCGCCGCAGCCGCGGTGCCGGGGATCACCGAAGTCCGCGTGCTGCTGACCAGCGAGCGGCGGACGCGGCGGATCATCGCGGTCGCCAGCGGCAAGGGCGGGGTGGGCAAGTCGACCGTCTCGGCCAATCTGGCGATCGCGCTGGCGCGGCGCGGGCGCAAGGTCGGGCTGGTCGATGCCGATATCTATGGCCCGTCGCAGCCCAAGCTGATGGGCGTCGAGGGCGTGCGGCCCAAGGCGCGCGACAAGACGCTGATTCCGATCGATACCCCTTATGGCGTGCCGCTGCTGTCGATGGGCGGGCTGGTCGCCGAGGGGCAGGCGATTGCGTGGCGCGGGCCGATGGCGGGCGGCGCGCTGGGGCAGCTGGTCGATGCCGATTGGGGCGATGTCGACACTTTGGTGCTCGATTTGCCGCCGGGGACGGGCGACGTCCAGCTTACGATGATCCAGAAGCACAAGCCCGCAGGCGCTGTGATCGTATCGACGCCGCAGGACCTGGCGCTGATCGATGCGCGGCGGGCGATCGACCTGTTCGTGAAGGCGGGGGTGCCGATCATCGGGCTGGTCGAGAATATGGCCGGATATCAATGCCCGCATTGCGGCGAAGTCTCCGATCCGTTCGGGTGCGGGGGTGCCGAGGCGGCGGCCAAGGCGCTGGGGATTGCGTTCCTCGGGCGGATTCCGCTCCAGATCGCGATCCGGCTGGCGTCCGACGCAGGGACGCCCCCGGCGGCGGGCAACGGAGAATCGGCGGGTCCATTTGGAGTCGTCGCGGATTCCGTCTACCAATGGCTGGAGAGGTAAAGTCATGCCGTTGACTCGCGACGAAGATATCAAGACGCTGCTCGAAGAGGTGCGGACCATCGCAATGGTCGGCGCGTCGGACCGGCCCGGCCGTCCCAGCAACGGCGTGATGTTGCTGCTGCAACGTCATGGCTATCGCGTGATCCCGGTCAATCCGCAGATTACCGGCGAGCATATCCATGGCGAGTTCGTCTTTCGCGACCTCGACCAGATCGGCGACCCGATCGACATGGTCGACATCTTCCGCCGGTCCGAACATGCGGGCGAAGTGGTCGATGCGGCGATCGCGGCGGGGGCGAAATCGGTGTGGATGCAGCTGGGGGTGGTCGATGAAGCGGCGGCGGCCCGCGCCGAGGCGGCGGGGCTGAAGGTGGTGATGGACCGGTGTCCGGCGATCGAGATACGTCGGTTGGGTGTGGCGCCGGTGGCCTGATCGCGTCCCCCTCACCCGATACTCCTCTCCCATTGGGAGAGGGAGCCTCGAGTCCCTCTCCCCATTGGGAGAGGGAGGGAGCGCCGAAGGCGCGGAAGGGTGAGGGTGAAGTCAGGGCGAGATGCGGTCACCCCCGCGCGAGATACTCCAGCGCCTCGATCAGCCGGTTCACGTCGCGATCGTCCTGGTACAGCCCGAAGCCGATCCGCAACACGTCGCCGCGCACGTCGACGCGGATGTCGTCCTGCGCGAGTTCCGCCTGCCACGCTGCAGCCTTTGGGGTGCGCAGCGCGAGGAAGCGTGACGGCGAGCCGGGGTTGAGCAGCTCCGCCCCCGCCGGGATCGCGGGCAGCACGCGCGCCTTGAGCGCATCGGCATGCGCGGAAATCGCCGCGGTCGTCAGACCCTCGCCGCGCAGCATGTCGCGCACCGCGACGAAGCGGTACAGCCCCGAAGGATCGAAGGTCGCGCCCATGAAGCGCATCGCATCGGGGGCATAGCCGATTTGGCCGGGGGGCAGCGACAAATCCTCGAACTCGGCATACCAGCCGGTGATCTCCGGGCGCGGGCCATAGCCCGGCGGCGCGTGGAGGAAGCCGCAGCCTTCGCCCGACATCGCATATTTATACCCGCCGGCGAGGTAGAAGGCGCGGTCGGCGATTCCCGACAGGTCGGTCTCGACGCCCATGAAGCCGTGATAGCCGTCGATCACTACCCAGGGGCCCTCGGGCCGGGCGAGCGCGGCGAGGTCCGCGACGCCCTCGAACACGCGGCCGGTGCCGAAGGGGACATGGCTGGCGAAGATCAGGTCATAGGCGCCGGTGCGTGCGGTCTCGACCAGCTGCTCCATCGGTACGCGCGTCACGGTGGCGGTGCCCGCTTCCTCCCAGCGCAGGCTCTGGCGGCGGAAGCTGTGGAACTCGCCGTCGCTCGCCAGGATGCGCGGGGCGCGCATGGGGAGCGCGGAGACGATGCGCAGCAACAGGTCGTGGGTGTTCGACGCGAAGACGATGGTGGACGGGTCGGGCAGGCGCAGCTCGGCGGCGACATGCGCCTGTGCCGCGGGCCAGATCTCGCCCATCGCGCGCTCCCATTTGCGATCGGCATAGCGCGCGGCATCCTCCCATGCCGCGAGCTGGCCGATATAGCTGGCGTCGGGCCAGAGATGGTGGCTGTGCGCGGCGAAATGGAGCCGTTCGGGGGCGGCGGCGATCGCGCGCTGGAACAGGTGCTTGTAGCTGGTCACAGGTCGGTCCGCAGCGACCAGAGTTCGGGAAAGGCGCGCTTGGCGAGAGTCGATTCGAGATAGGAGACGCCCGCGGTGCCGCCGGTGCCGCGCTTGCCGCCGATGACGCGGCTGACGGTCAGGACATGCTTGTGCCGCCACGTCGCCATCGCGTCGTCGATGTCGACGAGCTTTTCGGCGAGCTGGTAGAGGTCCCAATACGTGGTGGTGTCGCGATAGACCCGGGTCCAGGCGTCGCGGACGGCGTCGTTCGGGACATAGGGGACGGGCCAGTCGCGGATGAGGGCTTCGGGCGGGAGCGCGAAGCCGGCGGCGGCGAGCGCGGCGTTGGAATCGTCCCACAGGCTCGGCTGCGCGGCATAGTCGCTGGTCAGCGGCCCCGGCACCCCGCCGCCGCGCACCCCGAGCAAGGTCTCGACTGCGCGGAACTGGTCCGACTGGAAGCCCGAGCTGCCGCCGAGCACTTCGCGGAAGCGGGTGTAATCGGTGGGGGTCATCGTCGCGAGCACGTCCCAGCTCAGCGTCATCACCGCCTGGATCCGGCTGACGCGGGCGAGGCCCTTATAGGCCTCGGTCAGCTTGCCGCCGCGGATCAGCGCCTTGGCGGGGAGCAGCTCGGCGATGATCTGCTTGAGCCACAGCTCCTTGGTCTGGTGGATGATGACGAAGAGCAGCTCGTCATGGCGATCGGACAGCGGGTGTTGCGCCGTGAGGAGCTGATCGAGCGCGAGATAGCGCCCATAGGTCATGGGTTCGGTCATGGCGCGAGGGTAGCGCGGGCGGGGGACGGGAGCTAGCGGGAAGGGTGGTGGGGAAGGGCGGCGATGTCGATCGCGCTCCCCTCCCGCCTGCGAGTTGCAGGTCGATCAGGCCCCCGGCCTGATCTGAACGACGCGGGGCGTCGTTCACCTGCAACTGGGTTAGGGGAGGGCCTCACCTTCGCAGCGCTTCTTCTGCTTCAGGCCCTCCCCCGACCCCTCCCGCAAGCGGGAGGGGAGAGATATGGGAGCGCCTTTCCTTAATCGCGCAGCAGCTCGTTGATCCCGGTCTTGCTGCGGGTCTGGGCGTCCACCGTCTTGACGATCACCGCGCAGTACAGCCCCGGCTTGCCATCCTCGGCGGGGAGGGTGCCGGGGACGACCACGGCATAGGGGGGGACTTCGCCGCGATGGACCTGGCCGGTCGCGCGGTCGACGATCTTGGTCGAGGCGCCGAGATAGACGCCCATCGACAGCACCGCGCCTTCGCCGACGCGGACGCCCTCGGCGACTTCGGAGCGGGCGCCGATGAACGCGCCGTCGCCGATGATGACCGGATCGGCCTGGAGCGGTTCGAGCACCCCGCCGATGCCGACGCCGCCCGAGAGGTGGACGTTCTTGCCGATCTGCGCGCAGCTGCCGACGGTGGTCCAGGTATCGACCATCGTGCCTTCGCCGACATAGGCGCCGATATTGACGAAGCTGGGCATCAGCACCGCGCCCTTTGCGACATGCGCGCCGTGGCGGACGATGCTGCCGGGGACGGCGCGGAAGCCGGCGGTGCGGAACGCGGCCTCATCCCACCCAGCGAATTTTGACGGCACCTTGTCGAACCAGTTCGCGCCGCCCGGCCCCTCGACCAGCACATTGTCGTTGAGGCGGAAGCTGAGCAGCACGGCTTTCTTCAGCCACTGGTTGACCTGCCAGCCGCCCTCGACCGGCTCGGCGACGCGGGCCTGGCCGCTGTCGAGCAGGCGCAGCGCCTCCGCCACCGCCTCGCGCACGGCGCCGGTGGTGGCAAAGCCCAGCTCCGCGCGGGCTTCCCAGGCGGCGTCGATGGTGGTGGCGAGATCGGTCATTGCGGGGTCTCCAATATGTCGTGCAGCCAATCGCCCAGATCGGCCACGCTATAGTCGATGAAGCTGCGGTCCTGATCGATGCCCTGTTCGGAGCCGTTGTCGATCCACACGGTGGTCATCCCGATCGCCTTGGCGGGCTTCAGGTTGCGCGCCATGTCCTCGACGAACAGGCATTCGTGCGGGTCCAGCGCATAGGCGTCGCACAGCCCCTGATAGGCGATCGGCTCGGGCTTGGGCCGATAGGCGGTGGCGTGGATATCGTGAATCGCCTCGAACGTCGCGCCGAGGCCGAGGCGGTCGAGCACCTTGCCTGCATAGTTCACGTCGCCATTGGTGAAGACCAGCTTGCGCCCCGGCAGCAGCGTCAGCGCCTCGACCACCGCCTCGTTGCGCTCCAGCACGGTCATGTCGATGTCGTGGACGAAATCGAGATAATGGTGCGGATCGACGCCATGATCGGCGATCAGCCCCGACAGCGTCGTGCCATGGGCGTGGAAATAGCCCTTCTGGATGCGGTGCGCCTCTTCGGCGTCGCAGGCCAGCAGCGTGCGGACATAGTCGCCGATCCGGGCATCGATCATCGGGAACAGGTTGCTGCTGGCCGGGTACAGCGTGTTGTCGAGATCGAAGATCCAGGTGCGGACATGGGAAAGCTCGGGCGCCATGGCGGGCGCGATAGGGCGCGGGCGCGGGGGTGGCAAGCGGGTGTGGGGCTCCCCATGTGAAGGACATGACAGGCTATTCACTGCTCGACCTCGTCCCCGTGATTCAGGGCGGGACGGTTTCCCAGGCGCTCGCCAATGCCGCCGATCTTGCCGTCCACGCCGAATCGCTGGGCTTCAACCGCTATTGGGTGGCGGAGCATCACGGGATGGAGGGCATCGCCAGCGCCGCGACCGCGGTGGTGATCGCGCATGTCGGGCAGGCGACGTCGCGTATCCGTATCGGCGCGGGCGGGATCATGCTGCCCAACCATGCGCCGCTCCAGGTGGCGGAGCAGTTCGGCACGCTCGACGCGCTGTTCCCCGGGCGCATCGACCTGGGGCTGGGCCGCGCGCCCGGATCGGACCAGCGCGTCGCCGCGGCGATCCGGCGCGGCATGGACAGCGACGGCAGCGAATTCCCGCGCGACGTGCAGGAATTGCAGAGCTATTTCGCCGATGACGGCAGGACCGGCATCCGCGCGACGCCGGGGGCGGGGGCGGATGTGAAACTGTGGATATTGGGCTCCAGCCTGTTCGGCGCGCAGCTCGCCGCCGCTTTGGGGCTGCCCTACGCCTTTGCCTCGCATTTCGCGCCCGGGCTGATGGACGAGGCGATCGGCGTGTATCGCCGGACGTTCCGCCCGTCCGAGGCGCTGGCCAGGCCGCATGTGATGCTGGGCTTCAACGTGTTCGCCGCGGACGACGACGCGGAAGCCGAATATCTGGCGACGTCGCAGCAACAGGCATTCGTCGCGATCCGCACCGGGCGCGGCATCAAGCTGCCCCCGCCGGTGCGCGGCTATCGCGAGACACTGGGCGCGCAGGGCGAGGCGATGCTGGCGCAGGTGCTGTCGGCATCGGCGATCGGCGGACCGCAGAAGATACGCGACCAGATCGCGGCGTTCCTCGCGCGGACCGGCGCCGACGAGCTGATGCTGACCAGCGCGATGTTCGACCACGAGGCCCGCAAGCGCAGCCTGACGATCGCCGCCGAGGCGATGCGCGCGCTGAGCCCCACGCGCGCGAGCGCTTAACCCGCCGCGGGCAATCGCAGCCGGACGAGCAGCCCGCCCAGGTCTTCGCTTTCCTCGAGGCTGACGGTGCCGTCGTAGATTTCGGCGACGTCGCGCACGATCGCGAGGCCGAGCCCCGTGCCGGGCTTGCCGGTGTCGAGGCGCACGCCGCGATCGAAGATGCGGATGCGGTCGGCCTCGGGGATGCCGCGACCGTCGTCCTCGATCATGATCTCGACGAAACCGGCATCGACGCCAGCGGTGATGAACACGCTGCCGCCGCCATATTTTGCGGCGTTTTCGACGAGGTTGCCGAGGATTTCGTCGAGGTCCTGGCGTTCGATATGCGCGATCAGCGTCTTTTCGCCGTCGATGTCGATGCGGACATTGGGGTAGAGCCGCGCGACGGCGCGCTCGACCGCCTCGATCGAGGGCCATACCGGCGCGCGGCTGTGCGCGCTGCCTCGCCGCCCCACCGCGCGGGCGCGGGCGAGGTGGTGATCGATCTGGCGGCGCATCGTCCGCGCCTCGCGGATCACGGTGGGGGCGAGATCGTCCTGCCCCGCCGCCGCGGCGTTCATGATCACGCTGAGCGGCGTTTTCAGCGCATGGGCGAGGTTGCCGGCATGGCGCCGCGCCTCCTCGGCCTGGCGATCATTATGCTCGACCAGCGCGTTGAGCTCCTCGACCATCGGCGCGATCTCGGCGGGCATCCGGTCCTCGATCCGCTTCGACTTGCCCGCGCGCAGCCGCGCGATTTCGGAGCGGACCTTGCGTAAGGGAAGCAGCCCGTACCAGGTCTGCAACCCGACCATCACGATCAGCCCGAGCCCGAGCAGCAGGAAGCTGCGGACGAGCGTGCGGCGCAGCGCGGTGATCTGGGCATCCAGCGTGTCGCGGGCCTGCGCGACCTGGAAGCGCCACAGCACGGGCGAGCCCGGCAGCGTCAGGTCGCGCTCGGCGATGCGCAGCATCTGGTCGCCCGAGGTATCGGCATATTGATCGGCGCGCGGCGTTTTTTCTACGAATTCGTCGCTGTCATAGATGTACAGGTCCTGGCTGTCGGTGCGCGGGCCGACGCGCAGGCGCCGGTCCCAGAGCGACATCGACTTATAGGGCTCGAACCCCTTGCCGCTGATCTGCCAATAGGCGCCCGATCCCGGCTCCAGAAAGCGCTGGTCCGCGAGCTGGCGGCTGTTGAGCACTTCGCCATTGGGGCCGATCTCCGCCGAGACGATCATCGCGTTGAGCAGATAATCGAGCTGTTCGTCGAAATTGCGGGTGATCGCGCCGGTGAGCACGCGGTCGAGCGCGACGCCGCCGCCCAGCAGCAGCACCATGATCCACGCGCTCGCGATCAGCAGCATCCGCCGGCTGACCGATCCGGTGGCGCGGACATAATGGCGCGGCAGCGGCGGCGAATCGTCGTTCTCGCCCGGCGCCACCGCAACGTCCGGCGCAGCCGCCATTGGCGGCTCGCGCCGACCGAACAGCCGCGACAAGCCGGGCAGCGTCAGGCCGAGGAACGCCATGCGATCAGGCGGCCCCGGCGGGCTCCTCGAGGCTGTAGCCCAGCCCCCGGATCGTAGTGATGACGTCGGCGCCCAGCTTTTTGCGGATGCGGGTCACGAACACTTCGATCGTGTTCGAATCGCGATCGAAATCCTGGTCGTAGATATGCTCGATCAGCTCGGTGCGGCTGACGACCTTGCCCTTGTGGTGGAGCAGGTACGACAGGAGCTTATATTCCTGCGCGGTCAGCTTGACCGGCTCGCCGTCCTTGGTGACCTTGCCCGAGCGCGTATCGAGGCGGATGTCGCCCGCGATCAGCTCTGCCGAGGCATTGCCCGAGGCGCGGCGGATAAGGGCGCGGAGGCGCGCGATCAGCTCCTCGGTCTGGAACGGCTTGGCGACATAATCGTCGGCGCCGGCATCGAGCCCGGCGACCTTGTCCGACCAGCTATCGCGCGCGGTGAGCACCAGCACGGGCGTGGTCTTGCCTTCCTTGCGCCAGCGATCGAGCACGGTCAGCCCGTCGATCTCAGGCAGGCCGAGGTCGAGGAGGATCGCGTCATATTGCTCGGTCGAGCCGAGGAAATGCCCCTCCTCGCCATCGGTGGCGAGATCGACGGCGTAACCGGCCCCCTCCAGCGCGTTGCGGAGCTGCTGGCCCAGATTGGGCTCGTCCTCGACGATCAAAAGTCGCATATCATCATCCTCGTCGCGTGCTGGCGGCCCGCGTCAATTGCCGGTGCGGCGGAGTATCTGGCCCGAACGGCCATCGACATCCACCCAGATCACCGATCCATTGCGCAGGAACTTGAGCGTGTAAATGTCCGTCGCCGGATCATAGTCGAATCCCAGATATTGCGCCCCCGGCATCCGCGGGATCACGCGGCGCTCAATCTCGCGCACGGGGAGGTTCTGGCCCTTTTGCCGGCGCTCGCTGGCGGCGCCCTGGCCATAGTCCTGCGCCGCCGCCGGCGGCACCACGGCAGCGGCGCCGGCGAGCGAAACCGCCGCCAGGCACGCATGTAGAACCCGCTGAGCCACCATCACCATCGGCATCGCATAGGGGTGTCGCATTGAATAGCCCCTGAACACGCTTGTCAGCACCGCGTAACCCATGGGCAACAGCTTGGGTCCGCAAGCGCTTGCCCGATGGACCCGCGGACCCTAGGCGAGGCGCATGGCGGCACCAATTCTTGCATATGAAAATCTAGGCCTCGTCCAGGGGCATGGCTGGCTGTTTCGCGGCCTCAACCTCTATATCGGCGAGCGCGACCGGCTGGCGCTGATCGGGCGCAACGGCGCGGGCAAATCGACGCTGTTGCGGCTGATCGCGGGCAGAATCGATTCGGACGAGGGGCGGCGGGTGATCCAGCCGGGGACCAAGGTCGTGATCCTCGAGCAGGACCCCAAGGTCGAGGGATATGCGACGTTGCTCGATTTCGCGCTGGGCGGCGACGATGCCCCCGAACGTTATGAAGTCGAGGCGATTGCCGACCAGCTCGGCGTCGCGCTGGACCGCGAGGCGGCGACCGCGTCGGGCGGCGAGCGGCGGCGGGCGGCGATTGCGCGCGCGCTGGCGCAGAATCCCGATGTGCTGTTGATGGACGAGCCGACCAACCATCTCGACATCGCGGCGATCGACTGGCTGGAGAATTGGCTGAGCCGCTATAATGGCGCGTTCGTCGCGATCAGCCATGACCGGACGTTCCTGACGCGGCTGACGCGGCAGACTTTGTGGCTCGATCGCGGCGCGATCCGGCGGGCCGAGATCGGCTTTGGCGGGTTCGAGGCATGGACCGAGCAAGTCTATGCCGATGAGGAGCGCAACGCCCAGAAGCTCGACGCCAAGCTCAAGATCGAGGAGCATTGGCTGCTGCGCGGGGTGACCGGGCGGCGCAAGCGCAACCAGGGGCGGCTGACCAAGCTCAAGGAAATGCGCGCCGAGCGGGCATCGATGCTGGGGCCGCAGGGTTCGGCCAAGCTGGCGATCGGTTCGGACGGCGCGCAGACCAAGGTGGTGATCGACGCCAAGGGCGTGACGAAGCGGTTCGGTGATCGCACGATCATCAAGGACCTGACGCTGCGCGTGACGCGCGGCGACCGCATCGGCCTGGTCGGGGCGAACGGCGCGGGCAAGACGACCTTGCTCAAGCTGCTGACCGGCGAGCTGGCGCCCGACGAGGGCAGCGTGCGGCTGGCCAAGACGTTGGACATGGTGTTCATCGACCAGCAGCGCAGCCTGATGGACCCGGCCAAGACGGTGCGCGACGTGCTGACCCAGGGCGGCGAGTGGATCGACGTGCTGGGGGTGCGCAAGCATATCCATGGCTATCTGAAGGAATTCCTGTTCGAGCCTTCGCTGGCGGATGCGAAGATCGGGACGCTGTCGGGCGGCGAGCGGTCGCGGCTGTTGCTGGCGCGCGAATTCGCGCGGCCTTCGAACCTGCTGGTGCTCGACGAGCCGACCAACGACCTCGACCTCGAGACGCTCGACCTGTTGCAGGAAGTGATCTCCGATTATGACGGCACCGTGCTGATCGTCAGCCATGACCGCGACTTTCTGGACCGGACGGTGACGATCACGCTGGGGCTGGACGGCAGCGGGACGGTGGATGTCGTGGCGGGCGGCTATGCCGACTGGGCGGCGCGGCGGACCGCGAAGCCCGAGGGGCGCAAGGTCGCCAAGCCCGTGGTCGCGGCGGAAGCGCCGAAGCCGAGGGCGACCAAGCTGACCTATAAGGACCAGCGCGACTATGACCTGTTGCCCAAGCGGATCGAGGAGATCGAGGCGCAGATCGTGCGCGACGAGGCGGCGCTGGCCGACCCGGCGCTGTATACGCGCGATCCGAAGCGGTTCGCGGCGCTGACCGACGGGATCGAAGCGCTGCGGGCGGAGAAGGATGCGGCGGAGCTGCGCTGGCTGGAGCTGGCGGAGCAAGTCGAAGCGCTGGGGTAAGGGGTTACTCGGTCAGCAGGACAGTGACGGTGGTGCCTTTGGGGCCGCTGCGCGTGTCGATCGTGCCGCCTGCCTGACGCGCAAACCCGTCGATCAGCCGTTGGCCGAGCCCGCTGCCGGGACGGGGTGCGCGTTCGGCGGGGATGCCGGTGCCGTTGTCGGCGACGATCAGCCGCCATCCCGGTTCGGCGGAGACGAAGCGAACCGTGATCGTGCCGGTTTCGCGATCGGTGAAGGCGTGCTTGGCGGCGTTGGTGACGAGTTCGTTGACGATCAGCCCCAGCGTCACGGCGCGGTCGCGCGGCATCGTGGCGGGTTCGGCATCGCAGTTCAGCGCGATCGCGCCGCGCAGGAACAGCGCCTCGGCCAGCGCGGCGCAGAGTTCGTGGAGATAGGCAGCGATGTCGACCATGCCGGGCGAACCGCTGCCGCGATAGAGATGGCGATGCGCGCGCGCGCGATGCTTTCGATCCGCGACAGCGCCGTGGTGAGCGCCTCCGCGGTCTCGCCGCTGCCCGCGCGGCGCCGCTGCATCTCGAGCAGCGAGGCGACCAGCGCGAAATTATTCTTCACGCGGTGTTCGAATTCCTCGAGCAGCAGGTCGCGCTCGGCCAGTTCACGGTCACGCTCGCGCGCCACGCGGTGGACCGCGCGGCGGAAGATCTCGGCGAGCGTCACGGTGATCGCGCAGGCGACCGCGACATTGCCGACCGATACCGCCGCCGCCGGGTTCTCGAACAGGAACGAGCCGCGGATCGGAAACAGATAATACCAGGAGAAGAGGATCGAGATCGTGCCGCAGGTCGCTCCGGCGCGCCATCCGGCGAACAAGGTGGCGATCATCGCCGCGGGGAAGATCAGCGGGAATACCGCCGCGCCCGGCACGAGCAGGTCGAGCGCGAAGCGCAACACGCCGGCACAGGTCGTCGCGAGCAACCCGACGCACACCGACGTCAGCCAGCGTGGCAAAGTTCCCGCAAGCCGATCCGGAAGATCCAGTTCGCCTATCCGCCCCATGGCAGGAGTGACACCCGGCCACGTGCCGCTGTCAAGCCAAGAGCGTAGGCGTAATGATCGAGATCAATATTATTTCACAAATACTTGGCAGTGCGTCCCGCCAGGTCGACGACATATTGCCAGGCGACTCGCCCCGACCGGCTGCCGCGCCGCGTCGCCCAGTTCACGGCCTCGGCAGGGTCGAAGGACAGGCCGTGCGCATCGGCATAGCCGCGGACGATATCGAGATACAGATCCTGGTCGATCGCGTGGAAGCCGAGGCTGAGCCCGAAACGGTCGGCGAGCGCGAGGCTGTCGTCGATCGAATCGCGCGGATTGATCGCGCTGTCCTGTTCCGCCAGGTCGCGGGGGATGAGGTGGCGGCGGTTCGACGTGACGAGCAGCCGGGCATTGGCCGGGCGCGCTTCGGCCCCGCCCTCCAGCAGCGAACGCAGCGCGCGGGCGTCGCCAGCGGCGTCGAAGCCGAGATCGTCGAGGAAGATCGCGAAGGGCCGCGTCGTGGCGGCGATCGTCGCGAACAGATCGGGCAGCGAATCGAGATGCTCGGGCGTCGCCTCGACCAGCGCGAGCGCGCCGCCCGCCGCCTGCACCGCGCCGACCGCGCTCTTGACCAGCGCCGACTTGCCGGTGCCGCGCGCGCCCCACAGCAGCACGTCCTGCGCGGCATGCCCCGCCGAGAGCCGTTCGAGATTGGCGAGCAGCGCGGTGCGTTGCTTGTCGACGCCGCGCAGCATCGCCAGCGGCAGCGGCGCAAAGGCGCGCGCGGCGGCGAGGCGATCGCCGCGCCACACATAGGCGGGGTGCGCCAGCGGATCGGCGGCGGGCAGCGGCGGCGGGGCCATGCGCTCGAGTGCGTCGGCGATGCGAGTGAGGGCGTCGGTCATCGCGCCGCTATAGGGACAAGCCTCGCCCGCGGTCAGCCCATTTTCGCGACGAGCGCGGTTGCGGCGGCGCGATCGGGGAAGCCGGGATCGGCAAGCGCGGCCTGTGCCTGCGCGCGCGCATCGCCCCGGCGGTCCAGATCCGCATAGACCTGTGCCAGGTGCCAGCGCAGCCCCGGATGGCGCGGCGCCAGCGCGACGGCCTTTTGCAGCAGTTCGACCGCGCCGGGCAGGTCGCCGCCGCGATACAGCGCCCAGCCGAACGCGTCGGCGGCAGCCGGGTTGGACGGGGCGAGCGCATAGGCGGCCTCGCCGAACTCTGCCGCGGCCTCTGCCTCGCCCGCGCCGGCATAGGCATAGGCCAGCTCGGCATTGAGCGCGGCGTCGCCGTCGCCGATCCGCAGCCGGAGGCGTTCGAGCGTGTCGATCGCCGGCTCATAATCGCCCGCCGCAAGCTGCCAGTGCGCGGACAGGCGCAGCGCGGCGATGTCCACCGGGTTTTGCGACAGGAACAGCGCGAGCGTGTTTGCGGCTTCCGCGCGCCTGCCCGCGCGATCCTGCGCATCGACCAGCCGCAGCATCGTCGGCGAATCGAAGCGGAGATCGGCGGCATTGCGATAAGCGACCGAGGCGTCGGCGGGGCGCGCCATCAGCATCAGCACGTCGCCGAGCAAGAGATGCGCGGCGGGGGCGCCGAAATTCTTCGCAACGACATCGCGCGCATGGGCGAGCGCGCCGGCCATGTCGCCCTGGTCGATCAGCGCGCGGATCAGCGGCAGCGTCGCGGCGGGATCGCCGGGGCGCTCGGCGACATCGGCGGCGAGCACCGCGGCGCTGTCATCGGCGCGGAAGGCGCCGGGCTCGGCCAGTCCCGGCAGCGCGGCGCGATCGAGGAAGCGCGCGGCGGCGGCGCGATCGCCGATCCGCTCGAACCCGCGCGCGACCAGCGTCAGCGCATAGCTGTCGGCGTCGCCGCGTGCGACGACGGGGCGCAGCGTGTCGATCGCGTTGCGCGCCGCATCGGTGCGCAGCAGCGCGAGCGCGAGCAGCTTGCGCGCCGACAGGTTGAGCGGCTGGGCGCCGACGATGCCGCGCAGCCGACCGATCGCCTGTTCGTTCGCGCCCGCCTGAAGATCGAGCGTCGCGGCGAGCAGCTGCGCGCCGGGAAGCGAATCGACCCCGCCGCCGGTGCGTTCGAGCAGGCTGCGCGCCAGATCGAACCGGCCCGCGCGCGCGGCGATCACCGCCTGAAGGTACAAGGCCTGCGGACTGCCCGGGCGGGCATCGAGCGCGCGGCGGGTGGCGGCGAGCGACGCGACGGTCTGTCCGGCATCGCCGAGCGTCGCGGCATATTCGATCAGCGCATCATGGTCCGCGGGATCGCGGGCGAGCGCGGCCTCGAACCAGGGGAGCGCGGCGATAAGCCCGAACTGGGTGCGGACGAGCACGCCGCGCAGCACCAGCGCGTCGACATTGCCGGGGGCGAGCTTGACGGCCTGTTCGGACGCCTGGATCGCGCCGAGCAGATCGCCCGCAGTCCGCTTGAAACGCGCGACATCGGTCCAGACATCGGCATCGCGCGGGGCGATCCGTATTGCTGCGTCCAGCGCCGCAAGCGCGCCGGCATAGTCGCCGCCCGCAGTCAGCGCACGCGCGCGCATCCGCAGGCCATAGGGCCGGAAGCGCGCGTCGGTCCGGTCGGATTCGGCCAGCGCCTTGTCGACATTGCCCTGGAGCAGGAAGGCGTGCGCGCGCAGATGGGCGAGCTGCCCCGAGTCGGTGCCGGAATCGACGGCGCGCTGAAGCTCGGCCTCGGCGCCCAGCCCGTCGCCGAGCGCGAGCATCGCGACCGCGAGCGCGCGGTGCGCCTCGGCATTGGCGGGATCGCTGCGCACCGCGTCGAGCGCGGCGTTGCGCGCCGAGGTCGCATTGTCCGCGGCGAGCAGGGCGAATGCGCGGGCAGTGGCCTCCTGCGCGGCGTCGGGGTCCTGCCGCGCGGGCGCCAGCAGCAGCCAGCCGAGCAGGATCGCGAACACGCCGAGCGCACCGCCCAGGACGAGCGCGCGGCGGAGCATGGGCACGCGGCGGGCGCGCTCAGGGCTGGAGGTCATAGGCCTTCATCAGGTCGTAGAGCGTCGGGCGGCTGATCCCGAGCAGCCGCGCGGTGCCCGAGATATTGCCCTCGGCCCGTGCCAGCGCGTGGCGGATCGCCTTGCGATCGGCCAGCTCGCGCGCCGCCTTGAGGTTGACCGGCGCGGCCTCGGGATCGGCGGCGAGATCGAGGTCGGCAGCGGTGACGCTCTTGCCATCGGCCATGATCACCGCGCGCTTCACGCGGTTTTCCAGCTCGCGGACATTGCCGGGCCAGCCCCAGGCATCGATCGCGGCGAGCGCGTCGGGGGCGAAGCTGCGCACCGGCGCGCGCATCGCGGCGGCATATTTCTTGAGGAAATGCCGCGCGAGCAGCCCCGCGTCCCCCGGCCGCTCGGCGAGCGAGGGGATGCGCACGACGATCTCGGCAAGGCGATAATAAAGATCGTCGCGGAAGCGGCCGTCGGCGACCATCGCATCGACATCCTGATGCGTCGCGCAGACGATGCGGGTGTCGACCGCGATCGACTTGCGGCTGCCGATCCGCTCGATCACGCGCTCCTGGAGGAAGCGGAGCAGCTTTACCTGGAGCGGGAGCGGGATGTCGCCGACTTCGTCGAGGAACAACGTCCCGCCCTGCGCCTGTTCGATCTTGCCCTCGGTGGTCTTTACCGCGCCGGTGAACGCGCCCTTTTCGTGGCCGAACAGCTCCGATTCGAGCAGCGTCTCGGGGATCGCGGCGCAATTGATCGCGACGAACGCGCCGCGTTTGCGCGGCGAGGCATCGTGGAGACCGCGCGCGAGCAATTCCTTGCCGGTGCCGCTGGCGCCGAGCAGCATCACCGAGACATCGGCGCCCGCAACGCGCTCGATCGTGCGGGTGACCTTGAGCATCTCGGGCGCGCCGGTGATCATCCCGCCGAGCACGATGCCGGCATCGGCGCGTTCGGCGAGGCGGCGATTCTCGGCCTCAAGCGCATGGACGTGGAACGCGCGCGCGACGATCATCCCCAGCGCGTCGACATCGATCGGCTTCTGGTAGAAATCCCACGCCCCCAGCGCGATCGCGCGGAGCATCGAGTCGTGCGCGCCGTGGCCCGAGGCGACGATCACCTTGGTATCCGGGCGGAGCTTCAGGATCGTCTCGAGCGTGGCAAAGCCTTCGCTGGTGCCGTCGGGGTCGGGGGGCAGGCCGAGGTCGAGCGTCACGACCTGCGGCTCCTCGGCGCGGACCAGCGCGATGGCTTCGTCGCGGTCGGTCGCGCTGTGGATCTGATAGCCTTCATAGGCCCAGCGGAGCTGGCGCTGGAGCCCGGCATCGTCCTCGACGATCAGCAGCTTGCGAACGGCGGTCATGCGGCGCGCTCCACGTCGGCGTCGGTCGCGCGCGCGGCGCGCAGCACCAGCCGGAAGCGCGTGCCGACGCCTTCGCGCGACGTGACCTCCAGCCGGCCCTGCATCGCATCGGCAAGCTGGCGCGCCTCGAACGCGCCGATCCCGAACCCGCCCTCCTTCGACGAGACGAACGGCTTGAACAGCTTGTCGCGGACGAAGCCGGGGGACATGCCGCAGCCGCGATCGATCACGTCGATGCGCACTTCGTCGGCATCGGTGGACACGGCGAGCATCACCGGCTCGGTCGGCGGGCTCGCCTCGATTGCGTTCTGGACGAGATGGCCGAGCAATTGCTCGAGCCCCGCCGGATCCGCCTGTGCCACCGCGGCGAGCGCGCCGGTGACCAGCACCGGATGCTGGCGGCGGCGCTGGGCGGCGACGCGTTCGACCACGGGGACGATCTCGACCGGGTGCGGCGCCTCGCGCCGGCCGCGATGATGCTGCGACAGCCGGGCGAGCAGGGCGTTCATCCGCACGGCCGATTCCTGGAGCGTCGCGACCATGTCGGCGCGGAATTCGGGATTGTCGGCATGGCGTTCGGCGTTGCGCGCGGTCAGCGTCAATTGGCTCACCAGATTCTTGATGTCGTGGAGGATGAAGGCGAAGCGGCGGTTGAACTCGTCGAAGCGCCGGGCGTCGGCCAGCGCCTCGTGTGCGCGCGCCTCGGCAAGGTGGCTCGCGACCTGGCGCCCGGCGACCTTGAGCAAATCGAAATCCTCCCAGTCGAGCGGACGGTCGATCGGCGGGCGCGCGAGCAGGATCGCGCCGGCAAGGCTCGCCATATGCGGCAGCGGCACCAGTACCCAGGCCTCGGGCAGGTCGAGCATCCATTGCGGGATCGCGCTGGCCTCCGCGCCGGTATCGGAGCGCTGGCGAACGGGATCCAGCTCGACGATGCGCCCGGTCGCGCCGAGATAGGCGGCGAGCGGCGCGTCGCTGGCGACGGGAAGCGTGCTGCGGTCCCAGTTCCAGCTCGCGCCGACGCCGAGCGCGGCACCGTCGGGCACGAGCAGCACGCCTGCGGGCGAATCGGTGAGGTCGGCGATCGCCTTGACGATGCGCTCGTCGAGCGGCGCGGCGCCGTCGGGCGCGCCCAGCGTCTCGGTGAAGCGCATCCATTCGGCGCGATAGTCATAGCGGTGGCGGAACAGATGCTTGGCCAGCTTGACCTTCGCCCAGGCGCGCAGCCAGCTGTTCGACACCAAAGTCAATATGGCGGCGGTCGATCCGAGCACGAACGCCGTCTGGAGCAGCCGCGCATGGCCGCCGCCGATCGTGGCGATCGCGCTGGTGGTCAAAGCGAGGACGGCGAAATAGGCACCGATCGCGATGAGCGAGAGCGACTGATAGGTGACGGCGCGCGACACCTGGAGGTTCCACTGTCCCTTGCGCTGGAACCCGACGCCGAGCGCGAGGGCGACGCCGATCATCGCGATGCCGCGCAGCGCCGGTTGCGACGGGGGGCCGTCGGCGGACAGATAGGCGATTGCGAACAGCGCGAAGTCGACCAGCCACATCCCCGCCAGCGCGAGCACGAGCCATTTGAGCCCGCCCCCCGCCGCGGGATGGAGCGCGGCATGAAGCTCCTGGACCAGCACCAGCGCGGCGACCGCGACGAGCATCCGCAGCAGCAGCACGCCGCCTTCGACCTGGGCGGCGATGGCGGGGCCCTGGCCTGCGACGACCAGATGCGCGACCAGCGCGGCGAGTGCGACGAGCATCACGACGCCGTAGACGGTGTCGAGCGCGCGCGGCGGGCGCGCCTTGCCGTCGCGGCGGTGGAGGACGAGCATCAAGCCCAGCCATGCGAGGTTGCGCAGCGTCTCCGCGACGCGCGCGACCGGATCGTTCGGTCCGATCCCCGCCACGGCCAGCGCCCATAACGCCGTCAGCACCAGCGCCGTCGCGAGCGGGCGGCGGGGCATGCCCTCGGGCCCCGAGCGCAATGCCCAGAGTGCCAGCGCGCCGAACAGCAAGGCGGCAAGTGCGTGCGTCCAGATATTGAACGCCGCCGCCATCAGCGCGCGCCCTCCGGAAACAGCACCACGCGCAACGTCTGGAGGAGGATCAGCAGGTCGAGGAAGGGCGAATAATTCTTGGCGTAGAACAAGTCATATTCGAGCTTCTGGCGGCTGTCCTCGATCGACGCGCCATAGGGATAGTTGATCTGGGCCCAGCCGGTGATCCCCGGCTTCACCATATGGCGTTCGGCGTAATAAGGCAGCTTCTGTTCGAGATCCTCGACGAATTGCGGGCGTTCGGGGCGCGGGCCGACAAAGCTCATCTCGCCCTTCAGCACCGTCCAGCATTGCGGCAGCTCGTCGATGCGGAGCAGGCGGATGACGCGGCCGACGCGGGTGATGCGCGGATCATTCTTCTCCGCCCATACCGCCTGGCCCGCGACTTCGGCATCCTCGCGCATCGAGCGCAGCTTGATGACGTCGAAGCCCTGGCCGTACAGCCCGACGCGGCGCTGGCGGTAGAAGGCGGGGCCCTTGCTCTCCAGCTTGATGAGGATCGCGGTGAGCAGGACGAGGGGGGCGCTGAGCAGCAGCAGCAGCGTGCTCGCCGCGATGTCGAACAGCCGCTTGAACGCGCTGGAGAACATCCGCCCCGACGAAAAGCCGTCGGAGAAGATCAGCCAGCTGGGGTTGACGCTGTCGAGGTCGACGCGCCCGGTCTCGCGTTCGAGGAAGGTCGAGATCTCGTTGACATGGACCCCGGTGGTCTTGATCCGCAGCAGGTCCTTGAGCGGCAGCGCGTTGCGTCGCTCCTCGAGCGCGAGCACGACTTCGCTGGCGTTGAGCAGGACGACATGGTCGGCGAGGTTGTAGATCGCGTCGCGGGCGATGGCCTCCGGAATGGCGCGGTTGGCCTCGCTCATCGCGACATAGCCGACGACGGCGAAGCCCGCGCCCGGCACCTGGGCCAGCGCCTTGAGCCGCGCCGCGCGCGCGCCCGCGCCCAGTACCACGATCCGGCGCTTGAACGCCTGGCTGCCCAGCGTCTTGCCGAGAAGGATGCGCAGGAACACCAGCAACCCGAGCGAGGCGAACATCGCGTAGAGCAGGTTCGATCGCCAGAAACTGATCGAGGGGAGCAGGAAATAAAGCGAGGAGAGGCCGATGACGCCCAGCGACGTGGCGACGATCAGCCGCGCCGTGGCGTAGCGCAAGGATTGCAGCGCATCGGCGCCATAGACCCCCACCGCGACCATCGCGAGCTGTGTCGTCACGGCATAGGCCAGGAGCTGCGGGAGCCGCGAGCCCATCGGCGCGGGCGTCATGCCGAGCTGATGCGCGCGCAGGAGCCAGCCAAGCTCACCCGCGGCGAGCAGCAGGATGATGTCCAGCATGCCGAGCAGGAGCACGGCGTTGGGGACATAATGCTTGAACAGCCGGATCATGGGACTCGGCTTTTAAGGGGAGAAGTGTAAACAAACCCGACACATCGGCGCCGCTTGTTGTAAAAATCCTGGCGCCGGGCGGGTCGAAGTGCGCGCTTTGACCGTTGCCGGCGTTGCACTAAGGACGAAACATCGAACCATGGGAATTGAAATGCCGGAATCGAAGCCGATCGTTCCTGTCATTCTGTCGGGAGGGTCGGGTACCCGCCTGTGGCCGATGTCGCGGCCGGAGCGGCCCAAGCAGCTGCTGCCGCTGACGGCGGAGATCACGATGCTCCAGCTCACTGCGGGCCGGGCAAATGGCGAGAATTTCGCCAAGCCGATCGTCGTCGCCAACGCCGCGCATGCCGATATCGTCGAGGCGCAGCTTGCCCAGGTCGAATCGGCCGCGCAGGCGCTGATCCTCGAGCCGATGGGGCGCAACACCGCGCCGGCGATCGCACTCGCGGCGATTGCCGCGGGCGGGGGCGACGTGCCGTTGCTGGTGATGCCGTCGGATCATGTCATCGCCGACCTGCCGGCGTTCCACGCCGCGATCCACAGCGCGCTGCCGCTGGTCGAGGATGGCTGGCTGGTGACGTTCGGGATCGCCCCCGATGCGCCCGAGACCGGCTATGGCTGGATCAAGATCGGTGACGCGCTTGCCGAGGGCGTCCACCGCGCGGCACGCTTCGTCGAGAAGCCGCCGCGCGACAAGGCCGAGGCGATGCTGGCGTCGGGCGACCATGCGTGGAACGGCGGAATCTTCCTGTTCCGTGCCGACAAATATCTGGCGGCGCTGGCCAGCTTCGCCCCCGAAATGCTGGCAGCGGCGCAGGAATCGATGGACAAGGCGCGCCGCGAAGGCGCGCGGATCTGGCCCGACGCCGAGGCGTTCGCCGCCTGTCCGTCCGATTCGATCGACTATGCGGTGATGGAGCGCGCCGAGCGGGTCGCGGTCGTCCCGGTGTCGATGGGGTGGAACGACGTCGGCAGCTGGGACGCGCTCCATGCGATCAGCGCGTGCGACGCCGACGGCAATGTCTGTGGCGGCGACGTGATCGCGATCGAGACGAGCGGCTGCCTGGTCCGGGCGGATTCGGGCAAGCGCGTCGCGCTGGTCGGCGTGAGCGACCTGATCGTGGTGGCGTCGGGCGACGACATATTGGTGCTGCCGCGCGGGCGCAGCCAGGACGTCAAGAAGATCATCGAAGCGATGAAGCGCTGAGGGCCTGGCGGGCGCGGCGCCGGGCCGCGCTCGCAGCCGCTGCGTTCAGGCCAGCAGCGCCTCGGCCTGGTCGAGCGTGTCCTTGAACGCGGCGACCAGCGCGCGATAGGGCGCCGGGCTGGTCATATCGAGCCCCGCGCGCTTGAGGATGTCGACCGGGTAATCCGATCCGCCCGCCTTCAGCACCGACAGATAATTGTCGCGCTCCTTCGCGCCGCCCTTCAGGATCGCCTGCGCGAAGAAGGCCGCGGCGGCGATGCAGGTCGCGTATTGGTAGACATAGAAGCTGTTGTAGAAGTGCGGGATGAACGCCCATTCATTGGCATAGGCGGGATCGAACCCCATTGCCGGGCCGTGATAGCGCTTCAACAGGTCGAAATAGAGCGACGTGAATTTCTCGCCCGACAGCCCTTCGCCCGCTTCGGCGAGGTCGTGCGCCTTCAGCTCGAACTCGGCGAACATCGTCTGGCGATAAAAGGTGCCGCGGAAATTCTCCATCTGCTGGCCGAGATAGAAGAGCTTCTCCTCCTTGGTCTTCGCACGCTCGATCAGGTGCGCGACGAGCAGCTGTTCGTTGAGCGTCGAGGCGATCTCGGCGAGGAAGATCGGGTAATCGGCCTTTTCATAGGGCTGGGCGGCGTTGGCGAGCAGCGAGTGGAGGGCATGGCCCCATTCGTGCGCATAGGTGCTCATCCCGTCATATTTCTCCGACAGGTTGAGCAGCAGATAGGGATGCACGTCATAGGCGCCGGGCTGCATATAGGCGCCCGGACGCTTGCCGGGGCGCGGCCAGGGGTCCATCCAGCGCGCCGCGGTCGCCTTTGCGATGCGCGCCTGATAATCGGTGCCGAGCGGCTTGACTGCCTCCAGCGTCGTCGTGCGCATCTGGTCGAGCGTGAAGGGCCGGTCGAGCGAGACCAAGGGCGGGTAAATGTCGTAATAATGGAGGTCGGGCAGCTTGAGCATCCGCCGCCGCAGCTCGAAATAACGATGGAGCTGGGGCAGGCCGGCATTCGCCTCCGCCACCAGCGTGCGGTACACGCTTTCAGGGATGTTGTTGCTCGACAGCGCGCCGGCCAGCGCGCTGGGGTATTTGCGCGCCTTTGCGTAGAAGATGTCGGTCTTGACCTGCGCGCTATAGGTCGCGCCGAACGAGTTCTGGAATTGGCCATGCGCGGTCCAGAAGGCGTCGAACACCGCCTTGCGATCGGCGCGGTTGGGCGCGTCGCGGTGCAGGCTATAGCCCTGGCTGTCGAGCCGGACCTGCTGCCCGTCCGACAGCGTGATCGTCGGCCAGGGGATGTCCGACGAGCGCAGTTGGCCCGAGACGTCGCCGGGCGCCTGGAGCGCGGCACCCGCGCTGGCGAGCAGCGATTCTCCTTCGGCGGACAGCGTGTGCGGCGCCTGGCGGACGATGTTCTCGAGAGTGAAGTCGAAACGCGTGCGCAGCGCCGCGTTGGATGCGACGAAGCCGTCGATCTTGCCCTTGCCCAGCGTCAGCAGTTCGGGCGAGATCCACGCGGTCGCTTCGCCGAAGCCCGTATAGAGGTCGAGCGCCTGTGCCTTCTTCTCCTGATAGGCGGCGTTGCGGACGTCCTCGTCGCTCTTGAGCCCGACATAGACATAGATGCGCGCGACGCTGCGGCCCAGATCGGACTGGAGCGCCAGCGCGGCAGCCAGCGTCTCGGCGCTCTCGCCCAGCCGGCCCTTATACGCGGTGAGCCCGGGCAGCGCGGCGAGCGCCTGTTTGCGCGCCGCGTCCCAGGCCGCGTCGTCGGGGAAGATCTCGGTCAGGTCCCATGCCGGGCCGGCTGCGGGGGCGGCATCCTGTCCCCAGGCGGGCATCGCCGTGGCGAGCGTGGTCAGTGCGGCGGCGGCAAGGGCATCACGACGGGACATTTCGGTCATCCGGGCTTTCCAGAGCGGGGGCGGTGCCGCGGCGCGCGACACCGGAAAGCCGCTTGTGTCCCCCTTCGCCGATCAAGGGAAGTGCTTTGTCGACGCTTGCCGCACTGCTTCAGTTCGGGCCGCGCAGAGACCGATAATGCTTGCGCGAGATCACGATCCAGTCGCGTTTGGCACGGCGCTGCATCGGGATGCCGCAAAAACGGCAGGTGCTGATGAATGCCTGGTCTGCGCCGCGCCGGATGCGCGGCTCGGAGCGTTCATGCCTACCCTTGAAGCAACGCAGGCGACCACTCAACCAAGCAAGCACTGGATAAATCTCCACTATTGTAAAAAAACGCCGTCTCCAATTCATTGCATAACGTCAAGTGGGTTCCGACAAAAAGAAAAGGGCCGGGAGTTTCCCCCCGGCCCTTCGCTTTAGGTTCGACGCTTAGGCGCCGGACGAAACGGACTTTAGAAGTCCATGCCGCCCATGCCGCCCATGCCGCCGCCGCCCATCGGCATTGCCGGCTTGTCCTCGGGAAGCTCGCTCACCGCCGCTTCGGTGGTGATGAGCAGGCCCGCGACCGAGGCTGCGTTCTGGAGCGCGGTGCGAACGACCTTGGTCGGGTCGATCACGCCGGCGGTCACGAGGTTCTCGTACACGTCGGTCGAGGCGTTGAAGCCGAACGAGGTGTCCGACTGGTCGAGCAGCTTGCCCGACACCACTGCGCCATCATGGCCGGCGTTGGTGGCGATCTGGCGCACCAGCGCGGTCAGCGACTTGCGGACGATGTCGATGCCGCGGGTCTGGTCCTCGTTGACGCCCTTCAGGCCTTCGAGAGCCTTGGTCGCGTACAGCAGCGCGGTGCCGCCACCGGGGACGATGCCTTCTTCGACGGCTGCGCGGGTTGCGTGCAGGGCGTCGTCGACGCGGTCCTTGCGCTCCTTGACTTCGACTTCCGAAGCGCCGCCGACCTTGATCACGGCCACGCCGCCGGCGAGCTTGGCAAGGCGCTCCTGGAGCTTTTCCTTGTCATAGTCGCTGGTGGTGACTTCGATCTGCTGACGGATCGCATCGGTGCGGCCCTTGATCGCGTCGGCTTCACCCGCACCGTCGACGATGGTGGTGTTGTCCTTGTCGATCGTGACGCGCTTGGCGGTGCCGAGCATGCCGAGCGTGACGGACTCGAGCTTGATGCCGAGGTCTTCCGAGACGACTTCGCCCTTGGTCAGGACGGCGATGTCTTCCAGCATCGCCTTGCGACGATCGCCGAAGCCGGGCGCCTTGACCGCTGCGACCTTCAGGCCGCCGCGCAGCTTGTTCACCACGAGCGTGGCCAGAGCCTCACCCTCGATATCCTCTGCGATGATGAGCAGCGGACGGCCCGACTGGACGACGGCTTCCAGGATCGGGAGCATCGCCTGCAGGTTCGAGAGCTTCTTCTCGTGGATCAGGATGTACGGATCGGCGAGTTCGACCGTCATCTTTTCCGGGTTGGTGATGAAGTAGGGCGAGAGGTAGCCGCGGTCGAACTGCATGCCTTCGACGACGTCGAGCTCGAAATCGAGGCCCTTGGCTTCCTCGACGGTGATCACGCCTTCCTTGCCGACCTTTTCCATCGCTTCGGCGATCTTCTCGCCGACGACGGTGTCGCCATTGGCAGAGATGATGCCGACCTGGGCGATTTCATTGGTGCCCGAAACCGGCTTCGAGCGCGACTTGATGTCCTCGACGACCTTGATCACGGCGAGATCGATGCCGCGCTTGAGGTCCATCGGGTTCATGCCGGCGGCAACCGACTTCATGCCTTCGCGGACGATCGCCTGCGCCAGAACGGTCGCGGTGGTCGTGCCGTCGCCGGCGATGTCGTTGGTCTTCGAGGCGACTTCGCGCACCATCTGCGCGCCCATATTCTCGAACTTGTCCTTGAGTTCGATTTCCTTGGCGACGGTGACGCCGTCCTTGGTGATGCGGGGAGCGCCGAAGCTCTTGTCGATCACGACGTTGCGGCCCTTGGGGCCCAGCGTGACCTTGACGGCGTCGGCGAGGATGTCGACGCCGCGGAGGATGCGCTCACGCGCGTCGCGGCTGAATTTTACGTCCTTGGCTGCCATGGGACTGCCCTTTCAAGTAAGTGGAAGTTTACGAAGTTTAGGCTCTGGAGGGACCGGAAGCCGGCCCCGTCACAATCAGCCAACGATCCCGAGTATGTCGGATTCCTTCATGATGAGGAGGTCCTCACCATTCACCTTGACCTCGGTGCCCGACCATTTGCCGAACAGGATCTTGTCGCCCGCCTTGACGTCGAGCGGGGTGATCGTGCCGTTTTCGGCGCGGGTGCCGGTGCCGATGGCGACGACTTCGCCTTCCTGCGGCTTTTCCTTGGCGGTCTCGGGGATGATGATGCCGCCGGCGGTCTTGGCCTCGGCTTCGACGCGGCGAACGAGCACGCGGTCGTGCAACGGACGGAAGGTCATTGCGCGGGTTCCTCTCAAGTTGAAAACGGTGCTTAGCACTCAATCCGGTTGAGTGCTAACGGGCTGGCATATGCGCAGCGACGCACGATTCGTCAACGGGTCCGCCCGAATATGTTTGGCCTGTGTTGCCGCGATAATACGGTCGTTTACTCGGCACCGGGCATCCGGTAGCAGGGAGGCGCATTTGGAAATTGGAGCGGGCATTTGAAGCTGGTTCGAGGCGCCTGGAAGCTGCTCGTCGGGATCAAGGACTTCCTGGTCCTGGCGTTCATGCTGCTGTTCTTCGCGGGGCTGTTCGCCGCGCTGTCGAGCAAGCCCAATGTCGCGGCGGTGCGCGACGGCGCGCTGGTGGTCGCGCTGGACGGGACGCTGGTCGAGCAGCCCGAGGAAGCCGATCCGTTCGCGGGGCTTAGCGGGCAGCGCGCGGCGAAGCAGCTTCGCCTGCGCGACGTGGTCCGCGCGCTCGACACGGCGAAGGGCGATGCGCGGGTCAAGGCCGTGGTACTCGACCTCGACAATTTCATGGGCGGCTATCCCGCCGCGATCACCGAGGTCGCCGAGGCGGTGGGCCGGGTGCGCGCGAGCGGCAAGCCGGTGCTGGCCTATGCGACCGCCTATACCGACAGCGGCTATCTGATCGCCGCGAACGCGAGCGAAGTCTGGGTCAATCCGCTGGGCGGCACGTTGTTCGCGGGGCCGGGGCGCACGGGCCTGTACTACAAGGGCCTGCTCGACAAGCTCGGCGTCACCGCGCACGTCTACAAGGTCGGCAAGTTCAAGTCGGCGGTCGAACCCTATATCCGGAGCGACATGTCGCCCGAGGCGCGCGAGGCCAATGTCGCGCTGTACGGCGCGCTGTTCGACCAGTGGAAGGGTGCAGTCGCCAAGGCGCGGCCCAAGGCGCGGATCGCCGATTATCTGACCAAGCCCGACGAAGTCGTCGCGGGCGCGGGCGGCGACATCGCCGCGGCCAATTTGTCCTATGGCATCGTCGACAAGCTGGGCGACCGGATGGCGTTCGGCAAGCGCGTGGCGGAAATCGCGGGCGCGCCGTCGGGCAAGCCCGCGGGCAGCTTCACCGCGATCCGCCTGTCCAACTGGATCGCCGCCAACCCCGCGCCGACCCCCGGCGACGCAATCGGCGTGATCACCGTGGCGGGCGAGATCGTCGACGGCAAGGCGGGCCCCGGCAGCGCGGGCGGCGACACGGTCAGCACGCTGTTGCTGAAAGGGCTGGCCGAGAAGAAGCTCAAGGCATTGGTGGTGCGCGTCGATTCGCCGGGCGGATCGGCGATGGCATCGGAAAAGATCCGGCAGGCGGTGCTCCAGGCCAAGGCGCAGGGGCTGCCGATCGTCGTGTCGATGGGCAGCCTGGCCGCGAGCGGCGGTTACTGGGTGTCGACGGCGGGCGACGTGATCTTTGCCCAGCCCAACACGATCACCGGATCGATCGGCATTTTCGGGCTGCTCCCCAGCTTCGAGAACAGCCTGGCCAAGATCGGGGTGACCAGCGACGGGGTGCAGACCACGCCGCTGAGCGGCCAGCCCGACGTGACCGGGGGGATCAACCCGGTGACCGACCGCATCCTGCAATCGGCGATCGAGAGCGGCTATGCCCGCTTCACCAAGCTGGTGGCGGATTCGCGCAAGCTGAGCGTGCAGCGCGTCGACGAAATCGGGCAGGGCAGGGTGTGGATCGGGGGCATCGCGCACCAGTTGAAGCTGGTCGACCGCTTCGGCGGGATACAGGCCGCGATCGACGAGGCGGCGCGCCGCGCGAAGCTCGACCCCGCCAAGGTGCACCCGGTGTATCTGGAGCAGGAGGTGAGCGGCTGGCGCAAGCTGCTGGTCGACACGATGGGCGGCGGCGATGACGATGGCGACTGGGTCGACGAGCCCGAGGCGGGCACCGACCTGTTCGGGCGCATCGCCGATGAGCGCCGCGCGCTGGTGGCGCAGGCGCTGGGCGATGCGCGGCGGCTGGCGATGGGCGGATCGGTGCAGGCGCGCTGCCTGGAGTGCATGGGGATTGGACCCGCAGTGGCGCGGCCGAGCGACCAGAGCCTGTTCGAACTGTTGATCGCGCAGGTGTCGCGTTGATCGGCATCCGCGCCGCAGAGCCCGGCGACGCCGCCGCGATCGCCGCAATCTATGCGCCGCACGTCCTGGTCGGCACCGCGTCGTTCGAGACCGATCCGCCCGATTCGCGCATGATGCGCACGCGGATGGCGGCGAGCGACGGGCTGTATCCGTGGATCGTCGCGACCAATGGCGCGACCGAAGGCGGGGTGATCGGCTATGCCTATGCCACGCGCTTTCGCGAGCGCCCGGCCTATCGCTATGTCGTCGAGACCACGATCTATATGGCCGATGTCGCGCAGGGACAGGGCGCCGGGCGGCTGTTGTACGAGGCGCTGATCGATACGCTGCGCAAACAGGGCTTCGTCCATGCCGTGAGCGTGATCGCGCTGCCCAATGACGCATCGATCCGCCTGCATGAGTCGGTCGGGTTCCGCCGCGCGGGCGTGTATCGCGAAGTCGGGTTCAAGCAGGGCCGCTGGGTCGATGTCGGCATCTGGCAATGCGAGCTCAACGACCCGCAGGTGCCGCCGGTCGAGCCGCGCCGTTTTAGCGAGACCGGCGTGGTGCGGGACTGATTTTTGCGGGAACGCAATGTTTTGTAGTCGATACCTGTGTAAAATAGGGCATGGCCGTCCCTGAACCCTCGTCGCACAGCATCGCGATCGATCGCGAGCGGCTGCTGATCGATGTGCGAATCCGCGGCTTCCTGCTTCCCGAGGATGCCAGTTGGCTGGGCGAGGAGGTCCGCGCGGCGATCCTGACGCTGGGCGACGCAGTGGGGCGGCACGTCACGCTGTACGACCTGACCGAAATGCCGGTCGCGCCCAAGGAGACGCTGCTCCAGACGCAGCGCACCTTCGACAACCCCGCGGTGCGCGCGATGTGGGCGCGCAAGGCGGCGTTCGTCAGCCCCTCCGCGCTCACCCGGCTGCAAATCGGGCGGTTGCGCGAGGTGCGCCCGGATTTCGGAATCTATGCCGATCGCGAGACGGCGATTGCGTGGTTGCTGGAGGAATAGGCAGGGGCTCCTGCCGTATCGACTAGTTCCTGCCGGTCAGCGCGTCGCGCGCGCGGCGGCGCTCCGACCGGACGGAAGGGCTATCGCAGGTGGCTGTGCTCGCGCTCTTTTACGCAGTCATGCTGAACTTGTTTCAGCATCCATCGCGCAACAGGCAGCGGTAAGGCGAGTTGCACCATGGATGCTGAAACAAGTTCAGCATGACGGGAAGTAAAGAATAAGACAGATTTTCGTAAGCGATAGACATTAGGCGTCCGCTATGGCCCTATTGGGCGAACAGATCGGCTGAGGGGCTCTTAAAATTCGCGGAGACGACTGTGCCTGTTCCTGCTGGCTGCGGACGAGAAATGGGGTTCAGCGTCCGCCGCGATAGCTGGGCAGGCCGAGCCGCCACACGATCGCCGCGCCGCGCAGCCCGAAGCCGGCGATAGCAGCGACGAGCCCGGCGGCAAGCGGGGAGAGGCCCGCGAGGCTGAGCGCGACATAGACCGAGGAGGCGAGCGCCGCGGCGGTGACATAGAGTTCGGGCCGCATCAGGATCGACGGCTCGCCCGCCAGTACATCGCGGATGATCCCGCCGACACACGCCGTCACCACGCCCATCACCGCGGCGGGGACCGGCGGGATGCCATAGCCCAGCGCCTTGGCCGCGCCGAACGCGGCATAGGCGGCGAGCCCCAGCGCATCGAGCCAGGCAAAGGCGGTGTCGCTCCACCAGCGTTGCGGCGTCACCCAGACGCCGAGCGCGACCGCGAGGCACAAAGCCGCGACGCTGGCATCATGCACCCAGAAGACCGGCGCGCCGATCAGCAGGTCGCGCACCGTCCCCCCGCCGACTCCGGTGACGAGCGCGAAGAAGGTCGCGGTCACCATCGTCTGCGCGCGGCGCGTTGCGGCGAGCGCGCCGGTGGCGGCGAACACCGCGATCCCGAACAAGTCGAGCCAGGGGAGGAGGGTGCCGATCTGGGCAGTGTCGGGGCTGGGCATCGTGGCTGTTTCACGGCTTGGCGCGCTTGCGTCAAACGGGGACTGGCGATGCGCGCGCCGCTGCGGCATTAGACTTGGCTTCAGCGTCGCTGATCGGCCCCGGCCCGCTCCCCCACCCGGCCACCCAACGGCAGTGTATTCTATGGGTGGCCGGGTGGGGGAGCGGGCCGGGGCCGTCTTACTCAAAACGAGTCTGTACCATGCACCGTACTGAATCGCCGCTTGTCGTGGTCGCCGTCCTGCTGGCGGCGCTGGCCGGGTTCGTCGACGCGCTGGCGTTCACCAGCCTGGGCGGGTTCTTCGCGTCGTTCATGAGCGGGAACTCGACGCGGCTGGGCGTCGGGCTGGGCACCGGCGAGACCGGGGTGGCTGCGATGGCCGGCGCGCTGATCCTGAGCTTCGTCAGCGGGGTGATCCTGTCGAGCGTGATCGCGCGCGCGAGCGGGGCGTCGCACCGCCATGCGGTGATGGCGGCGGTGACGCTGCTGCTGCTCGCGGCGGCGGCGCTGGGGAGTTTTGCGCCGGGGCCGATCGTGCTGCTGCTGCTGGCGGGCGCGATGGGGACCGAGAATGGCGTGTTCCAGCGCGACGGCGAGGTCTCGATCGGGCTGACCTATATGACCGGGTCGCTGGTGCGGATGGGGCAGAAGCTGGCCGGCGCGCTGATGGGCGACGCCGAGCGCTGGACCTGGGTGCCCTATCTGGCGCTGTGGGCGGGGTTCGCGTCGGGTGTGGTGCTGGGCGCGGCGGCGCAGGGGCGCTGGGGCTGGTATGCGCTGTGGCTGGCCCCGGTGGCGTCGGCGGTGCTGACGCTGGTCGTGGCGCGGGCCGGGCAGCGGGTGCGGGCGGTTTAATCCGCCCCTTCCGTCGCCAGAGAGAAGCGGGGCCCCGGGTCAAGCCCGGGGTGACGTTATTGGGAGCCTACCAGCCCAGCCGATCGAGCATCGCGCGGGCCTCTGCGGCATCCATCCGCTCGATCAGGACGCGCATCGTCGCACCGCCCTGGAGCGTGCCGTCGCGGAAATAGGCCCAGTCGATGATCTGGTTGTCGCGGACCGTGACCTGGTCGCCCTTGGCGAAGCGATGGTCGCGCGGGGTGTTGACGAGGCGGGCGATCGTGATGTCGCCGCGATGCGAGATGATCTCGGCACAGATAAACTCGGTGCGCTCCTCGGGCACGAGGTCGTATTTGACGATGAAGCCGGTTTCGCCGGGGCCGGGCGCGGTGGCGTGGCCGAAGAAGACCGGCAGGCCGCGCTGCGCGGTGGCGATCGCGGCGCGCATTTCGGGGTCGGCTGCGGCGACGGTGATGGTGGGGTCGTCCTGGGGCGCCGCATGGGTGGCCAGCGGCACCATCAGGAGCAAGGCGGCTGCGACCCGGCAAAGCCGGGCCGCCGTCGGTCGGCGCTTGAGCGCCGCCGGCCGGATGCGCCTAATCCGCGCGGGATTAGCTGCGCTAATCCCTTGCCGGCGCATCACACGTGGATCGGCTTGCCGCGCACGCCCATCGCCGCTTCCTTGATCGCCTCGCTGTGCGTCGGATGGGCGTGGCAGGTGTACGCGATGTCCTCCGACGTGGCGCCGAACTCCATCGCCTGTGCGACCTGGGCGATCATCGTGCCCGCAGGCGCGGTGATGATCCAGGCGCCGAGCACGCGATCGGTGGTCGCATCCGCGATCACCTTCACCCAGCCCACAGTGTCGTCGATCGCCTTGGCGCGGCTGTTGCCCGCCATCGGGAACTTGCCGACCTTGACCTCACCCTTTTCGCGCGCCTGCTCTTCGGTCAGCCCGACGCCGGCGATTTCGGGGTGGGTATAGACCACGCTGGGGATCACGGCGTGGTTGAGGATGCCGGTGAGGCCGCCGATATTCTCGGCCACCGCAATGCCCTCATCCTCGGCCTTGTGCGCGAGCATCGGGCCGGGGATCACGTCGCCGATCGCCCAGATGCCGGGGACGGCGGTCTGGAGCCGGGCGTCGGTCTCGATCTGGCCGCGCGCATTGGTGGACAGGCCGACCTTGTCGAGCGCGAGCCCGTCGGTGTTGGGACGGCGACCGATCGCGACGAGGACGACATCGGCCTCGAGCGTCTCCGCAGCGCCACCGGCGGCGGGCTCGACTGTCACGGTCGCCTTGTCGCCGTTCACCGCGACGCCGGTGACCTTGGTCGAGAGCTTGATTTCCATGCCCTGCTTCTTGAAGATCTTGGCGGCTTCCTTGCGGACTTCGCCGTCCATGCCGGGCAGGAGCTGGTCGAGATATTCGACGACGGTGACCTTGGCGCCGAGCCGCTGCCAGACCGAGCCGAGTTCAAGCCCGATCACGCCGCCGCCGATCACGACCATGTTGGCGGGCACCTTTTCCAGCGCGATCGCGCCGGTGGAGTCGACGACGATCTTCTGGTCGATCTCGACGCCCGGAAGCGGGGTGACCGAGGAGCCGGTGGCGATGACGATGTCCTTGGCGGTCACCGTCCGATCGCCGACCTGGACCGTATGGGCGTCGACGAAGCTGCCGCGACCCTTGATCCACTCGACCTTGTTCTTCTTGAACAGGAACGCGATGCCACCGGTGAGGCCGGTCACGGCCTTGTCCTTGTCGGCCATCATCGTCGGCAGGTCGAGTTCGACGCTGCCGAGCTTGACGCCATGCTTGGCGAGCGCGCCCGAGGCGGCCTCGTAATAGAGTTCGGAGGCGTTGAGCAGCGCCTTGGACGGGATGCAGCCGACATTGAGGCAGGTGCCGCCCAGCGTCTCGCGGCTCTCGACGCACGCGGTGCGCAAGCCCAACTGCGCGGCGCGGATGGCGGCAACATAGCCGCCGGGGCCGGAGCCGATGATCAGGACGTCGAAATCATAGTCAGCCATTATTTGCTCCATCCGGAAACGGCCTTGTCCTGCTGCCGTCCCTCTTGATCGTTGTCATTTGGCCCGCTGGGACCCCGGCTTCAAGCTGGGCGATCAGCAGGTCTGCCGTCAGGTTGGGCAGGCGGTGCGGTAGCCTTGTATATAAGACCGCATAGGGGGCCGTCCGCGCCTTGTTGAAGATCAGATCGCCGAAATCGCGGTCATGCGTCACGAAAATCAGAGTAGGAATGTCCGGGCGCGCCAGTATCTCGTCATCCGTCGCGCCGGAGCTTGTATCGCGTATCCATTCGAGGTCGAAGCCCGCTTGGCGAAGGCGGGCGACGACGACCCGGTGCATATTCTCATCAACGAGAAGCCGCACGCTTCAGGCGGCTTCGCGTTTCGCTGCGGACGCTTCCTTTATCAGAAGATCGTGGGTGAAGGCGATCGCCGCACGCACATCTGCTTCGGTGATATGGCCATAGGCGTCGATGATTTCCGGAACCGACGCCCCTTCGGCGAGATACTCAAGGATCAGCTCGACCGAAATCCGCGTGCCCCGGATCACCGGCTTGCCGCCGAGGATTCCGGGGTCGGAATGGATATGGTCGCGCCAGTTCATCAATACCTCACAGGTCGATCAGCAGCCTCGTCGGGTCCTCGATAGCATTTTTCAGCGCGACCAGGAACGTCACCGCTTCACGACCGTCGATCAGGCGGTGGTCGTAGCTGAGCGCGAGGTACATCATCGGGCGGACGACGACCTGGCCGTCGCGGACCACGGGGCGGTCCTCGATGCGGTGGAGGCCGAGCACTGCCGACTGGGGCGGGTTGATGATCGGAGTGGACATCAGCGAGCCGAACACGCCGCCGTTCGAGATGGTGAAGGTGCCGCCCTTCATCTCGTCCATCTTGAGCGTGCCGTCCTTGGCGCGCTTGCCGAAGTCGCCGATCGTCTTTTCGATGCCCGCGACCGACAGGTCCTGCGCATCGCGGATCACGGGGACGACGAGGCCCTGCGGCGCGGAGACCGCGACCGAGATGTCGGCATAGTCGTGATAGACGATCTCATCGCCGTCGATCGAGGCGTTGACCGAGGGGATGTCGCGCAGCGCCTGGACCGCGGCCTTCACGAAAAAGCCCATGAAGCCCAGCCGAACGCCGTGCTTCTTCTCGAACAGATCCTTGTACTTGGTGCGCGCGGCGATGACTTCGGTCATGTCGACGTCGTTGAACGTCGTCAGCATCGCGGCAGTGTTCTGCGCTTCCTTCAGCCGCTTGGCGACGGTCTGGCGCAGGCGCGTCATGCGGACGCGCTCTTCCTTGCGGCCCGAGGCGGCGGGTGCCGGAGCCGGCGCCGGCGCTGCCGCCGGAGCGGCGGCGGCGGGCTTGGCGGCGGCGGCGGCGACGACGTCGTCCTTGGTCAGGCGACCGTCGCGGCCAGTGCCCTGCACGGTCGAGGGATCGACGCCGGTCTCGAGCACGGCGCGGCGCACCGAGGGGGACAGCGCCGCAGCGTCGGTGGCGGGGGCCGGAGCGGGCGCAGGCGCAGGCGCGGCGGCAGGCGCCGGGCTGGGCGAGGGGGCGGCAGCCGCGCCGCCTTCGCCGACGACCGCGATCACGGCGCCGACTTCGACGGTGTCGCCGACCTTGAAGAACTGCTCGCCCATGACCCCGGCGACGGGCGAGGGCACCTCGACCGACACTTTGTCGGTTTCCAGGCTGGCGATCGGCTCATCGGCCTTCACGGCATCGCCGGGCTTTTTCAGCCATTCGCCAAGCGTCGCTTCGGTGATGGATTCGCCCAGCACGGGCACTTTGACGTCGGTCATGTTCGGTCCTCTAACTCGGTCCGCCCGCCGTACCGCGGCGGGCGGATAGCGGCGTCATGCCTTGCGGGTACGGCGGATTTCTTCGCGGACATTATGGCCGAGCGCGTCGGCGACGAGCGCGGCCTGTTCGGTCTGGTGGCGCTTCATCAGGCCCGTGGCGGGCGATGCGGCGGCGGCGCGGCCCGCATAGCGCGGACGCTGCGGCTTCACCCCGGCATCGACCAGGCATTGTTCGATGAACGGCTCGACGAAGAACCAATAGCCATTGTTCTTCGGCTCTTCCTGCGCCCAGATCACTTCCTCGACATTCGCCATGCGCTTCAGCCGCGCGGTCAGCGGCTCGCCGGGGAAGGGATAGAGCTGTTCGATGCGGACGATCGCAGTGTTCTTGTCGCCCGCCGCGTCGCGCGCTTCCATCAGGTCATAGGCGACCTTGCCCGTGCACAGCACCAGCCGGCGCACATCGGCGTCGGCGGGGGCCGAGGGATCGGACAGGATGCGCATGAAGTGCGTGTCGCCGAGGAACTGGTCCGCGCTCGACACCGCCAGCTTGTGCCGGAGCAGCGACTTGGGCGTCATCTGGACCAGCGGCTTGCGGAAATTGCGGTGCATCTGGCGGCGCAGCAGGTGGAAGTAATTTGCCGGGGTGGTGATGTTCACCACCTGCATATTGTCCTGCGCACAGAGCTGGAGGAAGCGTTCGGGACGTGCCGAGCTATGCTCGGGGCCCTGGCCTTCATAGCCGTGCGGCAGCAGCATCACGAGGCCGTTGGCGCGCAGCCACTTGGATTCGCCCGAGGCAATGAACTGATCGATCATGATCTGCGCGCCATTGGCGAAATCGCCGAACTGCGCTTCCCACAGCACCAGCGCCTTGGGGTCTGCCGAGGCATAGCCATATTCGAAGCCGAGCACGCCATATTCGGACAGCGGGCTGTCGAGCACTTCGAAGCTGCCGTGCGGGATGGTCGAGAGCGGGATGTACCGCGCCTCGGTCTTCTGGTCGAGCCAGACGGCGTGGCGCTGGCTGAAGGTGCCGCGTCCCGAATCCTGCCCCGAGAGGCGGACCGAATAGCCCTCCGACAGCAGCGCGCCGAACGCCAGCGCCTCGCCCGTCGCCCAATCGAAATTGGTGCCGGACTTGAACATCTCGCGCTTGGCATCGAGCACGCGGGCCAGCGTCTTGTGGATATCGTGACCCTCGGGGACGGTGGTCAGCGTGCGGCCCAGGCTGTCGAACAGCTTCTTCTCGATGCCGGTATCGACGCTGCGCCGCGCGGTTTCCGCATCGACCGGGGCACCGAGCCCCGACCAGCGGCCCGCGAACCAGTCCGCCTTGTTGGGCAGATAGCTCTTGCCCGCTTCGAACTCGCCTTCGAGCAACGTCGTGAACTGGTTGGTCTTCTCGTCGAGGAAACCCTGGTCGATCACGCCTTCGGACTTGAGCCGCTGCGCATAGACTTCGCTGACCGGCGGATGCTGCTTGATCTTGGCGTACATCAGCGGCTGGGTGAAGCTCGGCTCGTCGCCTTCGTTATGGCCGAAGCGGCGATAGCACCACATGTCGATCACGACGTCGCGCTTGAACTTCTGGCGGAATTCGATCGCGACCTTGCACGCGAAGGTCACGGCTTCGGGATCGTCGCCATTGACGTGGAGGATCGGCGCCTGGACGCCCTTTGCCACGTCGGACGGATAGGGCGAGGAGCGCGCATATTGCGGGCTCGTCGTGAAGCCGATCTGGTTGTTGATGATGAAGTGGATGCAGCCGCCGGTATTATAGCCTCGAATGCCCGAAAAGCCGAGGCATTCCCACACGATCCCCTGGCCCGCGAAGGCCGCGTCGCCATGGATCAGCACCGGCAGCACCTGGGTATGTTCGGCGAGGTCGCTGCGCAGCGTCTGGAGCGCGCGGACCTTGCCCAGCACGACCGGATCGGCGGCCTCGAGGTGCGAGGGGTTGGCGGCCAGCGACATATGGACGCTGATCCCGTCGAATTCGCGGTCGGTCGAGGTGCCGAGATGGTATTTGACGTCACCCGAGCCGGCGACATCGTCCGGATTGGCCGAGCCGCCGCCGAATTCGTGGAAGATCACGCGGAACGGCTTCGACATGACATTGGCGAGCATGTTCAGCCGGCCACGATGCGCCATGCCGTACACGATCTCGCGGATGCCCATCTGGCCGCCGTACTTGATGATCGATTCCATCGCCGGGATCATCGCTTCGCCGCCGTCGAGGCCGAAGCGCTTGGTGCCGACATATTTCTTGCCGAGGAATTTTTCCCACTGCTCGGCCTGGATCACCTTGGACAGGATCGCCTTCTTGCCGTCCGGCGTGAAGTGGATCTCCTTGTCCTTGCCTTCCATCCGGTCCTGGAGGAAGCGGCGCTCCTCCACGTCGGCGATGTGCATATATTCGAGGCCGACCTTGCCGCAATAATTGGCCTGGAGGATCGCCACGATCTCGCGCACGCTCGCCTTTTCGAGGCCCAGCGTGCCGCCGAGATAGATCGGACGGTCGAGGTCGGCGCCCGAGAAGCCGTGATATTCGGGGGTCAGGTCGGCGGGAATATCCTGCCGCGCCAGCCCGAGCGGGTCGAGATTGGCGGCGAGGTGACCGCGGACGCGATAGGTGCGGATGAGCAGCATCGCGCGGATCGAATCGCCGGCGGCGCGGGCGATGTCCGCCTCCGACGCCGCGGGGGCGGCGGGCTTGGCCAGGGCGCCACCCTTGGGCTTGGCGGGCGCGGGCTCCATCTGAGTCGGATCGAGCCCGGCGGTGAGCGCGTCGGTTTCGAACAAAGGCCAGCGCGGATTGGCCCAGCTCGGCCCCTGCGCGGTGTTTTCAAGACCCTCGAACCACTGGCGCCAGCCCGGCTCGATCGATGCCGGGTCGGCCTTGAACCGGCGGTACAGCGTTTCGACGAAGGCGGGGCTTACGCCGCCGGCGATGTCGTCAAAGTCGAGGCCCTCATAGCCCATGATCAATTCCGTTCGATGGTAGCGTTCCCAATATCCCCCAATATAGGAGCGCTACGTTGCAATTACCCCTTGAGGACGGCAGCCAGCGTCGAGCCCAGCTCGGACGGGCTGGCGGCAACGCGGATGCCCGCTGCCTCCATCGCCGCAATCTTGTCCTCGGCGCCGCCCTGGCCGCCCGAGACGATCGCCCCGGCATGGCCCATGCGGCGGCCCGGAGGCGCGGTGCGGCCCGCGATGAAGCCGGCCATCGGCTTCTTGCGGCCACGCTTGGCCTCGTCGATCAGGAACTGCGCGGCTTCCTCTTCCGCGGAGCCGCCGATTTCGCCGATCATGATGATCGACTGGGTCGCGTCGTCGGCGAGGAAGAGTTCGAGCACGTCGATGAAGTTGGTGCCGTTGACCGGATCGCCGCCGATGCCGACTGCGGTGGTCTGGCCGAGCCCGGCATTGGTCGTCTGGAACACCGCCTCATAGGTGAGCGTGCCCGAGCGCGACACGACGCCGACCGAACCCTTGGAAAAGATGCTGCCGGGCATGATGCCGATCTTGCACTCGCCGGGGGTCAGCACGCCGGGGCAGTTCGGGCCGATCAGCCGCGACTTCGACCCCGAGAGCGCGCGCTTGACCTTGACCATGTCGAGCACCGGAATGCCTTCGGTGATGCACACGATCAGCGGCACTTCGGCGTCGATCGCTTCCAGGATCGAATCGGCCGCGAAGGGGGGCGGAACATAGATCACGGATGCATTGGCGCCGGTCTTCGACACGGCTTCGGCGACGGTGTTGAAGTTGGGCAGGCCCAGTTCCTCGTGCATCGTGCCGCCCTTGCCCGGCGTCACGCCGCCGACCATCTGGGTGCCGTATTCGAGCGCCGCCTTGGTATGGAAGGTGCCGGTCTTGCCGGTCATCCCCTGGGTGATGACCTTGGTATTCTTGTCGACGAGAATGCTCATGGAGTGGTTCGCTCCTTCGGGGCGGGTTCGGACACGATGCTGAGCACCGTCCATTGATCGAGTTCGGCGGCGGTGAGGACCGATCCGCTGTGGCGATAGGAAACAAAGCGCGTGCCGGCGGGCAGCGCGGGGGTGGCGACGGGCTTGGTGCCGGACACCAGCGCCTCGACTGCGGCCTGGGCATCGGCCTGGTGATTGCCCTGCCAGACGACGCTGCACGCCTCCGCTGCGCGACCGGGGGCGCCGGTGGCGGGGAGCAGGAGGTACAGGTCGCGCTCCGGCAGCGTGACCATCACGCGATTGGGCACGTCGAGGTCGCCCGGGGCGACCGGCGGGGTCGCCTTTGCGCCGTCGAGCGCGAGCCCGAACAGCGTGCGCGCGGCGCGCGGCATCACGGCATAGGCGACGTCATCGAACTTGGTGCGCGACAGCCGGGCCTGTCCGCCGATGCAGGCAGTGTTGAACAGCGTCACCGGGTCTTCGAGCCCCGCGCTCTGCGCATGCGCCGCCCCGGCGCCGCAGAGCAGCGCCAGGGGGAGCAGGACGAGGTGCGGCGCCCGCATCGGTTCAGGCCAGCGACGAATCGATGGCCTTGCACGCGACCAGCAATTCCTTGACCGCGTCGACCGAGGTTTCGAAATTCGCCTTGGCGGTCTCGTTCAGCTCGATCTCGACGATCTTCTCGACGCCGTCCTTGCCGATGATGATCGGCACGCCGACGTAGAGATCGTCGACCCCATATTGGCCGGTCAGGTGCGCGGCGCAGGGCAGCAGGCGCTTCTTGTCCTTCAGATAGCTCTCGGCCATCGCGATCGCCGAGGTGGCGGGGGCATAAAAGGCCGAGCCGGTCTTGAGCAGGCCGACGATCTCGCCGCCGCCCGAACGGGTGCGCTGGACGATCGCGTCGATGCGCTCCTGCGTCGACCAGCCCATCTTGATCAGGTCGGGGATCGGGATGCCCGCGACGGTCGAATATTCGACGACGGGGACCATCGTGTCGCCATGGCCGCCGAGCACGAAGGCGGTGACGTCTTCGACCGACACCTGGAATTCCTCGGCGAGGAAGGTGCGGAAGCGCGCCGAGTCGAGCACGCCGGCCATGCCGACGACCTTGTGATGCGGCAGCCCGGAGAATTCGCGCAGCGCCCACACCATCGCGTCGAGCGGGTTGGTGATGCAGATCACGAAGGCGTCGGGGGCGTGGGCGGCGATGCCTTCGCCGACGGCCTTCATCACGCCGAGATTGACCTTGAGCAGATCGTCGCGGCTCATCCCCGGCTTGCGCGGGATGCCGGCCGTGACGATCACGACATCGGCGCCGGCAATGTCCTCATAGCTGTTCGCGCCCGACATGGCGGCGTCGAAACCCTCGACCGGGCCCGACTGGGCGATGTCGAGTGCCTTGCCCTGCGGCAGGCCCTCGGCGACGTCGAACAGGACGATGTCGCCCAGTTCCTTCATCGCGGCGAGGTGCGCGAGGGTGCCACCGATCATGCCGGAGCCGATCAGAGCGATCTTCTTGCGAGCCATGGAGTCTCCTACGGGTCTGTCTGCAAACCAACTGCGGACGCTATAAAGGGCGCCCAAAAGCGGGGGCGGCTTAGACCCATAATAGAGGCGCCACAACCCGTGTTCGAAACGGGGTCTGGATTATCTTTGCAAATGGTTCGCAAGTGCAATAACGGCCTCAGCCGGTCGCGCCGGGCTCACGGCTCGCCATGGCCCTGCGCCAGATAATCGTCCGACTGCATTTCCATCAGCCGCGAGACGGTGCGGTCGAATTCGAATCGCCCGTCGCCGGCCTCATAGAGATGGACGGGCTCGGCATCGGCGGCGGCGAGGAGCTTGACCTTATGCTCGTACAGCGCGTCGATCAGCGTGACGAAGCGCGCCGCTTCGTTGCGGTTCTCCGGCCCCAATCGCGGAATGCCGACGAGGATCACGGTGTGGAAGCGGCGGGCGACCGCCAGATAATCCGCGGCGCCCCGCGCCTCGCCGCACAGCTTCTTGAACGAGAAGACCGCGACGCCCTTCAGGCATTTGGGCACAGCGACCTCGCGCCCGCCCTGGACCGCGACGGTGCAGGCGGGGACATGCGCGCGGTCCTCGACAGGATAGTCGGTGAGGCGGAAGAAGGCGGCGGAGAGCGCGGCGGTCGCCTCGGCGCCATTGGGGACGAGCCAGGTGTCCATGCTGCCCAGCCGATCGAGCCGGTAATCGACCGGCCCGTTGAGCGGGCGGACGTCCATGCGATCCTTGATCAGCGCGATGAACGGCAGGAACAGGTCGCGGTTGATCCCGTTCTTGTAGAGATCGTCGGGCGCGCGGTTCGAGGTCGCGACCAAAGTCAGCCCGTGTCGCATCATCTCGGTAAACAGCCGCGACAGGATCATCGCGTCGGGCGGGTTGTTCACCACCATCTCGTCGAACGCGAGCAGCCGGACATCGTCGGCCAGCGCCGCCGCGACCGCGATCACCGGGTCGGGCGTATCCTTCTGGCGCTCGACGTTGAGGCGGTCATGCACTTCGAGCATGAATTCGTGGAAATGGACGCGGCGTTTGCGGCGGATCGCGACGCTGTCGAAGAACAGGTCCATCAGCATCGACTTGCCGCGCCCGACTCCGCCCCACAGATAGACGCCGCGGGGAGGCTCCGGACGGCGTCCGGCGAGGCGCCACAGCACGCTGCCGCGCCGGGGGGTGGCCTCCAGTTCGGCGGCGAGCGTCGCCAGCCGTTCGGCGGCGGCGGCCTGTTCGGGATCGGGGCGCAATTCCCCGGCGGCGACGAGCGCGCGATAGCGTGCGGCGACGTCGGTCATCGCTGCGACGGCTTTCGCACGACGCCCTGGAAACTGGCGATATTCGTGTCCTCCTGTACGATCAGCCCGCGCAGGAACAGCATCCGCCCGGTTTCGCGGACCAGCTCGACGCGCGCCTCTATTGCCTCGCCGATCGCGGCGCCCGCGACGAACTGGACCGAGACATCGACGGTCGAGGCGGGGCCGGCGGTGATCACGTCGAGCCCGCGCGCGCCCGCGAACAGCGCGATGTCGACGAACCCGAGCAGCGCGCCGCCATGGACATGGTCGCGCAGGTTCGAATGCCGGTGTTCGGGGACCATCCGGACGCGGGCGACGTCGGCTTCGCGGCGGACGAGGATAGCGCCGAGAAAGCCGTTAAACCGCGTCGGGTCGCGCAATTCCCAGCGCTTCCACCCCGGATGGCCGGGTTCGTCCTCGTAGCGGAAATGCGGCGTGTCCGCGGCCTCGATCAAAGCGTGCGCTCGGCTTCCATCTTCTTGATCTCGGCGATCGCCTTGGCCGGGTTCAGCCCCTTTGGACACACGTTCGCGCAGTTCATGATCGTGTGGCAGCGATAGAGACGGAACGGGTCCTCGAGCGCATCGAGCCGCTCGCCGGTCATCTCGTCGCGCGAATCGGCGAGCCAGCGATAGGCCTGGAGCAGGATCGCCGGCCCCAGGAACTTGTCGCTGTTCCACCAATAGCTGGGGCACGACGTCGAGCAGCAGGCGCACAGGATGCACTCATAGAGGCCGTCGAGCTTGTCGCGCTGCTCGGGGCTCTGGAGCCGCTCCTTGCCCGACGGCGTGGTCGAGACGGTCTGCAGCCACGGCTTGATCGAGCTGTACTGCGCATAGAAATGGGTGAAATCGGGGACCAGGTCCTTGATCACGTCCATATGCGGCAGCGGGGTGATGCGGATATCGCCCTTGATATCCTCGATCGCGGTCGTGCAGGCCAGGCCGTTGCGGCCGTCCATGTTCATCGAGCACGACCCGCAAATCCCCTCGCGGCACGAGCGGCGGAAGGTCAGCGACGAATCCTGCTCCGACTTGATCTTGATGAGCGCGTCGAGGACCATCGGGCCGCATTCGTCGAGATCGACTTCGAACTGGTCGTAGCGCGGATTCTGACCGCTATCGGGATCGTAGCGGTAGATTTTGAATTTCTTGACGCGTGCGGCCGAAGCGTCGGCCTTGTGCTCCTTGCCCTTTGTGATTCGGCTGTTCTTGGGCAGGCGGAAGTCGGCCATTCCTGAAGATCCTTGTTGACCACGCGGCGTTCGGAGCGTCGGCTATGCCTTTCGCACTCGCAGCGCAACCCCGTAGGCGCGCGGAATGGCTAGATGACGTCGAGGACCAGCCCCAGATCGCGCGCTTCCTCGGCCTCGATATACCAGTTGGAGGGGGCGCGGTGCTGCACATCCTCGAACGGGATGTGCGATCCTTCGACAAGGTCGCGGAACCCCTCTTCCTCGATGCGGATCGAATGTTCGATCTCGTGGAGCGTCGCCTGGAGCGAGGCAGTGACGGTCTTGAGCGGGCCCGAAAGCGTGATTGTCTTGTTGATGATCCGCTCGTGGATCATGATCCGCGTGCCCGCGGTGAGGAAGCGCTTGTCGACCGGAAAACTGGCCATGAAGGTGGCGCCCGCCGAATAGACCGCGACCTTGCCGAGGAAGAGAATCTCGCGCCCGCTATATTCGCGCAGCAGCCGCAGGTCGTCGCCCATCAACCGCGCGACTTCGGGATCGCCGCCCAATGTCGAGATCGACACGACGAGGGGGCCGCCATCCTGCGGCGCGTTGGCGAGCTGGCCGCGGAAATTGACGTACATCGCATGGTCCACGGGGCCATGGAGCAGGATGTGCGGCGTCGACAGCAAAGGATAGCGCGTCGCGCGGCTTTCGCGGGCGCTGGAGCGCTGCGGCTCGGCGGAGGTCGTTTCGGGCATGACCTGCGCAACTGCCCTGGCCGCCGCAGGTTCCGTAGAAATCGACTCGGCGCGGGGGGCGCGCGCGGCGATGCGGCGCGCCGCCTCGCGCTTCGCGAGCATCCGGCGCACCACGAACGCGAGGCCGAACGCGATGAGCAGGGCGAGCGCGCCCTGGACCAGCCGGTTGCGTATCCCGCCGGGCAGCACGCGCTGCACCGCGGCGGGGATGCGATCCTCGAGATCGCCGGGGATCAGCCGATCGAGGAGACCCTCCGACTCCACGCGCCTAATCGGCCTTCAGCGCATCGGTGGCGGGTGCGCCGACGGGTTCGGTCGCGGTGGTGGGCATGCGCGCCTCGAGCGGGGCGAGGAACGCCGCGACACCGTCGCCGATCGCGACCTGCGGACGCGAGGGGGTGAGCCGGGTGGCCATTTCCCAGCCGCTGATCTGGTCGCGCGCGTCGATCGCCGCGGCCTCGAGCGGTTGCGGCTTGCGCAACGCATGGTTGACCAGCGCGTCGCCGAAAAAGGTCCAGTCATTCTCGGCGCGGCATCCGAACGAGGTGCGATCCGACGAGGCGGCGGTGATCAGCGCGGTGGTATCGTTGGCGAGCGGGCGGACGAAAATCCCCGAATAACAGGCCGAGAGCAGCAGCACGCGGTTGCGGATGCCCAGTTCGTCGAGCAGCGCCGCGAGCCGCGCGGGGGCGAGCAGCCCGAAGCCCTGGTCGCCGTCATGATAGGCGATCCCCACCTGCGCGCCATGGCTGGTGGCGTAGAGGATCAGCACGTCCTGGCTCTTGTCCATCACCTCCGCGACGCGGGCGAGCGCGACGGCGAGCGACTGGAGGCTGCCATTGGGCAGGTCGTCGGGGGTAGGCCCGGTGGGGCCGGCGAGCACGATCGTGCGCCCGGCGGCGTCGTAGCGGCGGGCGAGCACCTTGCCCGCCTCGCGCGCTTCGCGCCCGAAGACGGGATCGCTGTCGAGCGCGACCGAGACGACATAGGCGTCGACCAAGGGCTTGCGCTGGGGGAGCAGCGCGTCGAGGGCGCGCGTGAGCGCGCGCTGGTCGGCGAGGAGCGCGCGGGCCGAGCGCCCGCGCTGAAGCTCCGGCCCCTCGGCGAGCGATTCGGCGGCCTCGGACGGGTTGTCGCCCGAGGCAAGCTGGGGCCAGTCGCGGGTGTGGCGGGGCTGGGCGAGGGCGGGAAGCGCCGTCAGGGTTGCCGCAAGGGCGAGGAGACGCACACCGAACCGCCAACGCATCGCGCAATCGCTCCCCCGGGGACAGGAGGGGCAGTTTCGCGGGTGTGGGGGCGGAGTCAAGCGGGGTGGTGTGGCGTTATAACCTTGTGCTTACACAGCGGCGCAGCTATTTCTTGTTCCGAAAAGGAACCGCCATGCAGACTGCGCTTCGCAAAATGGGCAACTCGACCGGGTTGATCGTCCCGCGCACGATCCTGAATGCCATGGGCGTCACGACCGGATCCGCGATGGAGTTGCGCGTCGAGGACGGCAAGCTGATCGCGACCCCGGTCGAACGCACGCCGCGCGACGGCTGGGCGCTGGCGGCGCAGAGCGTGGCGGAGGATCGCAGCGCGGACGAGTGGCAGGGATTTGCCAGCGAAGGCGATGCGGACCTGACCTGGTGAAACGCGGCGAAATCTGGCTGGCTGCGCTCGACCCGACGATCGGCAGCGAGATCCAGAAGACGCGGCCCTGCCTGGTGGTGTCGCCCGACGAGATGAACGCGCATCTGCGCACTGCGATCGTAGCGCCGATGACGACGGGGAGCAGACCCGCGCCGTTCCGCGTGTCGGTGACCTTCAAGGGCAAGACGGGGCTGATCCTGCCCGATCAGATGCGGACGATCGACAAGGCGCGGCTCGTCAAGCGGATGGGGCGGGTGGACGCGGCGACGCTGAGGGCGGTGCTGGAGGTGCTTGGGGAGATGTTTGAGGTTTAGGACAGGCACGGTGTCTTGCGGCATCGACCCGAATGGAAGGATCACGCATGACAATTGTTCTTGAACCCAGCTTCGCCGTGCATCCGGGAGCGTGGCTGCGCAGCGAGATCGTCGAGCCGCATGGGCTCGGCGTGACCGACGCCGCGCGGCATCTGGGCGTTACACGGCAGGCGATGAGCGCGCTGCTCAATGGCCGGGCGGGGTTGTCCGCCGACATGGCGATCCGGTTCGAAAAGGCGTTCGGGGTGAAGGCGGACACGCTGCTGCGGAGGCAGGTGGCGCACGAACTGGCGCAGGCGCGGGCGCATGAGGATGAGATACGGGTCGAGCCGTTCAGGGACGCGGCTTGACCTGCTTGCGGTCACGAAAAGGCTTATTTGCCCCTTCGTGACCAAACCAACCGAGCAAATCGTCGGCACTTTTAAATATTGGAGCGCCATACAGCGCTCCCGACGAGGACTTGTCGCTCATAAATGATATTCCTTCGGCGGATATAACCGCGAAGAAAGTCTCGTTCAGAGATGTTTTTAGTTCAATCTTGACCGTGTGATAGTCTGCGCCAATCTCCACGATCTTCAATGTCACGGTGTTGCTCCCTCAATACACCCGCTTCTTCGGCTTGATATACTCGATCTCGTCGGTGAGTGTATAGTCGTGCACCGGGCGATACTCGATCGCCGTGGTGCCGCTCTTGCCGCCCCAGCCGTCGAAGCTCGTCACGGTGTGCTTCATCCAGTTTGCGTCGTCGCGGTTGGGGAAGTCCTCGTGCATGTGCGCGCCGCGGCTTTCCTTGCGGTTTTCGGCGCTCCTGATCGTCACGACGGCCTGGCCGATCAGATTGTCGAGTTCGAGCGTCTCGATCAGGTCGGTGTTCCAGATCAGCGAGCGATCGGTGACGCCGACATCCTGGAAACCGGCATAGATGCGGTCCATCTCGGTCACGCCTTCGCTCAGCAGCGCGCTGTCGCGGAACACGGCGCAGTGGCGCTGCATCGTCTTTTGCATCTCGGCGCGGATCTTCGCGGTCGGGGTGCCGCCGCTGGCGTGGCGGAAATGATCGAGGCGGGCGAGGGCATAGTCCTCCGAACCCGCCGGCAGCGCCTTGTGCGCGGTGCCGGGCTTGATCAGTTCCTTGAGGCGCAGGCCGGTCGCGCGGCCGAACACGACGAGATCGATCAGCGAGTTCGAGCCGAGGCGGTTGGCGCCGTGGACCGAAACGCAGGCCGCCTCGCCGACCGCGAACAGGCCGGGGACGATGCTGTCGGGGTCGCCATCCTTGTTGTGGACGACTTCGCCGTGATAATTGGTCGGCACGCCGCCCATATTATAATGGACGGTCGGGACCACCGGCAGCGGCTGGCGGGTCAGGTCGACGCCGGCGAAGATCTTGCCGGTTTCGGTGATGCCGGGTAGCCGCTCGTGCAGGATCTTCGGGTCGATATGGTTGAGGTGGAGGAAGATATGATCCTTCTCCTTGCCGACGCCGCGGCCCTCGCGGATTTCCATCGCCATCGAGCGCGCGACGACGTCGCGGCTGGCAAGGTCCTTCGCGCTGGGGGCATAGCGCTCCATGAAGCGCTCGCCCTCGCTGTTGGTCAGATAGCCGCCCTCACCGCGCGCACCCTCGGTGATCAGCACGCCCGCGCCATAGATGCCGGTCGGGTGGAACTGGACGAACTCCATGTCCTGGAGCGCGATCCCTGCGCGCAGCGCCATGCCGTTGCCGTCGCCGGTGCAGGTGTGCGCCGAGGTCGCCGACTGGTAGACGCGCCCGCCGCCGCCGGTGGCGAGCACCACGGCATGGCTGCGGAAGCGGTGGATCGAGCCGTCTTCCATGCACAGGGCGATCACGCCCCGGCACTCGCCGTTCTCCATGATCAGGTCGAGTGCGAAATATTCGACGTAGAAATCGGCGTCGTACTTCAGGCTCTGCTGGTACAGCGCGTGGAGCATCGCGTGGCCGGTGCGGTCCGCCGCGGCGCAGGTGCGCTGCACGGGGGGGCCTTCGCCCATATTCTGCATATGGCCGCCGAACGGGCGCTGGTAGATCGTGCCGTTCTCGTTGCGGCTGAAGGGCACGCCGGCATGTTCGAGCTCGTACACCGCCTGCGGCGCTTCGCGGACCATATATTCGATCGCGTCCTGGTCGCCGAGCCAGTCCGATCCCTTGACGGTATCGAACATGTGCCACGACCAGTGATCCGGCGTGTTGTTGCCCAGCGACGCGGCGATGCCGCCCTGTGCCGCCACGGTGTGGCTGCGCGTCGGGAACACCTTGGTGATGCACGCGGTCTTCAGACCCGCCTCGGCACAGCCCATCGTGGCGCGCAGGCCCGAGCCGCCGGCGCCGACGACGACGGCGTCATAGGTGTGATCGATGATCTTATAGGCGGTCGGCATCAGGCGACTACTCCGGCAGTAAATGCCACCTTGAGGATCGAAAAGACCGCCAGCGTGCCCGCGGCGATGGTGAAATATTTCAGCAGGATGAGCAGGACGAAGCGCGTCTCGTCATGCTGGTAATCCTCGATCACCACGGTCAGCCCGTGGTGGAAGTGATAAAAGGTGCTGAACACCAGCAGGATCAGCGGCACCGCGACCAAAGGCTGCGCCATCCAGGCGGCGATCGTCGCATAATCATGCGCGGGCAGCATCGCGATCGAGGCGAGGAACCAGACCATCAGGATCAGGTTCGACCCCGCGCTGATCTTGTGCTGCCACCAGCCCTCTGCGCCCTCATGTGCGGAGCCGAGGCCGCGGACGCGACCGATCGGGGTGCCGTTACCCATTGCTCTTCTCCAGCAGATAGATCCAGAACGCCGCCGTTGCGATCACCGAAAAGGCGAAAGTGACATAGGCAGTGCGCTTGTTCCCGCCCAGTTCGAAGTTCGCGCCGGCATCGAGGAACAGATGCCGTACCCCCGAGGCCATGTGCTGGAAGAACGACAGCGTCAGCCCGATTCCGAACACATAGCCCGCGATGTTGAGCGCGCCAGACTTGAGCGTGAACAGGTCGAGGAATGCGGCATAGCCGACCGGGCCCGACGCCGCGGCGACCAGCCACCAGACGAACAGGATCGTGCCGACCGTCGCCATCCCCGATCCGGTGACGCGGTGAACGATCGAGACCGTCATCGACGGTCCCCATTTCCAGATCGAGAGATGCGGCGACAGCGGGCGCGCTGCATTGCGGACGTTGGCCAAGGGCGTTCCTTTCGGGTCGACGCGGCTTCCTTAGCCCTGCGGCCAACGGATGCAAGTCGGATGCGTTGCGGAGGCCCGGTACATAACCCCGCCTTAACCAGTTCGGCGCAAAGCTTCGCGCATGACCGGCACGCCCATCGGCGGCCGCACAGGGGGAATGCGCGACCGTGGCACCGACCAAAGATCTACCCGCGCCGGGGACGATGAGCGCGCGGATCGACATGCAGGCACGGCTTCGCGTCTTCGATTTCGACGGCCAGCTGGTGCGATCGAGCCGCGAGGCGTGGGAGGCGCTGGAGCCCGAAATTCACGCGGTTTCGGAGGCATATTGGCAGCAATGGCTGCGCTGTTTCGCCGATGAGCGCAACTGGCCGACCGGCGACACCGCCAAGATGATCGAACTGGGCGTGGTGTTCCTGCGCAATCGCTTCCTCGACACGCTGGGCCGCGCCTGGATCGAATCGATCGAGCGATCGGTCGCCGCCGCCTATTCCGCCGACGTGCCGCCGATGGCGCTGCTGTCGATGATCAACGCGAGCGACCGCGCCGCGCTCGACGTGCTGTTCCGCCGGCTGGGGCATGCGGATGCCCGGGTCGTCGCGCTGATCGACACGCTGATGCGACTCTCCGCGCTCGAGACCGACGTGACGGTCGAAATCTACAACATGTATCGCGAGCATAGCGCGCAGGTGGCGCGGGACCGGCTCACGCTCGAATTCCGCGACTCGATCGGCAATACCGTCGAGCGGGCGTCGCGCGAAGGCGACCAGTTGCGCGTGCAGGCGGTGCATACCTCGGCATCGGCGCGCGGCATGCTGGGCAAGGCGAGCGAAGTCGCGGCGGCGGCGGAGCAATCGGCGGTGGCGATGCGCGAGGCGGCGCAGACCGCGGCGGGGCTGATCCGCGCGATCGAGGATGCGCGTACCGAAGTCGAGGCGGCGGCGGAAATCGCGACGCGCGCATCGGGGCAGGCGGGGGCGGCGGTCGGCATGTCCGAAATGCTGTCGGAGCATGCCAAGTCGATCGAATCGATCCTGGGCCTGATCCGCGACATTGCCGGGCAGACCAATTTGCTGGCGCTCAACGCGACGATCGAAGCGGCGCGGGCGGGGGATGCCGGCCGCGGATTCGCAGTGGTGGCGCAGGAAGTGAAGAGCCTCGCCAACCAGACCGCGCGCGCGACCGACGATATCGCCGCCAAGATTGCGGCGATCCAGTCGGCGACGCGCAGCACGGTCGAGACCAATGCATCGATCCGCGCGACTGTCTCTGAGGTTCAGGAAAGCGCGAACCGCATCCGCGGCGCGATGGAAGTGCAGGCGCAGACGGTGACCGCGATCACCGCCGCGGTCGACGAGACCGCGCTGGCGGCGGATTCGATGTCGGCGACGATCGGCGCGATCCGCGAGGATACCGAGGCCGTAGCCTCCGAAATCGACCGAGTCGGCCAGGGCTTTGCCGCGCTCGATATCCAATTGGGCGCGCTGAAGGGCAGCGCCGGTGAGTTCGTGGCGAAAGTCGCGGCGTAGGAACATGACATGATCAGCGCGCGGACACCCGGACAATGGAGCGGCGACACCCGCTCGCTCGACGCGCATCGCCGCGACTATGACTGGGACGGCGCGCTGTTGCCGGGATGCGCGGAGATCAGTGCGCTGCTGGCGGGGCGGCACGAGGCAATCGCCCGCGCGCTCGCCGCCCATTTCGCCGCCGCGGACGCCAGCGGTCCGCTGCGCGACCGGCTGCACAGCGAAGAGTATGTCCAGGCCAGCGCACTCTATACCCAGGTCAAATTTGCCGAGCCGTTCAGCGAGCGCTGGGCATCGATGGTCTGCGCCTTTGCCGCGCGCAGCCACAATGCCGGAGTCGCATTGCCCGTAGTGATCGCGGCGCTGACCTTTGGGCATAGCGAGACGATCCGGGTGCTGGGCGAGCAATTGGCCGACCAGCCCCAGCGGCTCGCGCGGCTGAGCGACGTGGTCCAGCGGCTGGCGATGGCCGAAGTCGACCTGATGACCGGGCATCTGGGCGCGCGCGATGCGGCGGAGGCGGTGGCCGAGCGGAACGAGCGCGCGGTGCGCTTTCGCGCGAGCATCGCCGAATCGATCGAAGGCGCGACCGGGCTGGGCAACCGCATCCGCGTCCAGGCGGAATGTGCGTCGGCATCGGCGCGCGGCATGCTGGGCAAGACGAGCGAAGTCGCGGCGGCGGCCGAGCAATCGGCGGTGGCGATGCGCGAGGCGGCGCACACTGCGGCGGGGCTGATCCGCGCGATCGAGGATGCACGCACCGAAGTCGAGGCGGCGGCGGAAATCGCGACGCGCGCATCGGGGCAGGCGGGGGCGGCGGTCGGCATGTCCGAAATGCTGTCGGAGCATGCCAAGTCGATCGAATCGATCCTGGGCCTGATCCGCGACATTGCCGGGCAGACCAATTTGCTCGCGCTCAACGCGACGATCGAGGCGGCGCGGGCGGGGGATGCCGGGCGCGGATTCGCAGTGGTGGCGCAGGAAGTGAAGAGCCTCGCCAACCAGACCGCGCGCGCGACCGACGACATCGCCGCCAAGATCGCGGCGATCCAGTCGGCGACGCGCAGCACGGTCGAGACCAATGCATCGATCCGCGCGACTGTCTCTGAGGTTCAGGAAAGCGCGAACCGCATCCGCGGCGCGATGGAAGTGCAGGCGCAGACGGTGACGGCGATCACCGCCGCGGTCGACGAGACCGCGCTGGCGGCGGATTCGATGTCGGCGACGATCGGCGCGATCCGCGAGGATAGCAAGAACGTCACGAGCGAGATCGACACGCTCCAGCGCGACGTCACCGAAGTCGACGACCGGCTGCTCCAGCTGCGCGGCGCTGCCGAGAGCTTCTCCAACGCCGTCGCCGCCTGATCCTTCCTCTGCCCGCTGCTAGCGGCTAAGGGCAGGTGATGACACATATTCTCGTTACCGGCAGCAGCCGGGGCATCGGCGCGGCCATCGCGCAAAGGCTGGGGGCCGAGCATGGCGTCCGGCTGGTCGGGCATGGCACTGCCAGCGGCATCGCCGCCGATTTCAGCGATTCCGCAGCGCCGCAGGATCTGTGGGCGCGCGCGCTGGAGGCGCTCGACGGGCGCGTGGACGTGCTGATCAACAATGCCGGCATTTTCGACGCCGCGCCGATCGAGATGGAGCATGACGATTGGGTCGCGGCATGGGAGCGGACGATGCGCATCAACCTGACCGCCGCCGCCGAGCTGAGCCGGCTGGCGATCCGCCACTGGCAGGGCGAGGGACGCGGGGGCCGCATCGTCAACATTGCCAGCCGCGCAGCCTATCGCGGCGACAGCCCGGCGCATTGGCATTATGCCGCGTCAAAGGCGGGAATGGTGGCGATGACCAAGAGCATCGCGCGCGGCTATGCGGCGCAGGGCATATTGGCCTTCGCGATCTGCCCCGGCTTCACGATGACGGGCATGGCCGAGGAGTATCTGGCGAGTCGGGGCGGCGACAAGCTGCTCGCCGACATCCCGCTGGGCCGCGTCGCCGAGCCGGACGAGATTGCGACGCTCGCGCGGTTCTGCGCGCTGGAGGCGCCTGCTTCGATGACCGGCGCGGTTCTCGATGCCAATGGCGCGAGCTATGTCCGCTGATGGCTAGCTGGAAACTCACCCTCCCCTGCACCCGCGCAGAGGCCGAGGCGATCGATTTCGAGACTCCGGCGCTGGCGGAGATCAATCCTCCGCCCGTGCTGATGACCAGCGAGCGCGTCGAGGACGATCCCGATAGCTGGCAGCTGGAGGCCTATTTCGAGGGCAAGCCCAACAGCGCGGCGCTGGCCGCGGTCGCCGCGCTGGTGCCGAGTGCGGCGGGGACGCGGCTCGTGGCGAAGCGGATCGCCGAGCAGGATTGGGTGACGCTGAGCCAGGCGGGGATCGAGCCGGTCCATGCCGGGCGCTTCTATGTCCATACCGAGACCAACAAGGGCGTCGTGCCCGCCGGCGCCAAGCCGTTCCGCATCGATGCGGGGATCGCATTCGGCACTGGCACGCATGAGACGACGTCGGGATGCCTGATCGCATTGGGCGAGCATCGCGCGCGCGGCGCGAACGTGCGCAACCTGCTCGATCTGGGGACCGGCACCGGGCTGCTCGCCTTTGCCGCGATGCATTTGTGGCCGCGCGCCTATGCGACCGCGTCGGACATCGATCCGCGATCGATCGAGGTGACTGCGGAGAATGCCGCGATCAACGGCGTCGCGCTGGGCGAGGGGGCGGGACAGCTTGCGCTGGCGGCGGCGGCGGGGCTCGAGCATCCGCTGCTGATCGGGCGCGCGCCCTATGACCTGATCATCGCCAATATCCTCGCCGGGCCGCTGGTCGAGCTGGCGCCCACGGTGGCGATGGCGCTGGCCGAGGGCGGGACGTTGCTCGTCGCCGGGTTGCTGGAGGGACAGGCGGATATCGTCGCGCAGGCCTATCGCCGGCAGGGGCTGCGGCTCGCCGGGCGGATCGATCGCGGGCATTGGCCGACGCTGCGGCTGGTCAAAAGGCGGCGGCATGGAGCGGATCGCGTCACGCGGCGGAGCCGTGGGCGCGGCGAGGCGCCGGGGTTCGGAAGCTGGTGAAGCTGCCGGTCCCGGCCAGCGCGGATGTGCCGCCGCCGGGGTTGGCGATGCTGGCCGAATGGCCGCGTGCGGCCTGGGGGCTGGCGCGGCTGGCGGGCGCGTGGCGCGGGTTGCAGGATGTTCCGCGCGGCGACGGGCGCCCGGTGATGGTGCTGCCGGGGCTGTTCAACAGCGACCGGTCGAATGTGGTGATGCGGCGCTATCTCGACGGGCTCGGCTATCGCAGCCAGGGCTGGGGGCTCGGGCGCAATCTGGGCGCGCGGACGATCGGCGGCGACGGCGCGCGGCTGATGGACCGGATCGCCGAGGTCCATGCCGACGCGGGCGAGCCCGTGACGCTGATCGGCGTGTCGCTGGGCGGGATCATGGCGCGGATCGCGGCGCATCGGCATCCCGACAAGGTGCGGCAGGTGATCACGGTCAGTTCGCCCTTTGCGGGATCGCCGACCGCGACGAATGTGTGGCGCCCGTTCGAGTGGCTGAGCGGCGAGCGGATCACCGATGCGGCGGTGGCGGAGCGGCTGGCCGAGGCGGTGGCGCCGCTGCCGGTGCCGTCGGCGGCGATCTGGAGCCGCAGCGACGGGCTGGTCAACGGGCTGATCTGCCGCGAGGGCGAAGGGGCTGCGTGCCGCGCCGTCGAGGTCCGCAGCAGCCATTTGTTCGTGCAGATGAAGCCCGAAGTGCTGCGCGCGATCGCGCAGCTATTGGCGGATCAGCGCGGGTCCGACGCGCGAGCGCCGTCATAGGCGCAATTCTCGCCGCCGCGCTTCTCGCATTCCTTCTGCTGCTTGCGACGTTCCTTGCCCTCGCGCGCTTCCTGCTTGCGCATCTTGCGACCGTAATTGCGGTCGGACTCGTCCTGGCTGGTCGTCGCCCAGTCGGCGGCCTGTGCGCCGGCGCGGACCGGCAGCGTGGCGACATCGACCACGGTCTTTGCGATGCAGCCGCCGGCGAGCAGCGGCAGCGCGACGATCATCGGAAACAGGAATTTGCGCATCAGTCTTTCCCTCGCTCCGCAGCCGCGGCCAATGCCGATGCGCGCGCTGAGGCGCCTTTATACGGGTAATCGGTGAAGAAACCATCGACGCCATAGCCGATGAAGGCGCGAATCTCGTCCTCGATCCGGCCATGCGTGGCGGGCGTGCCGGGGACGCGATAGTCGGGGGAGAGGAAGATATTCTCGGCGCGGAAGGTCCAGGGATGGACCTTGAGCCCCGCGGCATGCGCATCGGCGATCAGCGCCGTCGGCTTCGCACCCGGAATGGCGGGCAGGATCATCGCCTTGTCGGGGCCGATGCCATAGGCATAAGCGGCGACCGCGCGCAGTCCGGCGGGAGTCGCCATCGCGGCATAGCTGGACGCGGCATGATCGGCGGGGGCGCCGGTCGCGGCCATCAGCTGGATCAGCCGGACGCTGGTCATCGCCTTGAGCCGCTTGAGATTATCGACTTCGAACGACTGGATGAACACCGGCGCATCGGCACGGTCCCATCCCGCCGCCTTGAGCGCAGCGACCAGCCGCGCGTCGGTGGGCAGCCCGATCGACGCGAAATAGCTCGGATGCTTGGTTTCGGGATAGATGCCGATCATCCGCCCGTTCGCCGCCGAGGCGCGCTTGGCGAGCGCGATGATCTCGTCGAAGGTCGGGATGTCGGCCTGGCCGTCGAACGCGGCATTGCCGGGGCGAAGCTGGGGCAGGCGCTCCTTCGCGCGCAGCGTCTTGAGCTCGGCGAGCGTGAAATCCTCGGTGAACCAGCCGGTCATCGTCTCGCCGTCGATCGTCTTGGTCGCCTTGCGCGCCGCGAATTCGGGGTGGGTGGCGACGTCGGTCGTGTCCGCGATGTTGTTTTCGTGGCGGGCGACGAGGACGCCGTCCTTGGTCGGGACCAGATCGGGTTCGATATAGTCGGCGCCCTGGTCGATCGCGCGTTGGTAGGACAGCATCGTGTGTTCGGGCCGCTCGCCGCTGGCGCCGCGATGCGCGATGATCAGGACCGGGTGGGGCATGGCGCGATCCTGCCCCGCGGCCATGCCGGGCGCCAGCAACAATATGGCAATCAGGAACAATCTCGTCATCGGGCCCTCCACCCGCTAGGCGCTACGCGGCGGATATGACGATTGCGAGGCGTGGCGTGGCGGAGAATGACGGCGTATTGGCGGCGGCGCGCGCCTGGGCCGGCGCACCGATGGCGCTGGCGACGGTGGTGTCGACCTGGGGATCGGCACCGCGACCGCGCGGCAGCCATATGCTCGTCCACGCCGATGGCCGGTTCGAGGGATCGGTGTCGGGCGGCTGCGTCGAGACCGACATCCTCGAAACCGCCGCCGAGGTGATCGCGGGCGCCCCCGCGCTGGTCAAACGCTATGGCGTCGCCGATGCCGCGGCGTGGGAAGTGGGATTGCCCTGTGGCGGCGAGATCGCGGTGCTGGTCCAGCCGGTCGCCGCGCATGGCTTCCCCCCCGCCTTGTTCGATGCGATCGCCGCCGCGCGCGACGCGGGCACGCCGCTGGACATCGCGACCGACCTGGCGACGGGGCGCAGCGTTGAGGGTTCGGCGGGGGATTTCGTCAACCGCTATGACCCCCCGCGGCGGCTGTTGATCGTCGGCGCGGTCCAGATCGCGCAGGCGCTGGCCGGGCTGGCGCGCGAGATGGGGATCTCAACCGTGGTGATCGATCCACGCGGGCGATTTCTGACGCCCGAGCGTTTTCCGGGGGTGACGCTCGACGATCGCTGGCCCGACGAGGCACTGGCTGCGCTCAAGCCCGACCGCGCCACCGCCGTGGTGACGCTGAGCCACGACCCCAAGATCGACGACGCCGCGCTGCTGGCGGCACTGGCCACTCCGGCAGGCTATGTCGCCGCGCTGGGATCGCGCCGCAGCCATGCCGCGCGGATCGAGCGGCTGGCGGCGGCAGGCGTCGCGGCGGACGACCTTGCGCGAATCGAGGGGCCGGCGGGGCTCGCCATCGGCGCGATCGGCCCGGCCGAGATCGCGCTGTCGATCGCGGCATCCATGATAAGGAGCTTTCATGCTTGAACCCGAGAATGTCGCGCTCGTCCTCCTCGCCGCGGGGCGATCGCATCGGTTCACGCATGCCGACAAGCTCGCCGAGCCGTTCCTCGACAAGCCGCTGGCCTATCATGTCGTGACCGCGCTCGAGAATATGCCGTTCCTGACGCGGATCGCCGTGGTGTCCGACACCAGCCTCGATTTTGCGGCGCGCGGCTATCGCGTGGTCGAAAATCCCGACCCGTCGCTGGGGCAGGCGCGGTCGCTGTGCTTCGGGGTCGAGGCGGCGCGGGCGGCGGGGGCTGCCGGGGTGTTGGTCGCGCTGGCCGACATGCCGCGCGTCACCGCGACGCATCTGTACCGGATGTTCGACGCCGCCCATGGCGCCGAGACGATCGTCGCATCCAGCGACGGCGTGCGCCCGATGCCGCCCGCGCTGTTCGGCAGCGCGCTGTTCGACGATCTGCTCAACCTCGAGGGCGACGAGGGCGGGCGCGAACTGATCAAGCGGGGCCGCCACGTCGTGACCAGCCCCGCCGAACTGGTCGACATCGATACGCGAGAGGACCTCGAGGCGCTGCGCGAACTCTATGGACTGCCGACCGACGGGAAATAGGCGGGCGCTCCCCTCCCTGCTTGCAGCAGGGCTATCGCATAAGAGAAAACACATCGTCATCCTGACGAAAGTCAGGATCCATTCTGTGCTCGGTATGGGCTTATTGGTCCACCGGAGCGGCTAAATGGATCCCAGCCTGCGCTGGGATGACGGCGTGTATGTTTGCCCGCTGCCATATGCGATTGCCCTGTCCCCGACGGGAAGGCGCGGGCCTGTTCTGCTGCCCCTATTCGTGGCGGAGCGCGTCGATCGGGTTGAGCGCCGCCGCCCGCCGCGCCGGGAAATAGCCGAAGACCACCCCGATCAGCGCCGAGATGGCGAAGGCGATCACGTTGATCTGGGTATCGAACACCCATTCGACCTGCATCAGCGGGACCGCGACGGCGATCATCGCCTGTGCGAGGACGAGCCCGATCAGCCCGCCCAGGCAGGACAGCACGATGGCCTCGACCAGGAACTGCATCAGCACTTCGGTCGCGACGGCGCCGATCGCAAGGCGGATGCCGATCTCACGCGTGCGTTCGGTGACCGAGACCAGCATGATGTTCATGATGCCGATGCCCCCCACCAACAGGCTGATCCCCGCGACCGCGGCGACGATGCTGGTCAGCAATTGCGTCGTGCCGGTGAGGGTGGCGCTGATTTGGGCGGTGTCGAAGATGTTGAAATCATCCTGCTTGCCGCCGGTGATGCCGCGGCGTTCGCGCAGCACGGTGCTGATCGCCGATTGCACTGCGCTGGTGTCATAGGCCTGGTCGACCCCGACCAGCATCAGCCTTATGTCGCGATTGCCGGTGAAGCGGCGCTGCACCTGCTTGATCGGCAGGATCACGACATCGTCCTGGTCGCCGCCGAACCCGGCCTGGCCACGCGTCGACAGCATCCCGATCACGTCGCACGTCACCGAATTGAGCCGCAACCGCTTGCCCACCGCGTCGCCGCCGGCGAACAGGTTCTTGCGCACCGTCGAGCCGATCAGGCACACACCCTTGCCGGCGCTTTCCTCGGTATCGGTCCAATAGCGCCCGCCGGTCAGCGGCCATGCCTGCGCGCTGAAATAGGCGTTGGTCGTGCCGTTGATCGTCGTCGTGGAATTGGCGCCTTCGTTCACTGCGGTCACGCTCGACTGGGCGAGCGGCGCCACCGCCGTGACCCCGGCGACCTGATCGCGGATCGCCTCGACATCGGCTTCCTTGAACTCGGGCGGGGGCGGGCCGCCGCCGCCGCGGCCAAAGCCCTGGCCGGGGCGGATCTGGAGGATGTTGGTGCCGAGCGCCGAAATCTGCTTGCGCACCGCCGCCGTGGTGGCGTTGCCCAGCGTCACCATCGCGACCACCGCCGCGACGCCGATGATGATTCCCAGCGTCGTGAGGAACGAGCGCAGCTTGTGGCGGGCGATCGAGCGGAGCGCGAGCAGGAAGGTGGTGCCGAACATCAGGAGACTGCCTCGGTCGGATGCGGATTGGCATCGATCCGTTCGACGAGTCCGTCCTTGAAATGGACGATCGTGCGGGCGAACGCAGCCATGTCGGGTTCGTGCGTGACCATCAGCACGGTGATGCCGCTGGTGCGGTTCAGATCGGTCAGAAGCTGCATGATCTCGACCGAGCGTTCGCTGTCGAGATTGCCGGTCGGTTCGTCGGCGAGCAGCACCGCGGGGTTCGTCGCGATCGCGCGGGCGATCGCGACGCGCTGTTGCTGGCCGCCCGAAAGCTCGCCGGGAGTGTGGTCCCACCAATCCTTCAGCCCGACCTTGTCGAGCGCGGCCATCGCCGCGGCGCGGCGTTCGGCGCGCGGATCGCCGCGATAGACCAGCGGCAGTTCGACATTCTCGAGCGCAGAGGTGCGCGCGAGCAGATTGAACCCCTGGAACACGAAGCCGAGATATTTGCGCCGCAGCAGCGCGCGCTGGTCGCGATCCAGCATCTCGACATGGACGCCGCGGAACAGGAAGGTGCCGGCGCTGGGCACGTCGAGGCAGCCGAGAATGTTCATCGTGGTCGACTTGCCCGAGCCCGAGGGGCCCATGACCGCGACGAAATCGCCGGACTGGATGTCGAGATCGATGCCCTTCAGCGCCTGGAACGCGGTTGCGCCGCTTCCATAATTCTTGGTGACGCCGCGGAGCTGGATCAGCGGGGCGCTATCACTTGACACTCGCGCCTCCGCTTGCGCTGCTCGACAGCTGGCCGGTGATGACCTTCATCCCCGGCTTCAAGTCGCCGCCGATGACTTCGGTTTGCGAGCCGTTGGTCAGCCCGGTCGCGATCTTGACCGGCTGGGGCGTGCCGTCGGCGCCGAGTATGTACACGGTCTGCTGGCCGGGCTTGGCGGTATCGCCCGCCGCGCTTTTCTGGGCAGCGTCGCGGCGCGGGCGCGGCATCAGCGAGTCGGCGAAACTGCCGCCCGACTTGGCGCCCGCCGCGTCGGTCGTCGCCGGTTTGAACCGCAGCGCGGCGTTCGGCACCTGGAGCGCATTGGGCTTGGACGCGGTCACGATCTCCGCCGTCGCGGTCATCCCCGGGCGCAGCTGCAAGTCGCGATTGGCGACGCTCAGCGTGGCCGCATAGGAAATGACGGTCGTCGAGGTGGAACTGGTCGTGGTTGTCGTGGACGAAGTGCCCGCGGTCAGGCTGGAGCCCTGGTCGACGCGCGTGATCTGCGCGGGGAACGAGCGGCCGGGGAATGCATCGACGGTGAAGCTGGCCTCCTGCCCCACCACCACGCCCGCGACATCGGCTTCGTCGACCGCGACTTCGAGCTTCATCTGCGACAGATCCTCGGCGATCACGAACAGCGTCGGGGTGCTGAACGATGCCGCCACGGTCTGGCCCGGCTCGATCTGGCGGGCGAGCACCACGCCGTTCACGGGCGATCGGATCGTGGTGCGCGTCAGCTGGGTGCGCCCGGCGGAAAGCTGGGCCTGGTTCTGCTGGACGCTGGCACGCGCGGCGGCGAGGGTGGCGAGCGCGCGCTGGTAATTGGCGCGGGCGGTGTCGAGCTCGGTCTTGGCGGGGACGCGCCCGCCGGACAGGCGGCTGACTTCCTCTTGCCGGTCGAGCGTCGCCTTGGCCTCGGCGACGGTCGCTTCGTTCTGGCGGACGCTGGCGACTGCCGAAGCGACGGACGCTTCGTTCTGGCGGACGGTGTCCTCGAAATTGGACGGGTCGATCACGGCGATCGGCTGTCCCACCGTCACGCGATCATTGACGTCGACCAGCACCTTGATGATCCGGCCCGACAATTCGGCGCCGACCTCGACCTGGTTGGTCGGGGCGAGGTTGCCGGTGGCCGAGACCGTGACGCGCAGCGGCGCCTGGGTCACCGCGACGGTGGCATAGCTGGGCTTGGCGGTGGTGCCGAAGACGCGGCTGAGCACGAAAAGCACGATCACCACGGCGACGCCGAGGAGAATCCATTTCAGCCATTTCCGCCAGCGCGGCACCGGCTTTGCACCGAGGAAATCGTCGAGGTTGGTCTGCGTCGCCATCAGCGGTCCTGGCTGGTTGAGGGGGCGACGGTTGCCGCCCGCACAGTGTCGATCGTCGGCGTGGCGGTGGCATCCCAGCCCCCGCCGAGTGCCACAAAGAGCTGGATCAGCGCGGTGACCCGGTCGGCCTGCGCCTGTGCCAGGTTGTTGCGCGCCGACAGCAGCGAAGATTCGGCGGTGCTGAGCGTCGTGAAGTCGGTCAGCCCGCTTTGATACTGGCTGCGCGAGAGGATCGCGCTGTTGTTCGCGGCATCGAGCGCGATCGCGAATTGCTGCGTACGCTGGCCGGCGGTGTCGAGCGCGACGACGGCGTTCTCGGTATCCTCGAGCGCCGTCAGCACGGTCTGCTTATAGCTGGCAAAGGCCTGGTCGGCGCTGGCCTCTGCGCTGCGCACCTGCGAGCGGAGGTTGCCGCCGTCGAAGATCGTCTGTGCCAGCGACGCGAACAACTGCCCGGTCACCAGGTCGCCGAGCGTGCGGAAGCTCGATGCATTGGTGCTCAGGCTGCCGGTTAGCGACAGGCTGGGGTAGAGCGAGGCGGTGGCGACGCCGACCTGCGCAGTCGCCGAGGCGAGCGTGCGTTCGGCCGAGCGGACGTCGGGGCGCTGGCGCAGCGTGTCGGCGGGGATGCCGATGCCGACCGTCTCGGGCCCCGTGGGGATCGGCGCGGTTGCCGCGAGTGCGGCGCGCAGCGCGCCCGGCGCCTGTCCGGTGAGCACGCCGATCCGCGCCACGGCGGCGCTATAGCTGGATTCGAGCGACGGGATCGTGGCGGCGGTGGTTGCGCGCTGGTTGCGCGCAGTCTCGACGTCGATCGACGAGACGAGCCCCGCCTGAACCCGCCACCGCGCGATTTCGAGATTGTCGTCCTGGATCGCGAGCGAGGCGCGGGCATTGCCGATCTGCGCCTGGTAGAGCCGCGCGAGGACATAGTTGCGCGCCATTTCGGATTCGACCGACAGCAAGGTGGCGGCATAGGTGAAACCGGCGGCTTCGTAGCTGGCGCGCGATGCCTCGATCCCGCGGCGCACCCCGCCGAACAGATCGACCTGATAGCTGGCGTCGAGCCCGAGCGACGTGCTGGTGCTGCCGCCCTGGCCGATCGTCGTGATGGTGCCGTCGGAGAGGCGGGTGGTCGCGGTGCCGCCGCGGAGCGGTTCGCTGTGCGACACGCTGCCGCTGCCGGTCACCGAGGGGAGCAGCGAGGTGCGCTGCTGGACGAGCGATTCGCGTGCCTGGCGCAGCCGGGCGACGGCCTGGACGATGTCGAGATTGGCCGCCTGGGCCTGTTCGACGAGCGTGCCGAGCAGCGGATCGTCGAACTTGCGCCACCAGCGCGTCAGGTCCTCCCGCGTGCGCTGGTCACTGGCGACCGAATAAGCGTCCGGCACGCCGAGTTCGGCCGCGGCACTGGGGCGATAGTCCGGCCCGGTTGCGCAACCGCCCAGCGGCAGCGCGATCGACAGGGCGAGGGAGAGGCGGCGGGATACCATGCCCGATTCATGGTCCGGGGGCGGAACGAGTGCCAGCAAGAATTTGTCGCAGTTTGTCGCAGCGCCGCGCGGACCGCCGCGGAAAATCGCGGCGCGCGTCCGCTTGCGCAGGTCCGCTGCGGCGCCCTAGAGAGGGCGCGTCGGTGCGTCGGTCGGGGGTGATCTGCGGCGCATGAGGAGGAGAGCGCAATGTCGGAAAGTCTGTATCCCGTGCCGGAAGCATGGGCGAATCGCGCACGCGTCGACGCGGCGGGATATGCCCGGCTCCACGGTCGCAGCCTGGCCGATCCGGGCAGCTTCTGGCTGGAGCAGGCCAAGCGGCTGGAGTGGGTGAAGCGCCCCGAGCTGGCCGGCGACTGGTCGTTCGACGAAGCCGATTTCCACATCCGCTGGTTCGCCGACGGCAAGCTCAACGTGTCGGCCAATTGCATCGACCGGCACCTGGCGACGCGCGGCAACGACGTCGCGATCCTGTGGGAGCCCGACGCGCCCGACGAGCCCTCGCGCAGCTATACCTATCGCCAGCTCCATGCCGAAGTGTGCCGCTTTGCCAATGTGTTGAAGGCGCAGGGCGTCGCGAAGGGCGACCGCGTCACCGTGTACCTGCCGATGATCCCCGAGGCGGCGTTCGCGCTGCTCGCCTGCGCGCGAATCGGGGCGGTGCATTCGGTGGTGTTCGGGGGCTTTTCGCCCGAGGCGCTGGCGGGGCGGATCACCGATTGCGACAGCAAGATCGTGATCACCGCCGACGAAGGCCGGCGCGGCGGCAAGAAAGTGCCGCTCAAGGCCAATGTCGACGCGGCGCAGCAGCATGCCCCGGCGATGCAGACCGTCATCGTGGTCAAGGCGACCGGCGGCGACGTGGCGATGCAGCCGGGCCGCGACATCTGGTATCACGAGGCGGCGGCGCAGGTTTCCGCCGTTTGCCCGCCCGAGCCGATGGGCGCCGAGGACCCGCTGTTCCTCCTCTATACCTCGGGATCGACGGGCAAGCCCAAGGGCGTGCTCCACACCAGCGCCGGCTATCTGCTGTGGGTCAGCTATACCCACGAACTGGTGTTCGATTACCGCCCCGGCCAGGTCTATTGGTGCGCGGCGGATATCGGCTGGGTCACGGGGCACAGCTATATCGTCTATGGCCCGCTGGCGAACGGCGCGACGACGTTGATGTACGAAGGCGTGCCCAATTGGCCCGATGCCAGCCGCATCTGGCAGGTCGTCGACCGCCACAAGGTGGAAATTCTCTACACCGCGCCCACCGCATTGCGCGCGCTGATGGCCGAGGGCGACGAATTTGTCGCAAAAACGTCGCGCGAATCGCTCAGGCTGCTCGGCACGGTGGGCGAGCCGATCAACCCCGAGGCGTGGCGCTGGTATCATGACGTGGTCGGCGCGGGGCGCTGCCCGATCGTCGATACCTGGTGGCAGACCGAGACCGGCGGCGCGCTGATCGCGCCGCTGCCGGGGGCGACCGCGCTCAAGCCGGGGTCGGCGACGCTGCCGCTGCCGGGCGTCGATCCGCAGCTCGTCGATGCCGAGGGCGAGGTGCTGCACGGCGCAACCGAGGGCAATTTGTGCATCGCGCGGAGCTGGCCGGGGCAGATGCGCACCGTGTGGGGCGATCATGCGCGGTTCTTCCAGACCTATTTCACGACCTATCGGGGCAAATATTTCACCGGCGACGGCTGCCGCCGCGACGCCGATGGCTATTACTGGATCACCGGCCGCGTCGACGACGTGATCAACGTGTCGGGGCACCGCATGGGCACCGCCGAAGTCGAGAGCGCGCTGGTGCTCCACCCCAAGGTCGCGGAGGCCGCAGTGGTCGGCATGCCGCATGCGATCAAGGGGCAGGGCATCTATGCCTATGTCACGCTGAACAGCGGCGAGGAACCGTCGGACGATCTGCGGAAGGTGCTGCGCGACTGGGTGCGGCAGGAAATCGGGCCGATCGCGACGCCCGACGCGGTGCAGTTCGCGCCGGGGCTGCCCAAGACGCGCAGCGGCAAGATCATGCGCCGCATCCTGCGCAAGATCGCGGAGGGCGACGTGTCGAGCCTGGGCGACACCAGCACGCTGGCCGATCCGGCGGTGGTGGATAATCTGGTGGCGAACCGAGTGGGGTGAGGGGGGCGGTTTATCCTCACCCTTGCGGGCAGGGCAATCGCATTTGGCAAAAACCGAGTCATCCTGACGAAAGTCAGGATCCATTCGGTGCTCGGTAGCGGCTTTTGGGTCGAGCGGAGTGGCTGAATGGATCCCAGCCTTCGCTGGGATGACGGCGTTTATGTTTGCCCGACGCCATATGCGATAGCCCTGCCCTTGCGGGGGAGAATTACTTACCCCAGCCAGCGCCAGACACCCGCCGCCATCGGGCTGCCCAGCGGCACATGCGCCCAGGTGGCGGCGAGCCACACCACCAGCCCGCCGCCCGCGGCATGGAGGTCGCCGATCGTCCAGCCCGCGCGGCCGGCGATCTGGCGGGCGAAGGGCCAATAGCTCGTCTCCGCTTCCCAGCGCGGCCACTCCTGCGGGAACAGCTTCTCCTTCTTGCGGTCCTGAAGCGCCGCGCCGACCAGCGCGAGCACCAGGATCGCCGCGCTCAGCACCAGATTGGCGGCGGTGGGGAACACCGCGGCATGGACCAGCGCCCATAGGGCGAAACCCCACATCATCGGATGGCGGGTGATGCGGAACACGCCGCGCGGGGGCGCGATCTTCGGCGCCTTGCCGGTCGGATCGGGCATCGCCGGATTGCGGACCAGCGATCCGACGAACAGGATGCTGGCGACCAGCATCACTGCGCTCGCCACTGCCCAGCCCGCATCGCCGACGTCCCACCACAAGGGCTCGGGCGGGGCCTTGCGGAACGCCTCCGCCATCCAGCCGAGCGTGGCGAACGCGACCAGCGCATAGAGGCCGAGGAACCCCGCCGCGCCGATCCGCGACACCAATGGTCGGCGAAGGGGATGGGACAGCAGGAAATGCGACCCCACAAACGCGATACTGGCAGCAATCAGCGATTCCATCCCCCGGCGCTCCTTATGGTCAGTGTTGCTCGTCCTTCGTGCGCGTGCCCGCCGCCGCAGGCTCGGCAAGCTGCGATTCGCCCGCGAGCGCGTGGCCCGTTTCGTCCTGGCCGATCGTGTCGAGGTGCATCAGCCGCGACACCAGCCAGCTCACCGGCATCGCAACGACGCCGATCACGATGATATACCAGCCGATCGACCAATAGACTTCGAGCACGCGATCGGGCCCGGCGCCCTCGCCCCCGGTCATCTGCGCGATTTGCGCGGCGAGGAAATTGCCCGCCGCAGTCGACAGGAACCACGTGCCCATCATCAGCCCGACCATCGATCCGGTCGAGAGCCGGGTCATGCTCGACAGTCCCACCGGCGAGAAGCACAGCTCCGCCGTCGAGTGGAGCAGGTACAGCAGGATCACGAACAGCATCGGCGTCATCGCGCCGTCGCGCCCGGCGCCGAGCACCAGCACGATGAACCCCAGCCCGACCTGGATCAGCCCCAGCGCGAACTTGAGCGCCGCGCTCGGCTCCAGCCCGCGCTTGCCCAGCCACACCCACAATATCCCGAACAGCGGCGCCAGCGTGATGATCCAGAAGCTGTTGACCGACTGGAACCACGAGGCGGGCATTTCCCAGCCCAGGAAATGCCGGTCGACGCGCTGGTCGGTGAAGACGTTGAGCGACGACCCCGCCTGTTCGAACAGCGCCCAGAACAACGGGCACAGCGCGATCAGGTACAAAGCGGCAAAGACGCGGTTGCGCTCGACCCTGGGCAGGGTGAACAGCGCGCGGTAGAAGATGTAGAGGAAGGTCACGCCGAAACAGGCGAGGAGCAGCGTGCCGACGGTGCTTTCGTCGCGGATCAGCAGCCAGGCAATGCCGACGACCACGATCGATCCGAGATAGATCAGCCATTCGCGCGAAATGCCCAGCGGGGTGCGGGCGGCGAGCAGCACGGGGTCTGCCGGTGCGCCGGCGCCGTGCAGGTCGTGGCGGAACAGCACGAACACCACCAGCCCGAGCAGCATCCCGATCCCTGCGGCCCCGAAGCCCCACGACCAGCCGACCCGCTCGCCCAGATAGCCGATCAGGATCGGGCCGATAAATGCGCCCAGATTGATCCCCATGTAAAAGATCGAAAAGGCGCCATCGCGGCGCACATCGTCGCGCCGGTAGAGTTGCCCGACCAGCACCGAGATATTGGCCTTCAGAAAGCCGGTGCCGACGATGATGAATGCGAGCCCGGCATAGAAGCCGTTGAGATAGACGCCCTGTTCGCCCTGTGGCCCCTCGACCAGCGCGATCAGCAGATGCCCGATCGCGATCAGGATGCCGCCGGCGAACACCGCCTTTCGCGCGCCCAGATATTTGTCGGCCAGATAGCCGCCGATAACGGGCGTAATGTACACCATCGAGGTGTACGCGCCGTACACCGCATAGGCCGGGTTCTCGCCGAACAGGAAATGCTTGGTGAGGTAGAACACCAGGATCGCGCGCATGCCGTAATAGGAGAAGCGCTCCCACATTTCGGCGAAGAACAGCATGTACAGCCCGCGCGGGTGGCCGAGGAAGGTCTTGGCAGATGCGGGCACGCCTCCGCCCGCCATTGTTGTTGCCATTCGCAGAAAGCCTTTTCGAAAATTGCGTGTCCCCGCAGGGAAATGTCGCGCAGACTAACGTCGAAATGCCGCGTGTGAACCCCGTTGTTGGCGCGCGGGCGGGCTGGTAGGTCGCGGTCATGCTCTTCAACGACCGCACGACTCCGCTCTCGCTCCTCCAGACCCGCCGCTCGGGCAAGCCGCGCGAGATGATCGCGCCGGGGCCGGGCGCCGACCAGATCGATGCGATCCTCGCCATCGCGGCGCGCACCCCGGACCATGGCAAGCTCAACCCGTGGCGCTTCGTCGTGATCGAGGACGACCAGCGCCCCGCCTTCGCGCTGCGGCTGGTGGAGATCCTCCGCGCCGAGAAGCCCGACGCGACCCCGCGCGACGAAGAGGCGGCGGCGCAATTCGCGACCCAGGCGCCGGCGCTGATCGTGGTGCTCTCCGCGCCGGTGGTGGGGCACAAGGTGCCGCTGTGGGAACAGGAGCTGTCGGCAGGGGCGGTATGCATGAACCTGCTCCATGCGACGCATGCGATGGGGTTCGTCGGGAGCTGGATCACCGGCTGGGCCGCCTATTCGGACGGAGTGCGCGACCTGTTCGGCGCAGCGCCGCAGCGGATCGCCGGATTCCTGTTCCTGGGCTCGCCCGGACGCCCGCTGGAGGAGCGGCCCCGCGGCGCATTGTCCGAAATCGTACATAGGTGGAAAAGCGGGGATGGACCCAAAAGCGATCTGGTGTATTAAGAGAGCATGACAGCGCTCGAACATGACGACAGCCCGGTCTATCTGAAATTGCGGGCAACGATCGCCGCGGCGATCCTGCGCGGGCAATTCCGGGCCGGCGACCAGCTTCCCTCGGTCCGCGCACTTGCCGCCGAACATGGCGCCAATCCGCTGACCGTCGCCAAGGCGTATCAGAGCTTTCAGGACGACGGCTATGTCGAGGTGCGGCGCGGCGTGGGCATGTTCGTGCTCCCCGGCGCCGTCGAACGGCTGCGCATCGCCGAGCGCGAGCGCTTCCTCACCGGGCATTGGCCGCGCGTGAAGGAGCATATCGCGCTGCTGGGGCTGGACGTGAACGAGCTGCTGGGCCGCGAGATCGCCTGAGGCTGCTAGCCCGCAAAGGTTACGAGCAGGAACATGCACGTTGCCGCGACCACGCCGTAGCGTGCTCGTACTGTCAAAGGTCGACGCGTATGCGCCGCGTGCAGCAGCGGCCAAACCGCCGACACCAAAAACGCGAGTGGAATTAGGAAGCTTAGCACCCGGCCTGAACGGCTTCCTCCGGTCCAGTGTGCTGCGCGCGTATCGCACCACCCGTTCCATTCGATCGAGCAGGGCGGTGCCAGGAATCCTGCTATCGCGCCCCAGCTAAGCATAAGCAACACAGGGCCTATAAACAGCAGCCCTACGATCCAAGTCCCACCCGACGGCGCCTTCACACTGCGAACGCCGCTGCATCGACCGAATAGAGCAGCGCCGCCGGTGCCGTCGCCGCCGCCTTCAGCCCGAGCGCCTCGGGCACGATCTGCTCGACATAGAAGCGCGCCGCCGCCGCCTTCATCCCCAGGAACAGCGGATCGCCTTCGCCCCGCGCGGCGATGCGGCCCTGTGCCTCCATCAGCCAGCCGCATACCGCGACCGACACCATCGTCAGGAACGGATAGCTCGCCGCCAGCCGATCGTCGGTCTCGGCGCCGAGCAAATGGTGGGTCACTTCCTCGCACGCCTCGATCAGCCGGAGCAGATCGGCATGTTCGGCATCGCCGCGCATCTCCGCCAGCAATGCGAGCAGCGCCGCGCCGCCATCGTGGGTCAGCTTGCGCCCGACCAGATCGGCGGCCTGGATGCCGTTGGTGCCTTCGTAGATCGGGGTGATCCGCGCGTCACGGAAATGCTGGGCGGCGCCGGTTTCCTCGATATAGCCCATGCCGCCATGGACCTGGACGCCAAGGCTGGCGACTTCGTTGCCGAGATCGGTGCCATGCGCCTTGGCCAGCGGCGTGAGCAGCTCGACGCGCGCCGCGGCGGCGGCATCGCCCATCCGGCCACGGTCGAGCTGGCCGAAGGCGTAATAGACCAGCGCGCGTGCGGCCTGGGTCTGCGCCTTCATCCGCAGCAGCATCCGGCGGACATCGGGATGCTCGACGATCGCCACAGGCGCGCCCGCCCGCACGCCCTGGATACGCTCGCGCGCATAGGCCACCGCGCGCTGGGTTGCGCGCTCCGCCACCTGCACGCCCTGGAGCCCGACATTGAGCCGGGCATTGTTCATCATCGTGAACATGCCGCGGATGCCCCCCAGCTCGGGGCCGATCAGCTCGCCGATGCAATCGTCATGGTCGCCGAAGCTGAGCACGCAGGTGGGCGAGGCATGGAGGCCCATCTTGTGTTCGATCGACACGACATGCACGTCGTTCGCCGCGCCGGGGGTGCCATCGGGGTTGAGCCGGTATTTGGGGACGAGGAACAGCGACAGCCCCTTGGTCCCCGCCGGCGCATCGGGGGTGCGGGCGAGGACCAAGTGGACGATATTGTCGGTCAGGTCGTGGTCGCCGAACGAGATGTAGATCTTCGTCCCCTTGATCCGCCACGTCCCGTCGCCGACCGGATCGGCGCCGGTCTTGAGCGCGCCGACATCGCTCCCCGCCTGCGGCTCGGTGAGGTTCATCGTGCCGGTCCATTCGCCGGTGGCGAGCTTGGGCAGGTACAGCGCCTGCTGCTCCGGGGTGCCGTGATGCGCGAGCGATTCGATCGCGCCGACAGTGAGCACCGGCGCCAGCGCAAAGCCCATGTTCGCGGTGCCCAGCGTCTCCAGCACTGCGATCGACAGGCTGACGGGCAGCCCCTGTCCGCCAAATTCGGCAGGCGAGCCGATCGTGCCCCAGCCGCCCTCGACATAGGCACGATACGCCGCCGCGAAGCCAGTGGGCATCGTCACGCCCTGTTCGCTCCAGCGCGGCCCTTCAGTATCGCCCAGCCGATCGAGCGGCGCCCATTCGCCCGCCGCGAACTGGCCCGCACCCTCCAGCACCGCATCGACCAGATCGGGGGTCGCCTCTTCGCTGATCTCGGAAAGGCGGACGATATGGTCGAGCACGAAACGCTGCTCGGCAGTGGCGGGAGTGAACATCGGGCCTCTCTTCTTGTACGCTGGTTGCGTGCGCTATAGCGCGTGGGTGGTGAGCCCGACAAATCCCCGTATCATCCCTTATCGCGACGCGAGCATCGCCGAGGCCGCGGCAGTGATCCGCGCCGGCGGCTGCGTCGCGGTGCCGACCGAGACGGTGTATGGCCTCGCCGCCGACGCGACCGACGCGCGGGCGGTGGCGGGGATCTACGCCGCTAAGGGGAGGCCGAGCTTCAACCCGCTGATCGTCCATGTCGCGAGCCTTGCCGATGCCGAGCGGATCGCGGTGTTCGACGATGCCGCGCGGAGTCTTGCCGAGCGGTTCTGGCCGGGGCCGCTGACTTTGGTGCTGCCGGTGCGCGCCGGGGCGGGGATCGCGGCGCTGGTGACTGCGGGGCTGGATACGGTGGCGGTGCGGGTTCCCGCGCACCGCGCGATGCGGGCGCTGCTGGCCGCCGTCGGCGTGCCGCTCGCCGCGCCCTCCGCCAATGCCAGCGGTTCGATCAGCCCGACGCGCGCGGCGCATGTCGCGGCCAGCCTTGCCGGACGCATCCCGCTGGTGATCGACGATGGTGCGACGCAGGCGGGGCTCGAATCGACGATCGTGCAGGGAGGGCGGATATTGCGGCCCGGACCGCTCACCGCGGAAATGCTGGGGCTGGAGACGGCGGCGCCGGGCGGGGCGATCACGGCGCCGGGGCAGCTTGCCAGCCATTATGCCCCGGTCAGGCCGGTGCGGCTGGGCGCAGTCGACCGGCGCGCGGGCGAGTGGCTGATCGGGTTCGGCGCGGTGGCGGGCGACGACAGCTTGTCGCCGGGCGGCGACCTGACCGAGGCGGCGGCGCGGCTATTCGACGCGCTGCACCGCGCCGATGCATCGGATGCCCTGGGGATCGCCGTGGCGCCCGTGCCGGAGCGGGGGATCGGCGCGGCGATCAACGACCGGCTGCGGCGCGCAGCGCACCGGGATTAGGCCGGGTCGTCTCGATGGCGCTGAAACCGCCTGCTAGCGTGCCCCGCGCAGTTCCAGCGCCCGCGCGAACACCGCCTCGAACATCTCGGCGGTCAGCCGGTTGGTGTTCTGGTTATAGCGCGAGCAGTGATAGCTATCGATCACCACCCGACCATCGGGCATGCGATGCTCGGCCAGATGCGCGAACGGCGTCCTGGGCAATCGCCCGCCCAGCGCCTTGACCGTCGACTGGTGCGCGATCTGGCCGAGCGCGACATAGATTCGCGCGGGCAGCACAGCAGCCTCGGCGCGCAGGAAGTCGCGGCAGCTATGGGTTTCCGCCGGCACCGGCTTGTTGCCCGGCGGCACGCACTTCACGGCGTTGAGGATGATCACGCCGCGCGGCGCGCCGCCTTCGGCCAGCCCGAACTTCTCGAGCGTCGCGAACAACAGGTCGCCCGAGGCATCGCCGGTAAAGGCGCGCCCGGTGCGGTTGGCGCCGCGCAGGCCGGGCGCGAGCCCGACGATCGCCAGCCATGCGTCGCGCTCGCCAAGCGCGGGCACCGGCGCGTTCCACCATTCGGGCTGCTCGACGCGCAGCGTTTCGCGCAGCGCGACGAGGCGGGGGCAGCGCGGGCAATCGCGTGTCGGTTCGGTTTGGGAGGTTGGCGTGGGCACACGCACGCGATAGGCCCCCCGCGATGGCAAGGACAAGCTATGCAATCGCGCTCGGATCGAACCGTCCGGGGCGCCATGGCGGCCCCCGGCGCGAGCTTGCGGCGGCGCTGGCGGCGCTGGGCGGCGTCGTCGCGGTCTCGCCCGTCCTGCTTACGCCGCCGCTCGGGCCGTCGAAACGGCGCTTCGCCAATGCCGTGGCGCTGATCGAGAGCGCCGAATCACCGCCCGCGCTGTTGGCCCGGCTCAAGCGCATCGAACGCGATTTCGGGCGCCGCCGGGGCCAGAACTGGGCCGCGCGCGTGATCGACCTCGACATCATCCTGTGGTCGGGCGGCGCATGGGCGAGCCCCGGCCTAACGGTGCCCCACGCGCTGTTCCGCACGCGTGACTTCGTGCTGCGCCCGCTTGCCGCCATCGCCCCCGATTGGCGCGATCCGCTGAGCCAGTTGCGGGTCCGTCACTTGCTCGCGCGGTTGACCCGTCCGGCGCCCGCGCTTAGGGGCGGCGGCGTGGGTCCGTAGCTCAGTCGGTAGAGCAAGCGACTTTTAATCGAGAGGTCCCGGGTTCGAGCCCCGGCGGACCCACCATTTCTCTCTCCGCCTTTCCCGCTCCGGGCAGCCATGGCTGACCGGCATGCGCCGCGCATCGTGCCCGGCGCAGCGCCCCGCCTGCGCGATCCCTTTCCGCCTGCCAGGCTTTCGAACACGGCACCTCTTGCCTGACAAGAAATGATGATCTATCAACAACTCCTCGCCCTGGAGGCGGTTGTAAGAGAGGTACCGTGCCCGAAAGCCACCCCTTTGCTCCCGTGCTGGAGCATGCGTTCACGATTTCCATCGACCTGACCGGCATCAAATGGGTGACACCCAGCACGATGGGGGCATCGCGCGCGGCGATCTATGCCGCCCAGGGAACGGTGACCGGTCCCCTCCTCAACGGAAAGGTCGTGCCGATGTCGGGCGGCGACTTCCCGCTGCTACGTCCCGACGGGGTGATCGATTTCGACGCGCGCTACCTGCTGGAGGCGGATGACGGCGCGATCATCTATATGCAGAATCGCGGCTATCGCTGGCCGCGCACGCCCGAGATCGGCGAGCGGATGGCGCGCAACGAACCGGTGTCGCACGACGATTATTATATGCGCGTGAGCCCCAAATTCGACGCGCCCGTCGGCCCGCACGAATGGATGGCCAAGCACGTCTTCCTGGGCGTCGCGGAGAAGATCCCGGGGGCGAACCGCATCCATTATTTCGTGGCGCGCTGACATGGCCGACCCGGACGCGTTCAGCCTGATCCTGCGGCCGGGAGTCGATCCCCACACCGCGCCGTTCAAGCCGCCGCTGCCGCCATTGGGGCATGCCGTGCGCCGCGAGGCGGGGCTGGTGATCGATCGCAACCTGCCGATCCGGCTGAGCGACGGCGTGACGATCTATTGCGACCTGTATCGCCCGGACGGCCCGGCGGGCGAAGCCGATCTGCCGGTGCTGCTGTCCTGGGGCCCCTATGGCAAGCACGGGCAGAGCAACCAGGTCTTCTGGCCGCTATCGGGGGTCAACCCCGAATGGCTGTCGCCGCTGACTCCGTTCGAGGGCCCCGACCCCGTGCAATGGGGCGCAAAGGGCTATGCCGTCGCGATCGTCGATCCGCGCGGCGCCTGGCTTTCCGAGGGCGTTTTCCGGCACAATGGCATCGGCGAGGCACAGGATTGCGCCGAGACGATCGCCTGGCTCGCCGACCAGCCCTGGTCGAACGGCAAGGTCGGGATGACCGGCGTTTCGTACCTCGCCTGCATCCAGTTCTGGGCAGCGGCGCAGCGCCCGCCCGCGCTGGCGGCGATCAATCCGTGGGAAGGCTTTACCGACTGGTATCGCGAATTCGCCTATCATGGCGGGATTCCCGAGACCGGCTTCGTCCCGCGCGCGTCGGACACGATCCGCTTTTCGGTGGGGCAGACCGAGGACACCTGGGCGAATGTCCAGGCGCATCCGCTGATCGACGCCTATTGGCGTTCGAAGGACATTGATTTCGGCGCGATCGACGTGCCCGCTTATGTCGTCGCGAGCTGGTCCGACCAGGGGCTGCACACCCGCGGCACGCTGGAGGCCTATAAGCGCATCGGCAGCCGCCAGAAATGGCTCGAGGTCCATGGCCAGAAGAAATGGGCGCACTATTACCACCCCGAAAGCCAGGCGCGGCGCGAGGCGTTTTTCGACCATTTCCTGAAAAGTCGCGAAACCAGCGTCGCCGCATGGCCACCGGTGCAGATCGAAGTGCGCGACCGCGCCGGGCTCGCCACGCTGCGCGACGAGGCGGAGTGGCCGATCGCGCGGACTGTCCCGACGCCGCTATGGCTGGACCTCGATCAAGGCGCCCTGACGCAGGCGGCCCCCGACGCGGCGCAACGCCTCGCTTATGACGCCCAGACGGGGGGCGCAGTGTTCGACATCCGCTTCGAAGCCGAGACCGAGATCAGCGGCCACGCGATGCTGCGCCTCTGGGTGGAGGCAGAGGGCGCCGACGATGCGGATCTCTTCGTCGCGCTGCAAAAGCTCGATGCGGCGGGCGCGCCCGTCGGCATGACCTTCTATGCGTTTTTCGAGGACGGTCCCGTCGCGCTCGGATGGCTGCGCGCCAGCCACCGCGAGACCGATCCCGAGCGGAGCACGCTGCTCCAACCCTTCCACCCCCATCTGCGCGAACAGCCGCTGGAACCGGGCAGCGCAGTGCCGCTCGACATCGAGTTCTGGCCCGGCGCGACGCGGTTCGAAGCCGGGGAATCGCTGCGGCTGGTGATCCAGGGGCGCGACATCTACGCGGACGGCGCGCCCAATTTGCCCTTCGCGCGACACCAGGACACCCGCAACCAGGGCACGCACGTCCTGCACAGCGGTCCGGGTCGCGAATCGCACCTGCTGCTGCCGGTAATCCCGCCCCGATAAGGCGGACCGGGACGCCACCCGGTCTACCCCAAAAGAAACATTGATAAATCATCATTCCTGCTGCACACCCCGGCGCAGCACCGGGGCAAGCCGGCGCGCATCGAGAGGATCGGGCTTTGCAGAATGAAGACGAGCGGCTGCTGTCGGCGGGCTATGGGCGGATGTTCATCGCGATGTCGTTCCTGGTCGCGGTGTTCAACTTCGCCGATCGCGCGGTACTCGCGGTGCTCGCGCAGCCGATCAAGCGCGACCTCGGGCTGAGCGACTTCCAGCTCGGCATCCTCCAGGGCGTCGCCTTCGCCTTTCTCTATGCGATCCTGGGGCTCCCGATCGGCCGGCTGGCCGAGCGCATCTCGCGCGTGAACATCATTGCCGCCTCGGTGATCTTCTGGTCGGTGATGACCGCGGCGTGCGGGATGATCGGCAATTTCACCCAGCTTCTGTTGTGCCGCGTCGGCGTGGGCATGGGCGAGGCGGGTGCGCAGCCGGCCACCTCCTCGCTGGTCAGCGACCATTTCCCGCGCGAGAAGCGCGCATCGGTGATGTCGCTGATCTTCCTCGGCTCGCCTGCGGGCGCGTTCCTGGGCGCGACGGTCGGCGGCTGGGTCGCGGCGCATTGGGGCTGGCGGATGGCGTTCTTCGCACTGGGTATTCCGGGCATCCTGGTCGGCCTGCTGGTGCTGTTGCTGCTGCGCGAACCGCGCCGGGGCCTGGCCGACAATGCCCCGCGCGAACCGACGCCGCCGCCCAATTTCAAGGCGTTCCTGCGCGTGGTCGGGCGCAAGCGCGGGCTGTTCTTCGTGATCCTGGGCGGGTCGATGGCGGGTTTCGGCATGACCGCGATCTCGCAATTCCTGGCGATCTATCTCGCGCGGATGTACGATCTGCCGGTCCAGCAGGCGGGGTCGCTCTACGGCACGATTTCGGCGATCGCGCTGACCACCGGGCTCGTCTGCGGGTCGTTCGGCACCGACTGGCTGTCGCGTCGCGGCGATCGGCGCTGGCCCGCCTGGGGCGCCGCGATCGGGCTGGCCATCGCGCCGTTCCTCTATTGGATCGCGTTCAACACCCAATCCGTCCTGTGGGGATCGGTGATGCTGTGCATCTCCGGGGCCGCGCTGCTGCTCTTCTACGGCCCGACTTTGGGCATGATCCAGAACCTGCTCGAGCCGCGGATGCGCGCCACCGGCGCGGCGCTGTTCGCGATCCTCTACACGATCTTCGGCTCCGGGCTGGGGCCGACCGCGGTCGGCTGGCTGAGCGACCATTTCGCCAGCGGGGTGTTCACCGGTGGCGACTATCTGGCGCAATGCCATGGCGGCAAGGCGGCGATCGCCGCTGCCAAGGGGGCGCTGGACCCGTGCGCGATTGCCGCCACCCATGGCATCAAGACCGCGCTGATGGCGGCGGTGTGCATCTTCTTCGCCGCATCGCTCTGCTATCTGATCGCGGCGCGCACGCTGCGTGAGGACTTCTATATCGTCGGCGAGGAGAAGGCGTGACCCCGCCGGGCACGCGAGAGTGGTTCGAAGCCTATCTCGCCGCGTTCAACCGCGGCGATTTTCCGGGGTTCGGCGCCTATTATGCCGATGACGTGGCGTTCCACGGCCAGGCGGCGCAGCTGACCGGGCGCGCGGCAGTGCTCGATTTCTACACGCGGGTCCGCTCGTATCTCGACGAACAGCTGGAACTGCTCAGCTTCGTCGCGGCGCCCGGCGGCGACCGGATCGTCGCCGAGGTCCGCACGACGCTGACCGCGCACCGCGACTGGCCGGACATGCCCACCGGCGCGATGCAGGTGGGGGACATGCGGCAAAGCGTGTCCTTTATTTTCTACGACATCGCAGACGGGCACTTCACCCGCATCCGCTCGGCGCGCTTCTCGCCCCAGCCGGGTGCCCGCGCATGAGCCCGGAGGACCGTTTCCGCGCCTATATGGCTGCGTTCAACACGAGCGACTGGGACGCGCTGCGCCGCCATTACGCGCCGGATGTCCGGCTGGTGATCGGCAACGGCACCGAATTGGTCGGGTGCGACGCGATCGTCGATTTCTACGGCAAGGTGAAGCAGCAGACGCGCCGGACGATCGAGATCGTCCAGTGTTTCGCCGACGGGGCGACGCTGGCGGCGGAACTGGAATCCGAATTTCTCGCGCTGGAGGACGCCCCCGATTTCGCGGTGCGCCCGATGGCAAAGGGCGACCGCTATTACCTCAACAGCTTCGTCCTCTACGACAGCGACGGCGAGCGCTACACCCGCATCCGCGCGGCAGTGTTCCGCCGCGAGTTCCGCCCCGTCTGACCGCTCAGCCCAGCGGGGCCAGAACCCGGCGCTTCTTCGATACCGCGCGCGAGCCGGGCCAGTCGACGCCATCCTCGGGCGCGACCTTCACCGGCTGCGGCGCGAACGAAGCGGCCGCATTGACGTCCCCGCCCAGATAGCGCGTCCGCGTCGGATAGGCATAAAGCGGGCGCCGCCGGATCGCACCGTCGGCGAGCGTCGCGCTGGCCTCCACGGCATCGGGTGCCTGCCCCTGCTCGACCCAGTTGACCACCGCGCCCAGGAAATCCTGATCATAGGCGATATAGCCCCCCGCGCAGTGATAGCCGCCCGGCACCAGGAACATCCGCGCGAAAGCGCGCGTCGCCGCCATCCCGCCCATTCGGTCGCGCACCGCCTGATAATAATCGAGCATGCCGTAAATGCCCGCCGCATTGTCCGCCGCGCCCTGCCACAGCAACAACTTGCCGCCGCGGGTCCGGAACGCCGTCATGTCGGGGTCGGTCGAGTCATAGGGCTGCCCCGCCGTGAGCAACTGCGCCAGGCTCTCGCGCGAGAAGCGCCAGTCGCGCCAGCCAAAGCCCGCAGGCATCGCGCCGGGGAAGAGCAGATATTTGAGGAATGCCTCCGCCGCGAACTTGCCCGTCTGCGTCGGCGCACCGCGGCCGACCCAGCCCAGCTCGGCGCCAAAGGGTGCGCCGCCGGGGAACAGCGCATTGCCCTGCGCATCGCTCGGCCCGCGATAATAAGCGCGCGCGGCGGCAACCTGCGCCGCGCTCAGGCAATCGGAATCCGTCGCCGCCCGGCACAACAGCTTGGCCGGATCGAAACCGCACGCGCGCGGATCGTCGATCTGGTCATCGGCGATCCCGTCCAGCCGGTCGCACGCCTTTAGCACGGCCTTGTGGAGCAGTTGCACTGCCCCCTCGGTGAAGATTTCCTGCCCGTCCGCCGCGATGCCGTGCTGCGCCTCCCACAGGAACAGCTGCATCGCGGCGGGCATCGCGACCGACGATCCCGCGACGATGCCGTCGAAATCGCCCGGATAGCGCTGCGCCTCCATCAGCGCCTCGCGCCCGCCGCCTGAGCATCCGGCGAAATAGCTCGTCTCGGGCGCCGCGCCATAGAACGCAGCGATCAGCGCCTTGGACGCCACCGCGACCGCATGCGTCGCCTTGTGCGCGAATTGCGCGCGCAGCTCGGGATCGGCGACCGCCCAGGTCCCGTCGCCAATCCCCGCGCTGTGATGCCCGCCATTGTTGAACGCGACGGCAAAGGCGCCGCTATAAGCATGGGCATTGCTGCATTTGGGGGTGATCGAATCGCCGATCACGCCGCACATCCCGCCGCACCCGCCCTGCAGGAATCGCCCGGTATAACCGGTCAGCGGCAGCCGCAGCTCGAACTCGGTTTGCGGGCTGGTATAGCCCTTGACCAGGCAGAAGCCGGCGCGGTCCCCCGTCGCCGGCTCTTCGACCGCCGAGCGCAGCCGGAATGCGATCTCGCCCGCCTCGCGCGCAGGCTGGCGCATCAAATCGGTACAGGCGATGGCGGGGGCGACGACCGGCCTGGCGGGAAGCGCGATCAGTTGCGCCGGGGAAGGTGCCGCCACCACCGGCAGCGCGCACAGGGCCAGCGCGACGACGATCACCCGCGCCAGAATGTGTAGCGCCTTACGCATGCGCTGCCACCAGCGCCTGCTCGGCACCCAACGGATCGTCGCGCACCGAACAGGGCGAATCGAAGATCATCGTCGCGCGGGCGGGCGCGGCATAAGCGGGCCAATCGGGCAGCCCCGCGACATTGGGGTTGCCGGTGCGTGCAAAGGTCGCCCAGCGCCGGCTCATGATAGCGGCGAGCGCCTGTGCCTCCGCAGCGCGCGGGGCGATTCCGGGCGCCGCCGCGACGGTATCGAACACCATCGGCAGCTCGACGCCATGATGGCTGCGCAGCCTGCCGCCATCGACCGGCGAGCGCCAGTCGACCAGATAGCCATAGGCCAGCGCCGCGCCCATCGCGCCGCGCTTCTCCAGCACGATGCGCGCGTTGCGGCCCATCCCCGCCTCGGTCGTGATCGCGAAATACAGGTCGCTCGGCGAGGCGCCGGGCCGCAGCCGGCGGAACCCGTCGATCATCGGCGCGGGATCGCGCACCTTGCCCGCCAGCGCGCCCGGCAGCCCCGCCCAATCGAGCGCAAAGGCGCCGGGCGGCGGGAACAACACAGTGGTCTCGGTCGCGGTATGGCCGACCAGCATCGGCAGATCGGGCCGGATCGGCGGCGCATCGGGCGCGAAGGGGATATGCGGCAGCACCGTCCCGTCGGCGACGATTCCCGGCCCCAGCATTGGGTTGCCCTTGGTCACCTGCTGGAGCCCGGTCAGCAGCCGCGGCACGGGCACCGCCCGCAGCGCGTCGATATCGCCGCGCGCGATCCCCAGCGCCGCGAACAGCGCCAGCGTGATCCGCATGCCCTCATCGGGGGCGACGCCATAGGTGCCGAACCCGCTCTGAAGCGCGGCGCGGTGGAACAGCCCCTGCGCCGCCGGCATCGCCGCCAGCGATGCGACTTTCGATCCGCCGCCCGAATGGCCGAACACCATCACCGTATCGGGATCGCCCCCGAACGCCGCGATATTGTCGCGTACCCAAAGCAGCGCCGCCGCCACGTCGAGCTGGCCGGGATTGGCGACGGCCTTCCCGGCGGGCACGAGGTCGCCGAAATAGAGATAGCCAAGGGCGTTGAGCCGGTGGTTGAGCGATACGACAACGACATCGTTGCGCGCAGCCAGCCTCGCGCCCTCGGTAACCGGGTCCGCCCCCGACCCCACCGCAAAGCCGCCGCCATGGACCCAGACCATCACCGGGCGCCGGGCATCGCCGCCGGTCGCGGGGGTCCAGACATTGAGGACAAGGCAATCCTCGCTCTGCTCGCCCGAAGCGCCAAGCTGCGGGGCAATCGCCCCGTAGCGGGTGGCGTCGCGCACCCCGCTCCACGGTGCCGGGGGCTCGGGCGCAAGGAAGCGCCGTGCACCGCCGGTGGGGGCGCCATAGGGGATGCCGCGAAACACCTGGACGCCGTTCTCGCTGAGCCCGCGCACGCGCCCCGCACGGGTCTGCACCACGTCGCCCTCCTGCGCGAAGGCCGCACGCGGCGCCAGCAGCGCCATCGCACCGGCAGCCGCACCGCCGACGAAATGGCGCCGCGAGGGGGTGGCGCCCCGGCCCGAATATCCTCTTTCGGTCATAGCTGCCGCACCACGGCGCCCCCCTCTCGTCGACGGATCAGAAGCTCGCGCGGATGCCCACGCGATAGCGGCGACCGATATTGTCGTAATAGACTGCGTTGTTGTTGCCGTTCCAATAGGGCGGCGGTGTCACGTTGAAGAGGTTGTAGACATTGCCGAACAGCTCGACCTTGTTCGCGGGCCGGTCGATGAGCTGGAAGGTCGCGCCGAGATTGGTGTAGAAACGCGACGGCACCCGATTGGTGTTGATGCTGTTCGCCAGGTAGATGCTGTAGCCTTCGTCCTCGGGCCCGACCAGCGTGGCGTCGATCTTGCCCTTCGAGATGTAGCGACCCTGAAGGTTGATCCCGACTCGCTCCCAGTCGAGCGAAACAATCCCGTCGACCACCCAGGACGGCACCCCGCTCAAGCCATTGTCGCCCGCGCGATTGATGCCGGGCAGCGCGCTGTTGGTGAAATCGATCGTGTGCGTGGTCAGCACGCGCAGGTCGAGCGCGCGATCGGCGCCGAGCGGGATGTTATACCCCGCTTCGAAATCGAGCCCGCGCACCTTCTGCTCGTTCAAATTGAGCTGGAGCACGGACACAGACTGGAGCAGCCCGCTGCTGTCGCGCGTGACCAGCGCACAGATCTCCGCCGAGTTGGTGCGGTTGCAGGTATCGACGATCACCTGCGCGCCCAGCGATGCGATCGCGTCCTTGATGATCACATTGTAATAATCGGCGGAGAAGCGCAGCCCGCGCAGCGCACCTTCGCCCTGAAGCGTCATGCCCGCGGTGAAGGTCTTCGCCTTTTCGGGGCGCAGGTTGATGTTGCCGCCGGTGAAGAGCTGCGCAAACACCTGAGTCGAGGTCTTGGTATCGGTCAGCGCCGCGAGGCCGCCGACCGGGGTGGTGAACAATTCCGACGTGTTGGGCGCGCGGATGTCGCGCGACTGGGTCGCGCGCAGCAGCATCCACGAGAAGGGGCTGTAGGTCAGGCCGACTTTCCAGGTCGTCGCGTCGAAGGTGTTCTTGGTCGCGCCGCTGGTGTTGGTGTAGCGCGCCTGGCGCGCCGCGCCGTTGATGTCGAGCTTGGAGCCGAGCGGGCTGTCGCGAAGCAGCGGCACCGCGACTTCGGCATAGCCCTCGACGACCGACACTGTGCCCTGCGACGGAGTCTGGTTGAAGATGTAGAAGCCGTTGGCGGCGGAGATCGGATCGACCTGGATCTTCAGCCCGTTGTTGCGTCCCTCGACACCCGCCGCGACCGCGACCGGGCCGGCCCAGGTCTCGAACGGCTGGCCGCTGACGTTGAACGCGCCCGAAGTCTGGGTGAATTCGCTGTCCTGCAACGTGGTGCCGAACGCATAGGCCTTTGCCGCTGCCGAGAAATTGCCCTGGCCGATGATGTTGAGCGCAACGCAGGCCGGGTCGTCATTGGCGGGATTGGCGTCCGCATTCACGCGGCAGACCGGGGTGCCATTGGGCCCCGTAACGGCGTCGACTGCCTTGGCATAGCGCGCGGTGATACGGTTGTTGATCGTGACCTGGTTATAATCGGTGACGCCGTACTGGACATAGGCATCCCATTTCCAGCTTCCGCCCAGTTCGCCGCTGCCGCCTGCCAGAACGCGCATCGTGTCGCGCGTCGACACGCTGTCCATCGTGCCGAACTCGGTGCCGAGCTTGCCGAGCGTCAGCCCGACGATGCCGTTGGCGGCCATCGTGTCGCGCACCGAACTGGGCAGGAACGGGTTGTCGATCGAAATGACCGTGCCCGTGGTCGGATAGCCGGTGTCGCGGATTTCGGGCCCGCGCGTGCGGCCCTGAACATGGCCATAGCTCGCCTCGACAAAGGCCGTGATCGCCGGCGAGAATTCATATTCGAAATGGCCAAGCGCATTGTACCGCTCGACCGGGATCGACAGCAGCGGATCGCCAAAGAACGCATTGAGCCCCGCGCCGGTCCCGCCCGCCTGGAACAGCGCGTTGGAATAGGTGCCATATTCGAACGCCGTCGTCTGGCCGTTGGGGGCGAATTGGAGCCCGCTGAGCACGCCGCCCTTGGCAGCGGTGCGCACCCCCGCCGCGTTGATCGTCGCGGTGATCAGCCCGCCCGGAGTCAGCGTACCGGTGCGCACATTATAGGTGATGTTGTGCGCAGGGCGCCCATCGGCACCCGGTACCCCGGTCAGGTCGGCGACTTCGTTGCTGCAGAAGGTGCGCGTGTAGCAGCCGCCGGTGCCTTCGTCCTTGTTATACTCGGCGCCGAACACGGCATGGCCGCGATCGTCGTTGAAGCTGGTGCCTGCCGCGAACTGGGCGAAATATTGCTTGCCGTCGCCGACTTCGGTCACGCCATAGCCGGCGGAGGCCTTGATCCCCTTGAGCTTGGTGTCGAGCAGGATGTTGATCACCCCCGACACCGCGTCCGAACCATAGGCCGCCGACGCGCCGCCGGTGACGACTTCGGCGCGCTGGACCAGCAGCGTGGGGATCAGGTTCAAATCGATCGTGCCGGTAGAGGTGCTCGGCGGAAAGCGGCGGCTGTCGACCAGCACCAGCGTGCGCGACGCGCCCAGGCCGCGCAGGTCGGAGATGCGCGCGCCGGCATTGGCGGGGAAGATACCCTGGGTGCCGGGCGTGCTGGTGGGGCGGAACGAGGGAAGCTGTGCCAGCGCCTCGCCGATCGTCGGCGACGAGGTCTTCTCGATCATGTCGACGCCCAGCACGGTGACCGGCGTCGGCGCAGTAAAGCCGCTGACCCCCAGCCGCGTACCGGTGACGACGATCTCGCGCGTCTCATCGCCGCTATCGGCTTGCGGGGCGACATCGGCGGGCGCCTCCGCCTGCTGGGCGGCCTCCGTTGCCGGAGTCGGCGCGGTTTGCGCCATCGCTTCCACCGAGAGCATCGCCCCCAGCGCAGTCGATCCCAGCGCCAGCAGGCGATAGGCAGTGGCGCGGGCAGTCTTGTGTCGATCAGCCATGAAATCTCTCCCTTTGCGTTTATGCTTCGGCGCTCTTCGGCGCCTTGCGTGACCATCGCGGGCTGTTGGCGGGGATACGCCCCCCCGCAACGCCGCGACACGCCGGACCTGCACCCCCACTATGAAACGGGACGGACAGAGCGGCGCTATGGATGGCAGGTTAGGCCATTACCCTTTTGTTGATTGTTCAATGTTGATAAGTCAACTGCGAGGGATTCACAAGAGACAAACGCGCCCTCGCGCGATAGGAGCGGGCAGATGAAAAAACGCGAAACGACCGCCGCCGATCGCGCCATCGAAGCGCTGGAGGAGCGCTGGGCAAATGTCGCCCCGGGCAATCTGCCCTACCATATATTGCTGCTCAGCAAGATCATCGACCGCACCACCGCGCAGCATGTCCGCGAAACCGCCGACCTCTCGCTCCCCGAATGGCGGACGATGGCGCATGTCCATTATCTGGGCCTTTGCAGCGCCAGCGAAGTCGCCAGCCTGGCGTTTGTCGACCGCGCCGAGGTAAGCCGCGCGCTGGGCAGCCTGGAGGAACGCGGGCTGGTGCGGCGCGAACCGCATCCGACCAAGCGCAACAGCCGGCTGGTATCGCTGACTGACGAGGGCAAGAAGGTGCATCTCTCGATCCGCGGCGAGCGCGGCAGATTCTTCACCGACTGGGTATCCGACCTCGACGAGGCCGAGCGCAAGCAGCTCGATTCGGGGCTGCGCCAGATCATCCGCCGCGTCGTCACGCTGGCGCCGCATGTCATGGATCTCTGACTCTGTTTCAGTGAAGCTGAAACAGGGCGGCACCGGCCCGCTCCCCCGCCCGGCCACCCCTAGAATAATATTGTCGTCGGGTGGCCGGGCGGGGGAGCGGGCCGGTGCCGATTCAGCGAAGCTGAAAACGAGACTCACCCCCCGGTCAGCGGGCCACTGCCGCCTCAACGATCCGGACCAGATCGCTCAGCGTCTCGCATACCGGCGTCGGCACGCCCAGCCGGGCGCCTTCGCGCGCGATGGCGCCGTTGATCGACTCGATCTCGCTCGGGCGCCCCGCCTCGCGATCGTGCAGCATCGATGCCTTGTGCGCGCGGTGATCGCGCAGCGCCGCGTCGACGCTGGCAAGGATGCCTGGGGCATCGATCGCGATCCCCTGCGCCGCGGCGACCGCGACCGTCTCGCGCGCCACCGCTGCGGCGATCCGGCGGCCGGGCGGATTGTCGACCCCGGCATTGGGCACCTGGCACAGCATCCCGATCGCATTGAGCGCAGCGTTGAACGCGACCTTCTCCCACACCGCCGCCGCGATATCGGCGCGCTCGGTGACGGCGAACCCTGCGGCGCGCAGCAGGCTCGCGACTCGGCCCGCCTTGTCGTCGGCGTCGGGCGCCATCGCCCCGAGGGCGATCGACGCGAAGCCGTGCGATGCCACTGCGCACGGCCCGGTCAGGTCGGCGGGGATCAGCGCGGTGCCCATCACCACCCGGTCCGCGCCAAAACCCTCGGCCAGCAACTCGGCATTGCCGATGCCGTTCTGCAAGGTCAGCGCGATCGGGCGATGCGCGCGCAGATGCGCCACCGACGCGATCGCCGCCGCGCTGTGCATCCCCTTGGTGAATAGGACGACCAGATCGACGGGCGCGCCGACGTCACCGGCCAGCGCCGCCGCCACGCGCACCGTGCGCGTGCCCCGGTCATCGGTGAGCGTGATCCCCGAAGCGGCGATCGCGGCGAGGCGATCCGCATCGACATCGATCACCGTCACGCGCGCGCCGGTCTCGGCGATCCGCGCCGCGAACAGGCTGCCCATCGCGCCCGCGCCCAGGATAGCTACGCTGCCGATCATATCGAATAGACGTCCAGAAGCGTCGGCACGACATCGTTGAGCAGCCGGATCACCTTGCGCGCGATCCGCCACTCGCCGCCGACGCGGACCAGTTCATGCTCATACCGCCCGAAAAACGCATGCGTCCGCCCGGCGCGGACATCGACGAGGTGGACGATGAAGCAGCTCGACACGCTGATGCTGTCGGCGCTCTGGGCAATGATCGTCACGTTGCTGATCGCATGCATCACGCGCAGCCGCACTTTCGACGCGACCGACATGCCCGAGCGGATGCGCCGGACGCGATCCTCGAGATTGCTGCGCCCCTGATAATAGATCAGCGACAATTCGCGGTCGGGGTCCTCGGTCTGCTCGCTCTCGTTGCGCCAGGCGGGCATCCAGAACACGGTGTCGGGGGTGAACAGCGCGAGCCACGCGTCATAGTCGCCCTGGTCGAGCAGCAGCGCCTCGCGGAACAGCAGCGCCTCGGCTTCGCGGAGAAGGTCGGTCATGCCAGCACTCCCGCCATGCGCTGTGCCCATGCGCGGTAATAGCTGTGGAACAGGCTCTCGTCGCAGGTCTGGGCCTGTCCCAGCACGCTGCGTTCGGGATGAAGGTCGATGCTGTCCGAATAGGCATTGCCGCCCGCGACCGACGCGGCGAGCCCGCGGGCATGGCCCTGCAGCCACGGGCGCTCCTGCGCCGCCATTCCCGCCTGGCATTCCTCATAGACCACGGTGTCGTCGGGGGTGGCCATGCCCGTGGGATTGAAGAAATCCTCATATTGCCGGATGCGCATCCGCCGCGCCTCGGCGCTCTCGCCGCGCGGGGCGATGCACCAGGTCTGCATCTCGGTCAGGTTATGCGCCACCGGGCGGATCACGCGAAGCTGGCTGGAGGCGTTCTCGGCGATCTGGAGGTTGGGGAAGATCGTCAGGTTGCGCATGTTGAACATCCAGTTGCGCCGCGCCACCCCGACCCGCTCGGCGACCGCGTCCGCGGTCTCGTACAGCGGCAGCGCAGGCGTCACCGCCATCAGCCCCCAATTGAGGACATGGCCGTTGGCGAAGCTGAACGTGCCGCCGGTCGGCCCCTCGGCATCCTCCTTCCAGAAATCGCTGCCGCCCAGCGTCGACTGGACCACTTCGGCCTTCTGCTCGCGAGCCCGCGCGTCGAGGATGCGGATGTAGCTCGGGTGGGTCGAGGTGAAATGATATTGGTCCGAGCAATTCTCCAACTGCATCTTCCAGTTCGCGGCATAGGTGAAGCGCACCGCCCCCGGCACCAGTTCGGCGCCCTCGGGGCTCTGGTCCGCCACCAGATCGAGCAGCTTGCGCGCCTCGCCGAGATGCTCGTCGAGGCTGGGCACATCGGGGTTGAGGCTGGCGAACAGGAAGCCGCGATACTCGCCGAAGCGCGGCAGGCGCGCGAGGTCGTGATCCTCGCGATCGAACCCCTCACCATAACAGCCGCCGCTCTTCCATTTGATGTTACGGTTCGCGCCCGCGCTGTCGAAGGTCCAGCTGTGATAGGGGCAGACATGCATCCGGGCATTGCCCGACAGCTGCTGCGCGATGCGCGCGCCCTTGTGCGGACAGGCGTTGACGAAGCCGCCCAGCACGCCCTCGCCCGAGCGGCTGACCAGGATCGGCACCCTCCCGATAAAGCCGGTGAAGAAATCATGCGGCTTCTCGGCCTGGCACGCCATGCCGACGAACACCCAGCCGCCCTCGAAAATCGCCTGCATCTCGAGCGCGAACAGGTCCGGGTCGCTGAACAGCGCGCGGTTGATGCGGAAGACCCCGTCGTCGGGGCGGTCGTCGATCAGGTCGGTGAGGCGATAGGCCATCGGCGTTCCTTTCCTGCGTCGCGTCAATCGACGACGATTTCGACCAGCGTCGGCGTCGGCGTCGCGAACGACCAGGCCAGTGCCGCGTCGAGCGCTTCGGGGGTATCGGCGCGCCGCGCGGCCATGCCATGCCCGGCGGCGAGCGCGCAGAAATCGAGGCCCGACAGGTCGGTGCCCTCGACCTTGGTCAGCCCGAAATGCCGGCCGAAGGATTCGAGCGCCTCGTACCGGTGATTGACGATCACCAGCACGCTGAGCGGCAGGTTCAGGCGGCTGGCGGTGAACAGCGCCTGGATCGAATACATCGCCGACCCGTCGCCGATCAGCGCGATCACGCGCTCGCCGGGCCGCGCCAGCGCGATCCCCACCGAAGCGGGCAGCGCATAGCCCAGCCCGCCGCTGGCGGTGGTGTAAAAGCCGTCGGCGCGTAGCATCGGCAGCAAGTCGTACATCGCGGCGCGGCTGGACGGCGCTTCCTCGACGATGACCGACTCGCGCGGGCGCAGCGCCGCGATCCGGTGCATCGCCAGACGGTCGATCATCCGGTCGCCATCGGGCGCGGCGACAGGATCGCGGGGGGCAGGCGCCGGGCGAACGCCGGGCGTGGCACGCGCCGCCAGCGTCTCCAGCGCGCTGCGGCTGTTCGCCAGGATTCCCCGCCCGCACGGTGCCCAGGACAGTACCGCCGGATTGTCGTCGACCAGCCACAGCGCCAGCCCCTCGGGAACATGCGGCCCCGGCGCCTCGGTATGGTAGAGGTTGAGCGGCCCGCCGACGACGAGCGCCAGATCGTGGCGGCCCAGTTGCGCGACGATGTCCTGCCGGCTCGCGCGCAGGAAGCCCGCAAAGCAGCGATGGTCCTCGGGAAAGGCGTTGCGACACGCAAAGGGCGCGGCATAGACGCGCGCGCTATGCGCCTCGGCGAAGCGGATTGCGGCGTCCCAGGCGCCATCGCGCGCTGCGCCAGCTCCCAGTATCAGCGCCGGACGCTCCGCCCCGGCGAGCGCCTGCGCGAGTTCGTCCAGCGCCGCCGGATCGCCGGGGTTCGCCGTCGTGATCGTGCGCGGCTCGATGGCCTCACCGGGCTGGTCCCAGTCATCGACCGGCACCGATACGAAGGTCGGGCCGAACGGCGGCGTCATCGCGATCTGGTGCGCGCGGGCGATGGCGCGCGGCACATCGGCGGCACGCGCGGGCTCGCATGCCCATTTGACGAAGGGGCGCGGGAATTCGGTCGCGCGCTCGGCATGGAGGAACGGCTCGAACGGCAGGATCGATCGCGCCTGCTGGCCGGCAGTCACGACTAGCGGCGCCTGGTTCTTGAACGCCGTGAAGATATTGCCCAGCGCATGCCCGACGCCCGCCGAGCTGTGCAGATTGACCAGCGCGGCGGTGCGCGTCGCCTGCGCATAGCCGTCCGCCATCGCGACGACGGTCGCTTCCTGGAGCCCCAGCACATAGTCGAAATCGGCCGGAAAATCGCGGAACATCGGCAGTTCGGTCGATCCCGGATTGCCGAAGACCCGCGTCATGCCGAGCCGACGCAGCAGCGCCAGCGTCGCGTCTCGCACCGTCGTCATCTGGGCTGGCATCCTCTCGTCCTTCGCGACGGCTTGCTCCGGTACCCTGCGGCCCGAGCGCCGACGCTTCCCTTGATCATAGTTGATAGATCAACATAATCCCGGTTGCAACCAATGGCTATCGCCGATACCCATTCGCCAGAGCCCGGAGAAACACGCCGGGGATCAAAGGGGAGAGGATGCAATGAACCGGATCGTGCGATCGGTGCTGGCTGCCGCGGTGCTCGTCATCAGCACCACGGCACAGGCCCAGAGCCCCGCGGCAAAGGTGGATGCGATCAAGGTCCACAGCGCCGCGATCGAGGGCAATCTGGAGGGCAACAGCGCGGATCGCGACGTGTTCGTCGTGCTGCCGCCCAGCTATGCCAGCCATCCCGAACGGCGCTATCCGGTGGTCTATTTCCTCCATGGCTTCTTCGCCACGGCGGCGAAATATATGGAGGGCACCCGCATCGCCGAGGCTGCCGCCGCCGCGGTGCAGGCGGGGGGCGCGGAGATGATCCTCGTCGTCCCCGATAGTGACAGCCGCCATGCGGGCTCGCTCTATTCGAACTCGTCGACCGTCGGCAATTTCGAAGGCTTCATCACCCGCGACCTGATCGCCGCGATCGACCGTCAATACCGCACCCTCGCGCGCCCCGAGAGCCGGGGCCTCGCCGGGCACTCGATGGGCGGCTATGGCACGCTGCGGCTCGCGATGCGCTATCCGGGCATCTATTCCAGCATCTATGCGATGAGCGCGTGCTGCCTCGCGCCGCGCGCGCCGGTCGCCGAACAGCTCAAGCCGCTGGCGGGGATCACCCCGGAACAGGCGGCAAAGGGCGATTTCATGGTCCGCGCGACGCTCGCCAGCGCCGCCGCCTGGTCCCCCGCGCCCGAAAAGCCGCCGCTGTTCCTCGAAACCGGGCTGCTGCCCGATGGCAGTATCGATCCGCTGGTGACGGCGAAATGGGCCGCCAATGCGCCGCTGGTGATGGTCGCCCAGTCGGTGCCCGCGCTCAAGACGCTGTCGGGAATCGCGATGGACGTCGGCGACAAGGATTCGCTGAAAGGCAGCAACGAAGCCGTCCATGACGAGCTGCTGCGCTTCGGGCTCAAGGTCGAGTGGGAAGTCTATGACGGCGACCATGGCAATCGCATCGCCGAACGCTTCCGCACCAAATTGCTGCCCTTCTTCTCCCGCCAGCTAAAGGGGCAATAGCGCGGGCGGTCGCGATGCCGTAGCCTGGACGGGCCATGTCCCAGCCCCCCTATATCCTCGCCATCGACCAGGGTACGACCTCGACCCGGTGCATCCTGTTCGACGCGGCGGCGGTGCCCGTCGCGGTCGCGCAACGCGAATTCGCGCAGCATTATCTGCAGCATGGCTGGGTCGAGCATGATCCCGAGGATATCTGGCGCGATACCGTCGCGGTGCTGCGCGAAGTCGTGGCCAAGGCGGAGGTGCAGCTTGCCGACATCGCCGGGCTCGGCATCACCAACCAGCGCGAAACGGTGGTGGTATGGGAACGCGCGACCGGCCGCCCGATCTACAATGCGATCGTGTGGCAGGACCGCCGCACCGCCGACGCCTGTGCGCGGCTGAAGGAATCGGGCGCCGAGGCCATGGTCAGCGGCAAGACCGGCCTCCTGCTCGATCCCTATTTCTCGGGCACCAAGCTCGCCTGGATCCTCGACAATGTCGCAGGCGCGCGCGCCGCCGCCGATCTCGGCGAGCTGGCGTTCGGGACGATCGACAGCTTCCTCCTCTCGCGGCTGACGCGGGGCAAGGTCCATGCGACCGATCCCACCAATGCCGGGCGCACGCTGTTGTTCGACATTTTCGAACAACGCTGGGACGACGAACTGCTCCGCCTGTTCGACATCCCGGCATCGCTGCTGCCCGAGGTGTTCGACAACAGCCATGTCTTCGGCCATCTCGATCCCGACATATTGGGCGCGCCGATCCCGATCGCGGGGATGGCGGGCGACCAGCAGGCGGCGTTGTTCGGCCAGGGATGCGTCCGACCGGGCATGGCCAAATCGACCTATGGCACCGGCTGCTTCCTGCTGATGAACCTCGGCGAGACCCCGGTGCTGTCCACCAACCGGCTGCTCACCACCCCCGCCTGTCGCCTGAACGGCAAGACGCAATACGCGCTGGAGGGATCGATCTTCGTCGCGGGCGCTGCCGTCAAATGGCTGCGCGACGGGCTGAAGATCATCACCCGCGCGTCGGAAACGCACGACATGGCGACGCGCGTCCCCGACAGCCACGGCGTGTACATGGTGCCCGCATTCGTCGGCATGGGCGCGCCCTATTGGGACCCCGCCGCGCGTGGGCTGATCTGCGGGCTGACGCTCAACGCGACCGACGCGCATCTGGCGCGCGCGGCGCTCGAATCGGTGGCTTATCAGACGATGGACCTGATCGACGCGATGGCCGCCGATGCTGGCCCCGCCGCGACGGCGCTGCGCGTCGATGGCGGGATGGCGGCGAACGACTGGCTTTGCCAGTTCCTCGCCGACATGCTGGAGGCGCCGGTCGAGCGCCCCGCGATTGTCGAGACGACTGCATTGGGTGCAGCGTTCCTGGCGGGGATGGCGACGGGGGTATGGGACGGCGTCGGCGCGCTGGAGGGGCTCTGGTCGCTCGATCGGCGCTTCGAGCCCGCCATGGAAGCACCCAAGCGCGAGACGATGGTCGCGGGGTGGCGCAAGGCAGTGGCGCGCGCGCTGCTATAACCCCCCACCAGCGGATCAGCCCGCCGCCAGATACTCCGCCAGCCGCTCCGCAGTGCCGGGGGGTACGTGCAGCCCCAGCTTGCTGCGCCGGAACAAGATGTCCTCGGCGGTGCGCGCCCATTCGCGGTCGCGCAGATACGCGACCTCGGCGGTGGTCAGCCCGCCGCCCAGATCCTCGCCCACCGCCGCGATCGTCTGCGCATCGCCCAGAATGTCCGAAACACGGGTGCCATAGGCGCGCGCCAGCCGCCGCAGCAGCGCCGGGTCGAAACCCGGGCGCTCGGCGATCAGCCCCGCCAGAAAGTCCTCGAAATCGGCCATGTCGCCACCGGGAAGCACCGCGCCCGCGGTCCAGGCGCCGCTCGCTTCGGGAAAGAACGGCGCCAGATGCTCGAGCGCATGCTCCGCCAGCTTGCGATAGGTTGTGATCTTTCCCCCGAATATGTTGAGCAACGGCGCGCCGCCGTCCTCGCCGGATTCGAGATCGAGCACATAGTCGCGCGTCACCGCCGAGGCGCTTCCCGCCTTGTCGTCGTACAGCGGGCGGATGCCGGCATAGCTCCACGCGACGTCGGCCGCGTCGCTCTGCCGCGTGAAGTAGCGGTTCACCGTGTCGAGCAGGTAGCGTGTCTCGCCTGCGCTGATCTCCGCCTTGGCCGGTGCGCCCTGCCATGGCTCGTCGGTGGTGCCGACCAGCGTGAAGTGCCCCTCATAGGGGATGGCGAACACGATCCGCCGATCCGGGTTCTGGAGCATGAAGCAATGATCGCCCTCGTACAGCCGCGGCAGGACGATGTGGCTGCCCTTGACCAGCCGCACGCCGCGGGTCGCATTGGCGCCGGTGACGCGGGCGATCACCTCCTCCACCCAGGGCCCCGCCGCATTGACGAGCGCGCGCGCTTTCACGCTGCGGCTGCCCTCCGCATCTGCGATCGTCGCGATCCAGCCCGGGCTTTCGCGCCGCGCGTCGAGCAGCCGCGTGCGCGTCGCGATCGTCGCGCCGCGATCGGCGGCATCGCGTGCGTTGAGCACCACCAGCCGGCTGTCCTCGACCCAGCAGTCCGAATAGACGAAGCCCTTGCCGCGCCGATCGGAAAGCCCCGCGCCATATGCGGACCGGTCGAGCCGGATCGTCTCGGTCCCCGGCAGCGCCTTTCGCCCGCCGAGATGGTCGTAGAGAAACAGCCCGAGCCGCACCATCCAGGCGGGGCGCGGCGATTGCGTCTGCGGCAGCACGAAGCGCAGCGGCCAGATGATGTGCGGTGCCATGCCCCATAGCCGCTCGCGCTCGATCAGCGCCTCGCGCACCAGCCGGAATTCGCCATATTCGAGGTAGCGCAGCCCGCCATGGATCAGCTTGGTCGACGCCGAGGAGGTGTGCCCCGCCAGATCGTCCTGCTCGACCAGCAGCACCGAAAGCCCGCGCCCGGCGGCATCGCGCGCGATTCCCGCGCCGTTGATTCCGCCGCCGACCACCAATAGATCGAAGCTGGCACCCGTCCCGTCGCTGCCCATGCGTCGTCCACCTGTTCCTGGCTGCCATTCCCCCTTACCCTTTCAAGCGAAACGCGAAAGCACGGAAGCGAGACCGATGAACATTGTGGCGATGGCCCCGCGCGGGGCAGCATGAGCGCCGTGCCCCCCATGGTGCCCGAATCCGAACTGCTGGCGCCGCTCGCGCCCGAGGGTGCGGCGTCACGCCGCATCCCCTGGCTGATGGTTGCGGCAGCAGGCGTCGCGCTGTTGCTCGCGCTGCTCGTCTGGCTGGGGCACGAACTCAACGAAGGCGACGGCGCGGCGTTCGATCGCGCGGTGATGCTGGCGATGCGCGTGCCGGGGGACCCCGGACAGCCGATCGGCCCCGAATGGCTGCCGAGCGCGGTGCGCGACATCACGGCGCTTGGCAGTTCGATCGTGCTGACTTTGGTGGTTGCCGCCACCGCGACGTTCCTCGCACTGCGCCGCCGGATGCGCAGCGCGCTGCTGGTGCTGGCCGCGACGATCCTTGGCGGATGCGGGGTAACGCTGATCAAGGCGCTGGTCGGCCGCGCCCGCCCCGATCTGGTCGACCGGCTGATGACCGAGGCGTCGAACAGCTTCCCCAGCGGGCACGCTGCGAACAGCGCGATCGTCTATCTCACGCTCGCGACGCTGCTGTTCCCCGTGGTGCGCGAGGCCCGGATGCGCGCCTTCGTGCTCGGCGCGGCGCTGGGGCTGACGCTGATGATCGGCGTCAGCCGCGTCTATCTGGGCGTCCATTGGCCCAGCGACGTGCTGGCGGGATGGGCGTTCGGATCGGCCTGGGCGCTGTTGTGGTGGCGGATCGAAGTCGCGGTGATCCGGCGTTAGGAGCCGTCCCGCTCGCCCAAAGCCCGCTCCCACGCCAGCGCATCGCGTACGATGCCGTCGAGATCGTCATGCTTCGGGCGCCACGGCAGCGCCGCCAGGATCGCGCTGTTGTCGGCGACCAGCGCATCGGGATCGCCCGCGCGGCGCCCCTCCAGCCGCCGCTCGATCTTCAGGTTGGTGACGCGATCGACGGCGTCGAGCACCTGGAGCACCGAGAAGCCCTTGCCATAGCCCGCGTTGAGCGTGTGGTTCTCCTCCGGCCGCGCGATCAGCAGGTCGAGCGCGTCGACATGCGCGGCGGCAAGGTCGCTGACATGGATATAGTCGCGCACCCCGGTCCCGTCGGGCGTCGCAAAATCGGTGCCGAACACCGATACATGTCCGCGCTTGCCGGTCGCGGCCTCGGCGGCGATCTTGATCAGATGCGTCGCGCCCGCAGTCGACTGGCCGGACCGGCCCTGCGGATCGGCGCCCGCGACGTTGAAATAGCGTAGCGCGCAGTAATTGATCGGATGCGCCGCCGCGACGTCGCGCAGCATGTGCTCGGTCATCAGCTTGGACATGCCATAGGGATTGATCGGCGATTTCGGACTGTCCTCGCGCACCGGAACCACTTCGGGAATGCCATAGGTCGCGGCGGTGGAGGAGAAGAGGAAGTGCTTCACGCCCTCGGCCACCGCGCTTTCGATCAGCGATCGGCTGGCGGCGGTGTTGTTGCGGTAATATTTGAGCGGATTGGCGACCGATTCGGGCACCACTACCGAACCGGCGAAATGCATCACCGCGGTGACGCCGTGCTCGCGCATCGCCGCGCGCACATTCGCCTCGTCCTCGATATTGGCGACCACCAGCGAGGCGCGCTTGTCCACCGCCCAGTCGAACCCGGTGACGAGATTGTCGACCACCACTACGCGCCAGCCCGCGTCGAGCAGCGCAAGCACTGCATGGCTCCCGATATACCCCGCACCGCCCGTGACCAGCACTGCACCCGAACGCATCGCCATTCCCTCAATCATTGCCGTTTTGCGCCTCAATCCTATCTTTGCGTGACAAGCAAGGAGTTAGGCATGACGATAGAAACGGCCACGCTGGCGGGCGGTTGCTTCTGGTGCACCGAAGCGGTGTTCAACGACGTGATCGGGGTGCAGTCGGTCGAGAGCGGCTATATCGGCGGACATGTCCCCAACCCGACCTATAAACAGGTCTGCGGCGGCGACACCGGCCATGCCGAGGCGATTCGGGTCAGCTTCGATACCGACCAGATCAGCTATGGCGAGATCCTCGATATCTTTCTCGCGACGCACGACCCGACCCAGCTCAATCGCCAGGGCAACGATATCGGCACCCAATATCGCTCGGCGATCTTCCCGCATTCGGCGGAGCAGGAGCGGGAGGCGCTCGACGCAATCGACCGCGCGCGTCCCGACTGGCCCGCGCCGATCGTGACCAGCATCGAAACGCTGGGCGAATGGTATTCCGCCGAGGACTATCACCAGGAATATTGGGAGGGCGAGGGGAAGAGCAATCCCTACTGTCTCGCCGTGATCCCGCCCAAGCTGCGCAAATTGCGCAAAAGCTTCGCCGCGCGCAGCAAGGAGGGCGCCGCGGCGTAAGCAGCGAGGTCGCGTGAAGACGCTAAGGCGCAGGCCTTATTGTCTACGCCGCAACCCCGAACAACGCGCCGACTCCGGCAGTCACTGCCATCGCGACCACGCCCCAGAAGCCGACGCGCAGCACCGCGCGCATCGGCGGGGCGCCACCTGCGCGCGCGCCGATCCAGCCGAGGAGGACGAGGCAGAGCAGCGACACTGCGAACACGCTGGCGATGATCGCGTCTGCGGGAACGAGCAAGGCGATCAGCAGCGGCGCGGCTGCCCCCGCGGAGAAGGTCAGCGCGGAGGCGAAAGCCGCCTGGAGCGGACGCGCGCTGGTCGTGTCGGACAGGCCTAGCTCGTCGCGGGCATGCGCGCCCAGCGCGTCCGCCGCCATCATCTGGTCGGCGACCTGCCGCGCCAGCGCGCGCTCCACGCCGCGCCCGACATAGATTGCCGCCAGTTCGTCGCGCTCGAACGCCGGGTCGGTACGGATTTCCTCAGCCTCGCGCGCCAGGTCGGCGCGCTCGGTATCGGCCTGCGAACTGACCGAGACGAACTCGCCCGCCGCCATCGACAGCGCCCCCGCCAACAGCCCCGCAACCCCCGCGACGAGGATCGCCTGCCGCTCCGGCCCCGCCGCGGCGACGCCGACGATCAGGCTGGCGGTGGAGACGATCCCGTCATTGGCACCAAGCACCGCCGCGCGCAGCCACCCGATCCGGCTGGCGAGGTGGCGTTCGCTGTGTACGGTCGTGCTGCGCATGGTGAGTCCCCTTTGGGGGGCCTTCTGCGCTGCGCCGACGGGGCCGCCAAGCCGGGATTGTCCCAGGGGGCGGAACGCGATAGCTTCGTCGCCACGTTCAGTGTGGGAGACTGCCGATGCGCTTCCTTCTGCTTGCCCTCGCGATGGTCCCCGCGAGCGCCCTCGCCGACGAAACCACGCCCGCAGAGCCGGCGCCCAAACCGCAGGTAGTCGCCAGGGTTGCGCCGTGCCCCGCCGCTCGGGTCCATTATGCGGACAAGGACGCGGCGGCGAATCCCCGCGCGCGGCGGATGGATCGCGAACCTCGCGCCTTTAGCTATCTGCTCGTCGAGCGCGGAATCGTTGGATGCGCGCATCCGGGGATGATCCGTGCCACCATCAATCGCGCACCGACTACGGGGCAACCCGCGCCCTAAATGTCCTGCACCAGCCGCCCGTACAGCTCCGGGCGGCGGTCGCGGAAGAAGCCGAAGGCGGCGCGGTGGCGCTTTACGCGGTCGAGGTCGAGCGTCGCGGTGATGACGCCGGTCTCCGTCCGATCCAGCTCGGCCAGGATGTCGCCGCGCTCGTCGGTGATGAAGCTGGTGCCGTAGAAAGTCTGGCCGTGTTCGGTCCCGACGCGATTTGCCGCGATCACGGGGACGACGTTGGACACCGCATGCCCCACCATCGCTCGGCGCCACAGCCGCGCGGTATCGAGGCTGTCGTCATGCGGCTCGTTGCCGATCGCGGTCGGGTAAAACAGCAGTTCCGCGCCCATCAGCATCATCGCGCGCGCGGTTTCGGGATACCATTGGTCCCAGCACACTCCGACGCCCAATGTGGTCGCGGCGGGGCCTTCCCACACCTTGAACCCGGTATTGCCGGGGCGGAAATAGAATTTCTCCTCATAGCCGGGGCCATCGGGGATGTGGCTCTTGCGATAGACGCCCGCGACCTTGCCGTCGGGGCCGATCATCGCGAGGCTGTTATAATGATGCGGGCCGTCCGCCTCGAAAAAGCTGGTCGGGATGTGGATGCGCAGTTCGGCGGCGAGCGCCTGCATCGCCAGCACCGCCTTGTGCTGGCCGACCGGCTTCGCATTGGCGAACAGCCCCTCATCCTCGACTCGGCAGAAATATTCGCCCTCGAACAATTCGGGGGGCAGCACGACCTGTGCGCCGCGGCCCGCGGCCTCGCGGACGAGTTCGGTGACGGCCGCGATATTCGCATCGATATCGCTGGTGAAGGCGAGCTGGAGCGCTCCGACGGTGATTTCAGTCATGCCGCGCCATGTAGTGCGGAACGCGCTTGTGCGCACCCCCCGGCTGCGCGAAAGCCACCTCCAGCATGACCAGCTTCGAATTCGCCTTTTCGCTCTTCGGGCTGGTGCTCGGGCTGTCGGTCGCCGAAGTGATGAGCGGGTTTGCGCGGGTGATGCGCGCGCGGCGATCGATGCGGCTGGGGTGGCTGACGCCGTTGCTCGGCATCCTGCTGATGGTCGATCTTGTCACCTTCTGGTCCAACGCGTGGGACATGCGCGCGGCGATCCCGCCCAGCTTCTGGGCGTTGCTGTACGGGACGGGGATCGCGGCGGTGTATTTCCTGTCGGCGTCGCTGGTCTTCCCCAATCCGCTGTCCGAATGGCCCGATCTCGACGCCTATTTCCTGCGCCACAAGGGGCAGGTGATGATCGGCGTGCTGATCGCCAACCTGTTGGTGCTGACCGCGCGGGTGCTGCTGTACGGCAACATCTTCACCAGTTGGACGCGAATCGCCGTACCAGTCGTTTATACGGCGATCGGCCTGTGGCTGGTGCGGACGCAGGACAAACGGCTAAGCATCGTGCTGCTGTGTGTCCTGCTCGCGATGTACGCCCGCTTCCGGCTACTTTGACGGGATCTGCTGGCTGATGCAGTGAAAGCTGCCGCCGCCGGTCAGGATATGGTCCGCACGCTGGCCGATAATCGCGCGACCGGGGAAGAGCGCCTCCAGCGCCGTGACCGCCCCATCGTCATTGGGCTGGCCATAAAGCGGAACGACCACTGCCGCGTTGCCGATGTAGAAGTTCATATAGCTGGCGGGGATGATCTCCCCATCCTCGTTCAGCACGCGGCCCGGCGACGGGAAGCGCACCACCTCCACACCGAATCGCGCGGCGCGATCTGCTGCGTCCTGATACACCCGCCAATTGGGATCATTGTCGGTCGCCTCCGGGATCAGCAGCCGGTTGGGGCCTATAAAGCGCGCCAGATTGTCGACATGGCCGTCGGTATGGTCGTTGGCCAGCCCATCGCCCAGCCACAGCACGCGGCCATAGCCAAGGTCCGCCGCCAGCCGCGTCTCGACATCGGCCTTGCTCAAGCCGGGGTTGCGATTGGGGTTGAGCAGGCATTGCTCGGTCGTCACCGCCAGCCCGGTGCCGTCGCCGTCTATCGCGCCGCCTTCGAGCACCCAGTCATGGCTCTCGACCGAAAGCCCGCGCCGCCGCGCCAGCCGGACGCCGATGGTGTCGTCGCCGGGCAAATCATATTTGCCGCCCCAGCCGTTGAACCCGAAATCCTGCCCGGCGCCTGCGCCGTCCACGATCGCGGCAGTGTCGCGCAGCCAGATGTCGCCGAACGGCTCGACCACCACCTCCGCGGTATCGCCCGCGATCGCGCGTGCCGCTTGTGCCGCTGCGTCGTCGGCGGCGACCAGGATCACGCGCTCGCCGCGCCCGCCGGCATGCACCGCCGCCGCGAACGCCGCGACTTCGGCACGCGCGGGCTCAAGGTCCTCCAGCCACAATTCGGGGTGGCTGGGAAAGCCGATCCAGACGGCATCGTGGCGAGCCCATTCGGGCGGGGGGGGCAGAGTCATGCGCGCGCCTTTACTGCGCCGCGCGGCTCTTGTCTCGCACGGCGCGGAATTCGGCGTCGGGATACCAATTGGGCCAGCCCGCGCCGTCGGCCAGCGTGCGGCCGAGTTGATAATAGACCGTCAGGTCCTGCACCGCGCCCGACCAGTCCCAGCGTTCGTCAAATTCGTCCTGCGGCTTGTGATAGCGATGGGCGATATAGTCGTCCGCGGCCTTTTTCCCTGCCGCGGTGCCGCCGGCGACCAGGTCCTGCCCGGCCTTGCCATAGAACATCGGCACGCCGAGCTTGGCGAAGCTGAAATGGTCCGAGCGGTAATAGCTGCCCTTTTCGGGGCTGGGCTCGGCGGCGATCACGCGGCCCTGGGCCTCGACCAGGGGCTTGACCAATACCTCCAGCTCGGACTTGCCCGCGCCGACCACGACGAGGTCACGCGCGGGGCCGAGGACGTTGAGCCCGTCCATATTCACGCCGCCCACGGTCTTGCCGAGCGGATAGACCGGGTTCTCGGCATAATATTTGGAGCCGAGCAGCCCCGATTCCTCTGCAGTGAGCCCGAGGAAGACGATGCTGCGCTTCGCCGGTCCCGCCTTGGCCTGCGCCTCGGCCAGCGCGATGAGCCCGGCAACGCCCGAGGCATTGTCCAGCGCGCCGTTGCAGATATCGTCGCCGTTCACGGCGTCGCACCGGCCGAGATGGTCCCAATGCGCCGAATAAAGGACGATCTCGTCCGGGCGTTCGGTGCCGGGGAGGATGCCGACGACGTTCTTCGATGCCTGGCGGCGGATCGTGTTGGTCCAGCGTGCCGACGCCTTGACGCCCAGCGGTACGGCCTTGAAGCCCTTGTGCTTTGCGGCCTCGACCAGCGCCGCATAGTCCTTGCCCGCGCGGGCGAACAACGCCTGCGCCGCGGACTGCTGGAGCCAGCCGACTGCCTTGGACTGGTCCATATGATCGCCCGGCGTGTCCTGTTGCAGCACGGGCCCGGTCCAGCTCGACTGGACGACGCCCCAGCCATAGGCGGCGGGTTCGGTGTCATGGATGATGATCGCCGCCGCCGCACCCTGTCGCGCCGCTTCCTCGAACTTATACGGCCAGCGCCCGTAATAGGTCATTGCGCGGCCGCCGAAGGGGCCGTCCAGCGTCATGGTCTGCCAATCGGGGTCGTTGATCAGGATGACGACGGTCTTCCCCTTCACATCGACCCCGGCATAGTCGTTCCAGCCGCGTTCGGGTGCATGGATGCCATAGCCGACGAATACCATCTCGCTGTCCTGGATCACGGTGCGCGGCACGACCTGATAGGTGCCGATGACCAGATCCTTGCGGTATTCGAACGCCAGCGGCGTCTTGCCCCCCGTGATCGTCAGCGGCGACACGTCGGTGGCGGTCAGTTCGACCAGCGGTACGTCCTGGTACCAGCTCCCTTTGTTGCCCGGTTTCAGCCCCGCCTGCGCCATGCGCGCGACGATGTAGGCGAGCGTCTTGGTCTCGGCGGGGGTAGTGGGGGCGCGGCCTTCATAGTCGTCGGACGCCAGTGTGCGGGTGACGTCCTTTAGCGTGTCGACCGAGAGCGCGGGGGCAGTCTGCGCAGCGGCGGCGCCACTCGCGAGCAGCAGCAGGGCGGGAAGCAGGATGCGCAAGAAAGAACTCCCGGAATCGAATGATCCGGCAAGTCTGGCAGCGGCGCCGGTTCGCGGCAAGGCAGGATGGAAATCGTTGCTAGCGCACCGAAACGGGATAGGATGTCGGTCCGTACAGGGGGGAATCATGAAGGGCATTATTGCAGCGTTGCTGGCGTCGGTGTGCGTCGCTGGGGTCGCACAGGCGCAGAGCGTCGAGGCGAAACGATTTGGCGCGCGCGAGATCGTGCGCGAAGTCAGCATCTCACCCGATGGCCAGCGGATCGCGATGATCGTCACCAGCGGGACGCGGGGCACGGGACTGGTTGTGGCGACCACCGCCGGCGACATGAAGCCGCTGATGAATTACCCAGGCAGCGACGCGCGGCTGGCAAGCTGTGCTTGGTCGACGAATTCGCGCCTCGTGTGCACGGTGTTCGGAATCGCTGAGCGGAACGCGCATCTCGTCGGAATTTCGCGGATGATCGCGCTCAACGCCGATGGTTCGGGCAGCAAGGAGCTGAGCGCGGCCCAGGCTTCGAGCCAGCTCTATGAGCGCTATTATGGCGGCGGCGTCCTGGACTGGCTGCCCGACGATAGCGGCAGCGCGGTGCTGATGCTGCGCGAGTTCGTGCCCGAATATGGCACCGGCACGCTGGTCGCCCAAACGCGCAAGGGGCTTGGCGTCGAGCGCGTCGACACGATCACGTTGAAGCGCACCACAGTGGAGGCACCCCGCGCGACGGGCGCCGATTTCATCACGGATGGCCATGGGCTGACTCGCGTGATGGCGACGCAGCCGCGGCTGGGCTCCGGCTATTCCAGCAGTGATCTCGTCTACAAATACCGCCGTAAAGACAGCAAGGAATGGGAGCCGCTCAGCACGGTCACGTACACCGGCTATCTGTCGAGCGGGTTCATTCCCTATGCCGTCGATCGCGATCTGGATGTCGTTTACGGGTTCGACAATGCCGATGGCCGCACGGCGCTGTTCAAGATCGCGCTGGACGGCAGCCTGAAGCGCGAGCTGGTGCTGGCGAATCCAGAGGTGGATGTCGATGCTCTCATCCGGATCGGTCGCCAGCAGCGCGTGGTGGGCGCCAGCTTCTCGACCGAGCGGCGGCAGGTCAGCTATTTCGATCCGCAGATCAGGGCGCTGGCGGCGTCGCTGGGCAAGGCGCTGCCCGGACTGCCGATCGTCGGTGTCGGCGATGCCAGCCTCGACGAAAAGAAGCTGGTGATCTTTGCCGGAAGCGACGTCGATCCCGGCCATTATTATCTGCTCGACCGCACCACGAAGAAGATGGCCGAAATCTCCCCGGTCCGGCCGGACCTTGCCGGGGTGCCGCTCGCGACCGTCAAGGCCATCCGCTACAAGGCGGCGGACGGCACGGAGGTCCCGGCCTATCTGACGCTGCCGCCGGGCAGCGACGGCAAGAATATTCCCGCGATCGTGATGCCGCATGGCGGCCCCAGTGCGCGGGACGAATGGGGTTTCGACTGGCTGTCGCAATTCTTCGCGAGCCGCGGCTATGCGGTGCTCCAGCCCAATTATCGCGGGTCGAGCGGCTATGGCGAGGGCTGGTTCAAGCAGAACGGCTTTCGCTCGTGGAAGCTGGCGATGGGCGACGTCAACGATGCCGGACGCTGGATGGTGGCGCAGGGGATTACCTCTGCCGACAAGCTGGCGATCGTCGGCTGGTCCTATGGCGGCTATGCGGCGCTGCAATCGAGCGTACTCGATCCCACGGTGTTCAAGGCGATCGCCGCGGTCGCGCCGGTCACCGACCTGGGCCAGTTGCGCGACGAGCTGAAGCGGTCCTCCAGCGACCAGCAGGTGCAGGACATTATCGGCGACCCGAAACTGTGGGAGGAGGCGTCCCCGGCGCAACATGCCGATCGGATCGCCGCGCCCGTGCTGCTGTTCCACGGCGACCGCGACCTGAACGTGGCGATCGGTCAGTCGCGCACCATGGCGTCCAAGCTGCGCGGCGCGGGGCGCAGCGTCGAGTTCACCGAGTATAAGGGGCTCGACCACCAGCTGGACGACAGCGCAGTCCGCACCGCGATGCTCGACCGGATCGACCAGTTCCTGCGCACCACGATGAAGCTGCCGGCCAAGCCCTGAGAGACGGGATGCAGTGGCGTCTGGACGGAAGTCGGGACCGATCCGGCGCTCTCCAGCGCCGGGCTCTTTGTCGGGGTCTGCACGCGAAGGCGCGAAGAAGAAAGAGGTTCGCGCAGAGGCGCTGAGGCGCGGAGAAGAAGATTGGATGTCGGGCCGGGAGGCCTGCGCTCGCGCGTGCCGGGTCCGTTCCTGCTGCTGTTTATACTCTTGCTGTCGCCGAGCAGCGAATGGGTCCCCCGGACTCACGGAACAAGTGCACCACCTGCTAAGGTGATTGCGCGATGGGACGACATTACAGGCAGCTCAGCCTCGACGAGCGGATCGAGATATGCCGCCTTCATGAAGGCGGTATATCTTGCCGACAGATTGCCACCGCGATCGGGCGTGATCACACGACGGTCGGTCGGGAACTCAGGCGCAATAGCAAGCCGACCAAGGTCTGGCCCGGCGGCTATGCGCCCGGGCGTGCCCATAGGCTCGCGATCAGACGACGACGATGGGACTGCCGTTTCAAGCTGGCGCGCCAGCCGGACCTGCGAGATATCGTGAAGAACGGCCTTGCGATGGGATGCTCTCCCGAACAGATCGCCGGCCGACTGGCGCTTGAGCACGGTCGCACCATGGTCAGCCACGAGTCAATCTATCGATACGTCTATCATCGCTCGGCCCAGAAGGACTACTGGCACCGCCTTCTGCCCCGCTGCAAGGCAAGGCGCGGCCGCTATGGCCGCCAGGGCGGAAGCCCGGCCAGCTTCATCAAACAGCGCAGGCCGATCGGCGAACGCCCCCTCGAAGCCCGGGATCGCGCACAGCCGGGCCATTGGGAAGCCGACTATATGCTGTTCGCCCGATATGGGCACAATGTCCTCGTCCTGCACGAGCGCCACACACGCTACACCATCCTCGACAAGCCACCCCACCGCAGAGCCGAGCTGACCGCACGCCGGATCACCCGCAGACTGCGCCATATCCCCCAGGATCTGCGCAGGACCATCAGCTTCGACAACGGCACCGAGTTCGCCGAACATCACCGCCTTCACGACAGCCTCGGCATCCAGACCTTCTTCTGCGATGTCCGAGCCCCATGGCAAAAGGGCGGTGTCGAAAACACCATCGGCCGACTGCGCCGAAGCCTGCCTCGCAAAACCGACCTCGACACCGTCAGCCACAGACAACTCCGTGCCTGTGCCGACCGGCTCAACAACATCCCCAGAAAATGCCTTGGCTTCCTCACACCCGCCGAGGCATTCTCCAAAATCTCAACCGGTGCACTTCAACCGTGAGTCCACATCCCGGCCTTCGCCGGGATGACGACCGAGAGGGGCTGGGGGCGTCGTCCCAGGCCGTCTCTGCGCCTCCGCGCCTCTGCGCGAACCCCCTTTCTTCTTTTTATTCGTGAACCAAAACGAAAAAGGGCGGCCCCGAAGGACCGCCCCTGCTTCGTTTCCCGAAGGAAGCCGGATCAGCGCGAGTAGAACTCGACGACCAGGTTCGGCTCCATCTTCACCGGATAGGGGACTTCGTCGAGCTGGGGAACGCGCGTGAAGGTGATCTTCGACGCGCCGTCCGGCACCACGTAATCGGGGATGTCGCGCTCGGACAGGCTCTGCGCTTCCATCACCAGCGCCATTTCCTGCGCCTTGGTGCTCAGCGATACTTCCTCGCCAACCTTGATCCGGCGCGAGCCGATGTTGCACTTCTCGCCGTTGACGCGGACATGGCCGTGGTTGACGAGCTGGCGCGCGGCGAAGATCGTCGGGGCGAACTTGGCGCGATAGACGATCATGTCGAGGCGCATTTCGAGCAGGCCGATCAGGTTCTGGCCGGTATCGCCCTTCATCCGCGACGCATCTTCATAGCTGCGCTTGAACTGCTTCTCGGTGATGTCGCCGTAATAGCCCTTGAGCTTCTGCTTCGCGCGAAGCTGGATGCCGAAGTCCGACATCTTGCCCTTGCGGCGCTGGCCGTGCTGGCCCGGGCCGTATTCGCGCTTGTTCACCGGGGACTTCGGACGGCCCCAGATGTTTTCGCCCATCCGGCGATCGAGCTTATGCTTGGCGCTATGGCGCTTCGACATTCAAAATTCCTTGCACTTGCTGACAACGTTATTCCCGGTATCCGCCTGCTGGTTCCTTTATGGGGAGGGCAGGGCCACCGCTTCACCGGGGTGCGGGGCCAATGCGAAGGCGCGCGGTTAGCGGGGGTGGGCGCGCGAGTCAAGCCGGCGGGCGGTCAGGCCTCTTCCGCCCGATGCTGCTTGCGCCCCGCCAGCGCCGACAGCACACCGCGCACGGTGCGGACTTCCTGCGAGGTCCAGGCGGGCTTGGTCAGCAGCGTGCGCAGCGTGCGGCGGCTGGTGGGCGCGCGCTCGGGGGGGAAATAATAGCCGGCGCCGTCGAGCATGCCCTCCAGTTGCTCGATCATCCCCTCCAGCTCCTCCTGCGGGGCGGGCGAGCCGAGGTCGGTGGTCGGCGGGCTGGCGAGCGCGGCGTGCCCGTCTGCATCGCTCGGGGCGTGTTTCGACCATTCATAGGCGACCAGGATCACGGCCTGCGCCAGATTGAGCGACCCGAATTCGGGGTTGATCGGCACCGTCAGGATCGTGCGGGCCAGCGCGACATCGTCGGTGTCGAGCCCCGAACGCTCCGGCCCGAACAGGATCGCCGAACGCTCCGCCCGCGCGCGCACCTCCGCAGCTGCAGCCTCGGGGGTGACCACCGGCTTGGTGACGCCGCGCTTGCGCACCGTGGTCGCATAGACATGCGCGCAGTCGGCGACGGCATCGGCGACGCTGTCGAACAGCTGCGCCCGTTCGAGCACGATGTCCGCGCCGCTTGCCGCCGGGCCCGCGCCCGGATTAGGCCAGCCGTCGCGCGGCGACACCAGTCGCAGCTCGGTCAGCCCGAAATTGAGCATTGCGCGCGCGGCCTTGCCGATATTCTCGCCGAGCTGCGGGCGGACCAGGACGATGACGGGGTTCATGCCTTCCCCGCGTCGCTCACATTGCCGGCGAACTCCTCAAAGTCCTTGGCTTCGCGGAAGTCCTTATAGACGCTGGCAAAGCGGATATAGGCGACCGAATCGAGGCCCTTGAGGCCCTCCATCACCAGCTCGCCGATGCGCTGCGACGGGATTTCGGCGTCGCCCAGCGTCTCCAGCTGGCGCTGGATACCCGACACCATCCGCTCGATCTGTGCCGAGGTCACCGGGCGCTTGCGTGCGGCGAGGGTGACCGATCGGACCAGCTTGTCGCGCTCGAACGGCTCGCGGCGCAGTTCGGAGGAATTGGCCTGGCTCTTGACGACGGTCAGGTCGCGAAGCTGGATGCGCTCGAACGTCGTGAAGCGCGCCGCGCATGCTTCGCACTGGCGGCGGCGACGGATCGCCGCGCCGTCTTCGGTCGGGCGGCTATCCTTGACCTGGCTGTCTTCGTTTCCGCAGAAGGGGCAGCGCATTTTACGACGCCCAGAAGTGGGTTGCCCTCACCCTTCCGCTCCCTCTCCCGTTGGGAGAGGGAAAGAGGCGCGAAGCGCCGAAAGGGTGAGGGTGCGCGGCCCGTTCAGCCGCCATAGATCGGGAACCGCTCGCACAGCGCGCGGACGCGGGCGCCCACTGCCGCTTCGACCTGCGGATCGCCTGCCTCGCCCTTGGCGCGCAAGCCGTCGAGCACGTCTGCGATCATGTTGCCGATCTCGCGGAACTCGCCCGAGCCGAAGCCGCGAGTCGTGCCTGCCGGCGAGCCGACGCGGATGCCGCTGGTCTTCATCGGCGGCAGCGGGTCGTTGGGGATGCCGTTCTTGTTGCAGGTGATGCCGGCACGCTCGAGCGCTTCGTCGGCATCCTTGCCGGTCACGCCCAGCGGGGTGAGGTCGACCAGCGCCAGATGCGTGTCGGTGCCGCCCGACACCAGGTTCGCGCCGCGCTCGTTCAGCGTCGCGGCGAGCACCTTGGCGTTCTCCACCACTGCGGCGATATAGCGTTTGTAATCCGGCTGGAGCGCTTCGCCGAACGCGACCGCCTTGGCGGCGATCACGTGCATCAGCGGCCCGCCCTGGAGCCCGGGGAACACCGCGCTGTTGATCTTCTTGGCGATCGCTTCGTCATTGGTCATCACCATGCCGCCGCGCGGGCCGCGCAGCGTCTTGTGCGTGGTGGTGGTCACGACATGCGCATGCTCGAACGGCGAGGGATGCGCGCCGCCCGCGACGAGCCCGGCGAAATGCGCCATGTCGACCATGAACAGCGCGCCGACTTCATCCGCGATCGCGCGGAACTGGGCGAAATCGATGATGCGCGGATAGGCCGAGCCCCCCGCGATGATCAGCCGCGGGCTGTTGGCCTTGGCCAGCGCGCGGACCTGGTCGAAATCGATCAGATGGGTGTCGGGGTCGACGCCATATTGCACCGCGTTGAACCATTTGCCGCTCATCGCCGCCTTCGCGCCGTGGGTAAGATGGCCGCCGGCATCGAGGCTCAGCCCCATGATCGTGTCGCCCGGCTTGGTCAGCGCGAGCATCACCGCGCCGTTCGCCTGCGCGCCCGAATGCGGCTGGACGTTGGCGAAGCCGCAGCCGAACAACTGCTTGGCCCGCTCGATCGCCAGCGTCTCGACTTCGTCGGAGGGGTGGCAGCCCTGGTAATAGCGCTTGCCGGGATAGCCCTCGGCATATTTGTTGGTGAAGACCGAGCCCTGCGCCTCCAGCACCGCCTTCGACACGATATTCTCGCTCGCGATCAGCTCGATCTGGTGCTGCTCGCGGTCCAGTTCATGGGCGATACCGGCGGCGATCGCAGGATCGGTTTCGGCAAGGCCGCGCGTGAAGAAGCCGTCGGGCTGAAGCCCTGCGCTCTGCGGATTGGTGCTCATACCGGGGTCCTTTGCGTCTGGCTCAGCTTGTCGACGCGACCCGCGTGGCGACCGCCGAGGAAGGGGGTTTCGAGGAAAGCGGTGATGCACGCCTTGGCCATTTCGGTGCCGATCAGCCGCGCGCCGAGCGCGATGACATTGGCATCGTTATGCTGGCGCGCAAGGCTGGCCGAAAGCGGTTCGGACACCAGCGCGCAGCGGGCGGCGGGAATGCGATTGACTGCGATCGAAATGCCGATCCCCGATCCGCATAGCGCGACGCCGATTTCGGCCTCGCCCTGGGCGATCGCGGTGCCGAGTTTATAGCCATAATCGGGGTAATCGACGCTGTCGGGACCATTGGTGCCCAGATCGAGCACGTCATGGCCGAGTCCACGCAACCATTCGGCGAGTTCGGCCTTCATGGCGTAGGCGGCATGATCGGAGGCGAGGGCGATGCGGCGTGACATGGCGCGTCCCCTACGCCGGTCCGGGCGTGCTGGCTAGACCATGAGAACTGTGTGTGGAGACTGAAATGCGCAAAACGACCTTCGCCCTGATGCCTGCGCTTGCCCTCGGCATCGCGCTCGCCGCCTGTTCGGAGAGCAGCCAGGACAATCTGAGCGACTCGCTCGATCGTGCCGGTTCGTCGATCGAGAATGTCGCCGATGGTGCCGGCGAGCGGATCGAAGCGGGGGCCGATCGCGCGGGCAATGCCCTGTCGAACACTGCGGACGATGTTGGCGACGCGCTGTCGGATGGCGCCGACCGCACGGGCGAGGCGATCGATAACACCACGCGTTAAGGTGCCGCGACCGGGGCCGGCGGCGGGCGCAATCCGTGCCGCCGCCCGCCCCGCTGTGCCTGCGAGGGACGGTCCCCTGACAGGATGACAAGAATCTGTCACAACCCCGGACTATTCGCGGTCAACTCCCGCATGTCGTGGGCGTCTTGTCCAGGAGTCTCCCATGCCTAGTATCGCCAAGACGCCGAAAAATGGCGCCGTGCGTGGCGCAGTGCATCGCCACGAGCATCTGACCAAGCAGGGGCTGTTGGAGCGCGCCTTCACCTTTGCGTTCCGCGGGCTGGTCTATGCCCAGATCTGGGAAGACCCCGAGATCGACATGGAGGCGCTGGAGATCACGCCGGACAGCCACGTCGTCACGATCGCGTCGGGCGGATGCAACGTCTATTCGTACCTGACCGCAAACCCGCGCAAGATTACCGCGGTCGACCTCAATCCCGCGCATATCGCGCTCAACAACCTCAAGCAGCAGGCGGCGCTGCACCTTCCCGATTATGCCGCGTTCCGGCGCTTCTTCGGCGAAGCCGACAGCGCGGAGAATATCGCGGCCTACAAGGCGTATATCCGCCCGCATCTCGACGCGACGTCGCGCGCCTATTGGGAGTCGCGCGACCTTACGGGCCGCCGCCGGATCACGGGCTTTGCGCGGGGATTTTATCGCGAGGGGTTGCTGGGCAAGCTGATCGGGTTCGTCCATTTCATGGGGCGGCTGTACCGGATCGACCCGACGCAGATACTGAAGGCGCAGTCGATCGAGGAACAGCGCCAGATCTTCGAGACCAACTATGCGCCGTTCTTCGACAAGAAGGCGCTGCGCTGGCTGGTCGACCAGCCCGCCGCCTTGTTCGGCTTCGGCATCCCGCCTGCGCAATATGACCTGCTCAAGGCCGATGACAGCGCCGGGATCACCGGCGCGCTCAAGAGCCGGCTTCGCAAGCTGTCGTGCGATTTCGACATAAGGGACAATTTCTACGCCTGGCAGGCGTTCGGGCGCGGCTATGGCAAGCATGAGGATGCGCCGCTGCCGCCCTATCTCCAGCGCCGGCATTACGAGACGGTGCGCGCGCGCGCCGATCGCGTCGAGATCCGGCATACCAACTATGCCGATTATCTGGAGAGCATGCCCGCCCAGTCGCTCGACCGCTATATCCTGCTCGATGCGCAGGATTGGATGACCGACGAGCAGCTGACGCGCATTTGGAGCGAGATCACCCGCACCGCAAAGCCCGGCGCGCGCGTGCTATATCGCACCGCGGCGATGCCGGACGTCGTCAAGGGGCACATACCCGCGACGCTGATGGACCAGTGGGACTATGCCCCGCAGGACAAGCTCGACGACTGGACGCGGCGCGATCGGTCGTCGGTGTACGGCGCGACGCACGTCTGGACGCTGAAGCCGCACGCATGAGCATCGCTGCGCAGGCGGGCGACCAGAAATCGCTGATGGACGATGTCTATGCGCTGCATCGGCATTTCTACGACTTCACGCGCAAATTCTATTTGCTGGGCCGAGACCGGCTGATCGGCGAACTGGCGCCGCCGCCGGGGGGAACCGTGCTCGAAGTGGGATGCGGCACGGCGCGCAACCTGATCGTCGCGGCGAAGCGCTGGCCCGAGGCGCGCTTCTATGGCTTCGACATCAGCGAGGCGATGCTCGACACCGCGCGCAAATCGGTGGCGAAGGCGGGGCTGGGCGACCGGATCACGCTGGCGCAGGGCGATGCGGGGGCGTTCGACGTGCGGGCATTGTTCGGGCTGGCACAGGTCGACCGCGTGTTCATGAGCTATACGCTGTCGATGATCCCGCCCTGGATCGAGGCGATCGAGCAGGGCGCGCGGGTGCTGGCGCCGGGCGGGAGCCTGCACATCATCGATTTCGGGCAATATGAGCGGCTGCCCGCGCTGGCCAAGCGGCTGCACTTCAAGTCGCTCAACGACTTCCACGTATTCCCGCGGCGCGAGCTGCCTGCGGTGCTGAAGCGCGTGGCGGAGGCAGAAGGGCTGGCGATGGACTTCACGCCGCTGTGGCGCGGCTATGCGTGGAGCGGGGGGCTGCGGCGCGGGTAGGGGTAGCCTTTACCCGAACCGTTTGCCCTGCTCCGGCCGCTCCGCCGACCCTGCGGGTGACGAGGGGATCGGCGTGGGGGCGGGGACGGCTGCGCCATCCTCTCCGCCCGGCCGCCTGGGCATCCAGGAGGGGCGCGGACTCAGTCCTTCCTGATCCTGCCACGAGGGCGAATCCTGTTTCGGCTTGCGAAGCCGATCCACCGGGGGTGCAGGGTCATGGGCAGGCATTGCGCAGACTCTCCCTATACCGTGAGCGGATCGCGGCAGGCCAGTCGCCGCCTTACGCCGCCAGCCGCAATTCCAGCTCCAACCGGCCCCAGATCTCCACCAGCGCGTCCACCAGCTCGCGCATCATCGCTTCGCTATGCGCAGGGCCGGGGGTGAAGCGCAGGCGTTCGGTGCCGCGCGGGACGGTGGGGTAGTTGATCGGCTGGACGTACACGCCGTACTCGGCGAGCAGCACGTCGCTGATCTTCTTTGCCTTGACCGGATCGCCGACCATCAGCGGGACGATATGCGTCGTCGAGGGCAGCACCGGCAGCCCGGCATCGGCCATCAACGCTTTCAGCGTCGCCGCCGCCGCCTGCTGGCCCTCGCGCTCGACGTTCGAGCTCTTGAGGTGGCGCACGCTCGCCAGCACGCCCGCGACGAGCACCGGCGACAGCGAGGTGGTGAAGATGAAGCCGGGCGCATAGCTGCGGATCACGTCAATGATGACCTGGTCCGCGGCGATATAGCCGCCCATCACCCCGAACGCCTTGCCCAGCGTGCCTTCGATGATGTTGATGCGATCGGCGACGCCGTCGCGCTCCGAAATGCCGCCGCCGCGCGCGCCGTACATGCCGACGGCATGGACTTCGTCGAGATAGGTCAGCGCGTTATACTGGTCGGCCAGGTCGCAGATTTCGGCGATCGGGGCGATGTCTGCGTCCATCGAATAGACGCTTTCGAACGCGATCAGCTTTGGCGCGGCGGGATCGTCGGCGGCGAGCAGCTCTTCGAGATGCGCGAGGTCGTTGTGGCGGAACACGCGCTTCTCGCAGCCGGCATTGCGGATGCCCGCAATCATCGATGCGTGGTTCAACTCGTCCGAATAGACGATGCAGCCCGGCATCAGCTTGCCCAACGTCGCCAGCGTCGCTTCGTTCGACACATAGCCCGAGGTGAAGAGCAGCGCGCCTTCCTTGCCGTGCAGGTCGGCCAGTTCGGCCTCCAGCTCGATATGGTAATGCGTGTTGCCGCCGATATTGCGCGTGCCGCCCGAGCCCGCGCCGACATCGTGCAGCGCCTCTTCCATCGCGGCGATCACCTTGGGATGCTGGCCCATGGCGAGATAGTCGTTCGAGCACCACACCGTGATCGGCTTCGGCCCGTTATGCCCGGCGAAGCAGCGCGCATTGGGATAGGCACCCTTGTTGCGCAGCACGTCGATGAACACGCGGTATCGGCCTTCGGCGTGGAGCCGGTCGATCGCCTGGTTGAAAACCCGCGCATAGTCCATGGCGGGCGCCGCAATGTCCTTCGTATTCATGGGCCTCCCCTACGCGCATCCGGCGAGTAATTCCAGACGGAGCCGCTAAGCAATTATCCCAATAGCATCGTGGCGGCACGCCAAAGCTGCTCCAGTCCGGGCGAAGCAGCGCGAGGACGACGCACCGGTTCGGTGAATCCGTGGCAAAGTCGCGCCAAATGGCGCGCGGACACCGTGGAATATGATCTGGATTAGGGCTTTGTCGGAAAAATGTGGTATGAAGTCAATATCGTAGGCGACTCAGGTTCAAGCGTGCCTGCGGCTGAGAGACCGCGTTCTCCCGCTTGTGGAACGGAGCGGCATATGACCAACCGAGACCTTGAATATTATCAGCGGCGCGAAGTGCAGGAGCGTTCGAACGCGGAACAAGCCGATGATAGCACGGCGCGCCGGGTGCACCAGGAAATGGCCGAACGCTATTCGGCGAAGCTGCGCGACATGGCGCAGTCGATTCCCGAGGCCCGCGCCTAAAGCGACTCCACGCTGGCCAGCCCGTAGCGCGCAAGAGCGGGCGCGAGCGTGGCGGTGCGGGCATCCAGCGCCGTGAACACCGCGCGCCCCGCCGGGCGCACTGCCGGCCAGACCTGGCCCGTCGTGAGATGGGCGATTCGCCGCGCAATCCCGGCCCCGCCATCGACGAACGTCAACGCGCGCGGCGCCGCAGCGGCGAGTTCGGCCTCCAGCAGCGGGAAATGGGTGCAGGCATTGACGACCACGTCGAGCCGCTCACCGCCCTCCTGCCCCAGCAAACCATCGAGTACCGCCGCCAGCCGCCCCGGATCGGGCGCGACGCCGCCGAGCGACGCCTCTGCCAGCGCGACCAGTTCCGCCGAGCCGTGGCGCAGCACGCGGCAGTCGCCCGCAAAGCGCGCTGCCAGATCGTCGACATAAGGCTGGCGCACCGTCGCCTCCGTGCCGAGTACACCAATGACTCGCGTCCGGCTGAGCAGCGCGGCGGGCTTGATCGCGGGCACGGTGCCGACGATCGGAATGTCGAGCGCGGCGCGGACATGCTGGAGCGCGATCGTCGAGGCAGTGTTGCACGCGATGACGATGAGCCGCGGCGCGAATCGCTCGGCCAGCCGCCCGAGCAGCGCGGGCACGCGCGCGGCAATCTCCGCCTCGCTGCGCGTGCCATAGGGAAAACCCGCCGAATCGGCGACATAGACCAAAGGCGCCTGGGGCAGCAGCCGCGCGGTCGGCGCGAGCACCGACAGCCCGCCCATGCCCGAATCGAAAAACAGGATCGGGCGGGCATCGGATGCCGGGGCGGTGGTTTCGGGGATCGGCATTGTTGCACCCGCCTAATCGAGTCCCTAGCTTGCGCGCAACAGGGGGACGGAGCGTGGGCGACATCATCTGGGCCGGGCCGGTAGCGGCGCTTGTCCTGGGCTATCTTTTGGGTTCGATCCCGTTTGGCGTGCTGCTGACCCGCGCCGCCGGGGCGGGCGACCTGCGCCAGATCGGCTCGGGCAATATCGGCGCGACCAATGTGCTGCGCACCGGGCGCAAGGGGCTGGCGGCGGCGACGCTGCTGCTCGACATGGCCAAGGGCGCGGCGGCGGTGCTGATCGCCGAGGCGCTGTTCCCTGGAACTGCCGTGCTGGCCGGGCTCGGGGCGTTTTTCGGCCATTGCTATCCGGTGTGGTTGAAGTTTCGCGGGGGCAAGGGCGTCGCGACGCTGATGGGGATCGTCGTCGCGCTGCACTGGCCGTCGGGGCTGGTCTATGCCGCGGTCTGGCTGGGGGTGCTGGCCGGTCTGCGCATTTCGTCGCTCGCGGGCATGACCGCCGCGATCAGTGCGCCGGTGAGCGCCGCGTTCTTCGGGAAGATCGGGCTGGTGCCGCTGTTGCTCGCGCTCGCGCTGGTCGTGATCTGGAAGCATCGCGAGAATATCGAGCGGCTGCTGAGCGGGACCGAACCGCGCATCGGCAAGAAGCGTGGATGACGCGCGTACGGCGCGGCTGCGGCTGCTCCGTTCGGCCAATGTCGGACCCGTCACCTATGCCCAGCTGATCGCGCGCTTCGGCACGGCGGAGGCGGCGCTGGAGGCCTTGCCGATGCTGGCGGCGCGCGGCGGCGGGCGGGCGCCGCGGATCGCCGATGCGGGCGCGGTCGCGCGCGAGATCGCGGCGGTCGAACGGCTGGGCGCGCGCTATCTGTTCAGCGACGATGCCGATTATCCCGCGTTGCTCGCCGAGACGGAGACTGCGCCGCCGGCGCTGATCGTGCGCGGGCTGATCGACCTGCTGGCGCGCAGTACGGTGGCGATCGTCGGCGCACGCAACGCCTCCGCCGCCGCCTGCCGCTTCGCGCGCCAGCTTGCACTGGGGCTCGGCGATGCGGGGGTGACGGTGGTGTCGGGCCTCGCACGCGGGATCGATACGGCGGCGCATGTCGGATCGCTGGGCAGCGGCACGGTGGGGGTGATCGCGAGCGGGATCGATATCGCTTTCCCGCCGGAAAATGCCGAATTGCAGGAGCGCGTGGCACGCGAGGGGCTGCTGCTCGCCGAACAGCCGCCGGGCACCGAGCCGCTGGCGCGCTTCTTCCCCTCGCGCAACCGGATCATCGCCGGGGTCGCGCTGGGGACCGTGGTGGTCGAGGCGGCACCGCGATCGGGCAGCCTGATCACCGCACGCATCGCCGCCGAGGCGGGGCGCGATGTGATGGCCGTCCCCGGATCGCCGCTCGATCCGCGCGCGCAGGGATGCAATTTGCTGATCCGCGAAGGCGCGACGCTGGTGCAGAATGCCGACGACGTGCTGGAGATGATCCGCCCGCTCGATCCGCGCGCGGTCCGCGCGCCCGGCGCGCGATGGGGCGGCCCCCCGCCGGAGGACGCCAGCGACGCCGATCGCCGCATCGTGACCGGGCTGCTGGGTCCGGTGCCGGTGGGCGTGGACGAGCTGATCCGCCAGTCGCGGCTGGCGCCTGCGGTGGTGCAGACGGTGCTGCTCGAGCTGGAACTGGGCGGGCGGCTGGAGCGGCATGCGGGGGGGCGGGTGAGTTTGGGGTGAGGTGAAAAGCTCGGGCCCCTCCATCGTCACCCCGGGCTTGACCCGGGGCCCCGCTTACCTGCCCGACGTCACCGGATTTGGTCGTACAGGTCGCACCACTCCGGGTTGGCGCGCTCGATCAGCGCGAATTTCCATTCCCGCCGCCAGCGTTTCAGGCGTTTCTCCTGGGCGATGCAGTCTGTGATCGACGGCGCGTGCTCGGCCCAGACAAGGCGGTTCAGGCCATATTGTTTGCAGAATTCGGAACCTTCGTCGCTGCGGTGCTGGTGCATCCGTTCTGCAAGATGCGCGGTGACGCCGGCATACATCGTCCCCCGGTAGCGATTGGCCATGATGTAGACCCAGCCGCCTTGTTCCCCGTTTTCCATGAGCGTCGAGGATGAAGAAGCTGGGCCCCGGGTCAAGCCCGGGGTGACGTTAAAGGCTGTCGTCACCCCGGGCTTGACCCGGGGCCCAGCTTTCTTCTTCGGTGGGCGCCGTCGCCCAATCGTAACCTCCCACTGGCAACGCGCCCCCGGCCCCCTACATCGCGCCGACAGCTTCCCAGGAGACTCCCATGGCCGACGCCCCCGATCCCGCGAACAATCAGCCCGCCGGCTATGTGCCGCCGAAGGTCTGGACCTGGGAGCCCGGCAATGGCGGTCAGTTCGCCAATATCAACCGCCCGACCTCCGGCGCGACGCATGACAAGCCGCTTCCGGTCGGCACGCACCCGCTGCAACTCTATTCGCTGGGCACGCCCAACGGGGTGAAGGTCACCATCCTGCTGGAAGAGCTGCTCGCCGCCGGCCATGCGGGGGCCGAATATGATGCATGGAAGATCAACATCGGCGAGGGCGACCAGTTCGGCAGCGGCTTTGTCGCAATCAATCCGAACTCGAAGATCCCGGCGCTGGTCGATCGCTCGGTCGATCCCGTCCAGCCGGTGTTCGAAAGCGGTGCGATCCTGATCTACCTCGCCGAGAAGTTCGGCGCCTTCCTGCCCACATCCGGGCCGCAGCGCGCTGCGACGCTGAGCTGGCTGATGTGGCAGATGGGCTCGGCGCCGTTCCTGGGCGGCGGCTTCGGCCATTTCTTCGCCTATGCCCCGATCAAGATCCAGTACGCGATCGATCGCTATGCGATGGAAGTGAAGCGCCAGCTCCATGTCCTCGACACGCATCTGGCTGGACACGAATATATGGCGGGCGACACCTACACCATCGCCGACATCGCGATCTGGCCCTGGTATGGCGCAATCGCGCGGGGTGAGGCCTATCCGGGGTCCACCGAGTTCCTGAGTGTCCACGAATACACCCACTTCAATCGCTGGGTCGCGCAGGTCGGCGATCGCGAGGCGGTGCAGCGCGGGCGGCTTGTCAATCGCGGCATGGGGCCGGAGGACCAGCGCGTGCCCGAACGCCATGCGGCGAGCGACATCGATGCGGTGCGGGATCGGATGCGCGCTTCCGCCTGATTGCCCTTTCCCGCTCGTGCTGCCATCCCGCCGCCGCTTGACTAGGGGCGGCGGCGCTCCCCATCCTCGCACGCGTACACGTGAAGGACGATTTTACTTCCATGCAGCTTGTCATCGTCGAATCGCCTGCCAAGGCGAAGACCATCGAGAAATATCTGGGCAAGGATTACCGCGTTCTCGCGTCCTATGGCCATGTCCGCGACCTTCCGGCGCGCGACGGATCGGTGAACCCCGACGAGGGGTTCGCGATGGAGTGGGAGGCCTATGCCGACAAGTCGAAGCAGCTCAAGGCGATCACCGATCTCGCCAAGACCGCCGACCGCCTGATCCTCGCGACCGACCCTGATCGCGAGGGCGAGGCGATCAGTTGGCATGTCCAGGAAGTGCTGCGCAACAAGAAGGCGCTGCCCAAGGAAGTCGAGCGCGTCACCTTCAACGCGATCACCAAGCCCGCGGTGCTGACCGCGATGGCGAACCCGCGCGAGCTCGATACCGACCTGATCGACGCATATCGGGCGCGGCGTGCTCTGGATTATCTGGTGGGGTTCACCCTTTCGCCGGTGCTGTGGCGCAAGCTGCCCGGCGCCAAGTCGGCGGGGCGCGTTCAGTCGGTCGCGCTGCGGATTATCGTCGATCGCGAGCGCGAGATCGAAGGCTTCACCGCGCAGGAATATTGGTCGGTCACCGCCGACATGGAACAGGACGGCACGCCGTTCCAGGCGCGGCTGGTCAAGTATAAGGGCGACAAGATCGATCGCCTGACGATCGGCGACGGCAAGACCGCCGAGGCCGCGAAAAAGGCCGTCGAGGAGGGCCGCTTCTCGGTCGCGTCGGTCGAGACCAAGCCCGCGACGCGCAATCCGCCGCCGCCCTTCACCACTTCGACGCTGCAACAGGAAGCGGCGCGCAAGCTGGGCTTCTCGGCCAGCCACACGATGCGGATCGCGCAGGGGCTCTACGAGGACGGCGCGATCACCTATATGCGGACCGACGGCGTCCAGATGGACCCGGACGCGATCCAGGAAGCGCGCAAGGCCGTCGTGACGCGCTATGACGGCGGCTATGTGCCGGATAAGCCGCGCATCTACACCACCAAGGCGAAGAATGCGCAGGAAGCGCATGAGGCGATCCGCCCCACCGATTTCTCGAAGGATCGCGCAGGCTCTGGCGACCATGGCCGGCTGTACGAGCTGATCTGGAAGCGCGCGCTGGCCAGCCAGATGGCGTCGGCGCGGATGGAGCGCACCACGATCGACCTGGAGGATGGCAGCGGCCAGCACGGGCTGCGCGCCAGCGGGCAAGTGGTGTTGTTTCCCGGCTATCTCGCGCTCTACGAAGAAGGCAAGGATGACGAGGGCGACGAGGATAGCCGCCGCCTGCCGCGCATGTCGGCCGGCGACGCACCCGCCAAGAAGGCGGTCCATGCCGAGCAGCATTTCACCCAGCCGCCGCCGCGCTTCTCCGAAGCGTCGCTGGTCAAGCGGCTGGAGGAACTGGGGATCGGGCGTCCGTCGACCTATGCCTCGATCATTCAGGTGCTCAAGGATCGCGCCTATGTCCGCGTCGAGAAGAACCGCTTCTTCGCCGAGGAGAGCGGGCGGCTGCTGACGGCGTTCCTCGAACGCTTCTTCGAGAAATATGTCAGCTACGATTTTACCGCCGGGCTGGAAGAAGAGCTGGACGACGTCTCGGGCGGGCGTGCCGCGTGGCAGGCGGTGCTCGAGGCATTCTGGAGGGACTTCAAGCCGCGCACGTCCGAAGTGATGGAGCAGAAGCCGTCGGACATTACGGCGGCGCTCGATGTCTTCCTCGAATCCTACCTGTTCCCGGCCAAGGCGGACGGCACCGATCCGCGGCTATGCCCCAATTGCGGCACCGGGCGGCTGGCGCTGCGCGGTGGGCGGTTCGGCGCGTTCGTGGCGTGCTCCAACTATCCCGAATGCAAGTTCACCCGCCGCTTCGCGCAGCCGGGTGGCGAGGGCGAGGAGTCGACCGGCCCCGAGATGCTGGGCAATGATCCCGAGAGCGGGCTGCCGGTCGAGCGCAAATCGGGGCGGTTCGGCCCCTATATCCAGTTGGGCGAGGGCAAGGAGGCGGCGCGCGCCTCGATCCCCAAGGATGTCGAGCTGGACCTCGAAATGGCGCTCAAGCTGCTCAAGCTGCCGCGCACGGTGGGGACGCATCCGGAGACGGGCAACCCGATCACCGCGTCGATCGGCCGCTATGGCCCCTATCTGGCGCATGACGGCAAATATGCGCGGCTCCAGTCGACGATGGAGGTGTTCGAGACGGGGATGAACGCCGCCGTGGTCAAGCTGGCCGAGGCGGCGGCGGGTGGCGGGCGTCCGGCGCGCGGCGCTGCGCGCGAACCGCTCAAGATACTGGGCGCGCATCCGCGGACCGAGGCCGAGATCAAGCTGATGGAGGGCCGCTACGGCGCCTATGTCACCGATGGCGAGACCAATGCGACGCTGCCCAAGTCGATCGACAAGGATCAGTTGACGCTGGAGGAAGCCGCGCAACTGATCGACGCGCGCGCCGCGGCTGCACCCGCAAAGGGCAAGGGCAAGAAGAAGGCGGCTCCGAAAAAGGCGGCGGCGAAAAAGGCTCCCGCAAAGAAAGCGGCGCCCAAAAAGGCCGCGACCAAGAAGACGGCGGCAAGCGAGGCGTAGCCGCCCCGCGGAACCCGTTGGGGCGACACGCGATTATTCCTCCGGGCCGGGCTTGCGAGCCCGTGTCCGGAGGATAAGGCCGATGATTGCCAGACCACTCGCCCTGTTGTCCGCGCTGAGCCTCGCGCCGCTCGCCATGGCGCAGCATGCGGACAGTCTTTGGAGCTACAGCTACCAGAACGGGATCGGCGAATATGCCGCCGGCGAATGGGATCGCCCGACCGGGGCGGCGCTGCTGCTGTCGTGCCGCGCGGACGGGACGATCGCGCTGGGGACGCAGATCAAGGGGAAGGCGCCCCCGCCAGGAACCGCGCTGCAACTTGCCGCCTCGACGCGCGAAGAGACGCGCGAATCGGCCTTCGCGACCGACGACACCCGCCGCGCCACTGCCGCCGCCCAGAGCGCGGAGGTGCGCGCGCTGTGGACCAACCTGCGCTGGGGCGACGTCGTGACGCTGCGCTATGCCGACGGGCGCAGCGCGGTGCTGTCGCTCGCCGGCGCGGCGAAGACGCTGCCCGCGACGCCCTGCGCGTGACATTGGGGTTTCTGCTCGGATCGGTGCTCGCGGCGTTCGCGCTGACGACGCTCGCGGCGTGGCTCCTCGTGTCGCGCTGGCCGCGGGGCAGCGCGCACGCGCAGGCGATGGGGGCCGCACTCAGCTTTCCGGTGTGCGCCGTGGCGCTGTTCGCCGTGGCTACTGCCGTCACCCTGGGCGGTGGCGGCGATGCGGCGGCACGGCAGGGCGCCGGGATGGTCGTGTTCGCCCTGGTGTTCTTCCTGGTCTATGCTCTCGTCATCGGCGTCGTCGTGGGGCTGCCGACTGCATTCCTGATGGTGCGCCGGTTTCGCCGGGGTTGAGCCGGTCAGGCCGCGCGGAGTGTCGTAGCGCGCAGCCATGCGCGCGCCGCCTTTTGCGCCGCGATGATCTCTCGCGCAGTCATGTCCTCGGCGATTTCGGCGCGGCACATATGCGCGCTCTCGCTGCCCGATGCTGCGGCGATGTTGAACCATTTATGCGCTTCGATCAGGTCGACGCCGACGCCCTCGGCGCCGCTCGAATAGACGACGCCGAGATCGAAGCACGCATTGGCGTCGCCGCGTGCCGCTTGCCGAAGCCGGCTCTCGATCAGGAAAGGCGTGCTTCCAAGGCCGTTGGCCATATCATTACCCCTGTTCTTTTCCCTCGTGCCTGCCAGGCTAGGCGAGGAAATCAGAATAAAGGGTTAACAGCGTTAACCGTCTTCGTTCAGGTTTACCGGGATATTGTCGATAAGGCGCGTGCCGCCGATCCGCGCCGCGGCGAGCAGGCGGAGCGGGCGGCCTGGCTCCGGCGCGCCCAGCGTCTCGGCATCGGCCAGCGCGACATAGTCTACCTCGAACCCCGCCGCCGCCAGCGAATCGCGCGCCTGCGCCAGCGCCGAATCGGCATCGCCGCCACGGGCAATCGCGCGTTCGGCGACGCCCAGCGCGCGCGGCAGCGCGACGGCGCGCGTCCGTTCCTCGGGCAGCAGATAGGCGTTGCGCGACGACAGCGCGAGGCCGTCATCCCCGCGCTGCGTCGGCACGCCGAGCACGTCGATGGCGAGGTCGAGATCGATCGCCATGCGCCGAATCACCGCCAGTTGCTGCCAGTCCTTCTCGCCGAACAGCGCGACATCGGGGCGGACCTGGTTGAACAGCTTGAGCACCACCGTCGCGACCCCGGCGAAATGCGTCGGGCGCGAAGTCCCGTCGAGCACGTCGCTGACGCCGCCGACAGCGATGGTGGTCGCGAACCCCGCTGGATACATCGCCTCGACCGGGGGGAGCCACAACAGGTCGGCGCCGGCACCCGCCAGCATCCGCGAATCCTGAAGCTCCTTGCGGGGATAGCGGCTGAAATCCTCGCTCGGCGCGAACTGGGTCGGGTTGACGAAGATCGACACGACCACCCGGTCGGCCGCGCGCCGGGCGGCATCGACCAGCGCCATATGCCCGTCATGCAGCGCGCCCATGGTCGGCACCAGCGCCACGCGCTCGCCCGCCTTTCGAAACGCCGATACGGCTTCGCGAAGCGCTTCGAGGCTACGGACGGTTTGCACGCATTAACACTTTCGATAAGACGTCAGGGGCGGCCTTCTATGGGGGGCGTGCGAAACGATCAACAAAGGAAGTATGTGGCGTGAGCGATGGACCGAAGCGGCTGCACGTCCTCGTGTTCGCGAACGAGAAGGGCGGGACGGGCAAATCCACCACCGCGGTCCATGCGGCGATCGCGCTCGCCGCGCGCGGATCGAAGGTAGCGTGCTTCGACCTGGATCACCGCCAGCGCACGATGGGCCGCTATCTCGACAATCGCGCAGAGACGATGCGGCGCAAGGGCCGCCCGCTGCCCATGCCGGTCTATGAGACGCATGACGGCGAGAGCATGGATTTCTTTTCCGAAACGCTCGACCGGCTGGGCCAGGATGCCGATTTCCTCGTGATCGACACGCCGGGCCGCGACGACAAGTTCGCGCGCATTTCGGTCACCAATGCCGATACGCTGGTCACCCCGATGAACGACAGCTTCGTCGATTTCGACCTGATCGGGCAAGTCGATCCCGAGACGTTCCGGGTGCTGCGCCCCAGCTTCTATTCCGAGCTGATCTGGGAGTCGCGCAAGCGCCGGGCAAAGGCCGATGGCGAGACGATCGACTGGGTCGTCCTGCGCAACCGGATGCAGCATATCGAGGCGCGCAACATGCGCCGTGTCTCGGACGCGATCGACCAGCTTTCGAAGCGCGTCGGATTCCGCGTGATCTCCGGCCTGTCCGAGCGGGTGATCTATCGCGAGCTGTTCCCGCAGGGGCTGACGATGCTCGACGCGCGCGAATTCGGCGAGATGGGGCTCAGCCATGTCGCCGCGCGGCAGGAACTGCGCGAGATGATGGCGGGGCTCGCGCTGCCCGAGCACACGCCGCCGCTCTTCGCCTGATGTTCCAGTTCCTGCTGGCGGCAGCGGTCTTTGCCGCTGCCTGGATCTACTGGGGCAAGCCGCGGCGCAAGCCCGTGCGCCAGGCCCCGCCCGCGCCGCCGTCCCCGCCGCCGGCGGAGGACGAGGCGCGCGCGATCCTGGGGGTGGGCGCTGATGCCGATGCGGATGCGATCCGCGCCGCGCATCGCCGGCTGGTGCTCGCGCTGCATCCCGACAAGGGCGGATCGGTCGAGCTGACGCGCAGAATAAATGCGGCGCGAGACCTGTTGTTGCGCGTGCGCAATTGAACTTTCCGCCGGACTGGGGAATTAGGCTGGCATCATCTTCGGGAGGCTCCATGACGCATCGTTTCGACCCCACCTCGCTGCGCGAATACGATATTCGCGGTATCGTCGGCGAAGCGCTCGGCCCGGATGACGCCCGCGCCATCGGTCGCGGCTTCGCGACTTTGCTCCGCCGCGCGGGCGGGCACCGCGTCGCCGTGGGTCGCGACGGGCGGCTGTCGTCGCCGATGCTCGAGGAGGCGCTGGTCGCCGGGCTGACCGAATCGGGTTGCGACGTGGTGCGGATCGGCATGGGGCCGACGCCGATGCTCTATTACGCCGAGGCGACGTTAGAAGTGGATGGCGGCATCCAGATAACCGGCAGCCACAATCCCGGCAATTATAACGGCTTCAAGATGGTGTTCCAGCATCGCCCGTTTTTCGGCGAGGACATCCAGACGCTGGGCCGCATGGCGGCGGAAGGCGATTGGGAGGACGGCACGGGCACCGTCACTGATTACGAGATTCTCGACGCCTATGTCGGCCGGCTGATGGCGGGCTATGCGGGCGGTACGTTCCGGATCGGCTGGGACGCGGGCAATGGCGCCGCCGGCCCGGTGGTGGACAAGCTCGTCAAGCTGCTCCCGGGTGAGCATCACACGATCTTCACCGAAGTGGACGGCAATTTCCCCAACCATCATCCCGATCCTACCGAGGAAAAGAACCTCGCCGATCTGAAGCGCCTTGTCGCCGAGAAGAGCCTCGATTTCGGACTGGCATTCGATGGCGACGGCGACCGGCTGGGCGCGATCGACGGGCAGGGACGCGTGGTGTGGGGCGACCAGCTTCTGTCCGTTCTGGCCGAACCCGTGCTCCGCGTCGAGCCGGGTGCCACGATCATCGCCGATGTGAAGGCCAGCCAGGCGCTGTACGACCGCATCGCCGAACTGGGCGGCGTGCCCTTGATGTGGAAGACCGGGCACAGCCTGATCAAGACCAAGATGAAGGAAACCCATGCGCCGCTAGCCGGCGAGATGAGCGGCCACATCTTCTTCGCGCAGGATTACTACGGCTTCGACGACGCGCAATATGCGGCGGTGCGGCTGATCCAGGCGCTGCATGTGATCGGCAAGTCGCTGACCCAGCTCAAGGACGAGATGCCGGCGATGATCAACACGCCGGAAATGCGCTTCCAGGTCTCCGACACGCGCAAATTCGCAGTGATCGACGAGATCCTCGCGCGGCTGGAAGCCGAGGGCGCCGACGTCAACCGCACCGACGGCGCGCGGGTGAACACCCCCGATGGCTGGTGGCTGCTGCGCGCGTCGAACACCCAGGACGTGCTGGTCGCCCGCGCCGAGGCGAAGTCGCAGGAAGGGCTGGACCGCCTGATGGCGATGATCGACGCGCAGTTGGCGGCCAGCGGGCTGGAGCGCGGGCCGCAGGCGGCGCATTGATTTAGGGAAGGGCCTCTCCGGTGGAGGGGCCTTTTTTGCGGGCGATGGATGCGCTGGGTGAGTCGCCTTCTGTCTAATCGTCCTATACGCTAACCTCATGCTGACCGCTCTCATCTCCGCGATTGCTGCGATCATCGCATCGGCGGGTGCAATCTACCTGACGAAACAGAAGGAGCGCGAAGCTGTTTGGCGAGCGAAAAAGCTCGCTTACTATGAAGAGTTTTTTGGCGCTGCCAGCGGTATAGTCGGCAAAAATTCGCCACGAGATACGCAAGTTCGATTTGCGACCGCGGTGAACAATTTGCATTTGATAGCATCGAATTCGGTGATCGAAGCTCTTCACGCTTTTACGAACGAGATAGCGGTATCGAACGCCGCTAACATGAAGATCGAGCAGCACGACAGGCTATGGTCGCTGCTGGTTTGGCATATTCGAAACGATCTTGATGATCCTCCTTCGAAAGATCCAAACAAGTTTAGTGCGCGGCTTTGGGCATCTGGCGTCGGTCATTGAGCACGAAAGTCGGTCGCGCTTGATGCAAAGCGCATCACGTTCGCATTACGGTTAGACGCTCGCAAACCCGCCGCGTCCCCTGATGCACCTCCGCCCACGCCCCCCCAGTTTCGACTCGCAATCCCACCGCCGAACCGCCACATCGCCGGGCATGGCTCTGCCCCCCCGCTCCATCATCCGCGTCATCGATCTTGAGACCACCGGCCAGGCGCCGCCCGCGCACGGGGTGTGCGAGATCGGGTGGCAGGATGTCGCGCTCCAGCCCGACGGTCGTTGGGAACTGGAGGGTGAAGGGGGCAGTCGGCTCGTCAATCCGGGGCGGCCGATCCCTCCGCTGACCATGGCGATCCACCATATTCGCGACGAGGATGTCGCCGACGCGCCGGGGTGGCACGATGTCGCGCGCCCGATCCTCGATCCCTGGCCCCGCCGCGTGGCGCTTGCGGCGCATCGGGCGAGTTTCGAGGAGCAGTTCTGCACGTCCTCTCTCACTCGGGGCGCGGATTGGATCTGCACCTATAAATGCGCGCTGCGGCTATGGCCGGGGACGCCGGGCTTTTCGAACCAGTTCCTGCGCTATTTCCGCAAGCCCGAGGGTATGGAGCATGAGCGCGGGCTGCCCGCGCACCGCGCCTTTCCCGATGCCTATGTCACTGCATTCCACCTGCGCGACATGCTGAACGAGGCGAGCGTCGCCCAGCTTATCGCCTGGTCGAAGGAGCCCGCGCTCGAGCCGCGCGTCCGCTATGGCCCCGATCGCGGCAAGGAGTGGTGCGAGATCGACGACGATGCGCTCGCCGGGTTCCTCGACGATCGCGACGCCGATATCCGCTTTTCCGCCGAGCATGAGCTGGCCCGCCGCCGGGGTGGGGGCGCGGTGGGGCGCAGCTCGAGCATGGATTTGCTGCTTTAGCGCTTGCCCGCGAGCAGCCGGCGGACGCCCTCCAGCACCCAGCCGTACACCAGGTGCGAGGCGGCGCCATAGGCGTGGAAGGGCAGCGAGGTATCCTGCGGAGCCGAGCCCAACCCCGCGGCGGGGACTGCGCCCTCGTCGAGCAGCGCGGAGGTGGCGATGCCATAGGCGCTGCCGAACCCCGATCGCGCCTCGGGCCGGTACTCGGCGACCACGCCATAGATGCCGCCGAGCACGGCGCCGACGATATAGTGCACCGCCTGCCCCGCGGGCTCGCGATAGGGCTCGGGCACCGGATCGCCGATCACCGCCTTGCTGGCCGCATCGGCGGCCTTGACCGTCGCGGGGTCCTCGCCGCCCTCGTCGGGGAGCAGCTTTGCCGCCTGGGACTGGAAGGCCGCCATTGCCGCCGATGCGACGAGCCCGGCGGCGATGCCGGCTGCCAGTCCGAGAAAGGGTCGAGGTGCCTGTGCCATGCGCTACTCCTGTCGGGAAGGGTCGAACGCGCGAACCTCAGTAAGCGATGCGCACGGCCCGCAACTTGTGTTTTGCGAGCTGCGCCTGGACGCTGTCCCTGCCCGCCAGGTGGCCGGCGCCGACTGCGATGAACACGGTGCCGGGCTGCGCCAAGCGCTGCTCGATCCACTTCGCCCAGCGGGCGTTGCGGTCGGTGAGCAGGACCTTGCCCAGCTCGGGCGTCTCGCGCATGCCTTCGTTCATCGTCACGGCGAGCGTGTCGGGATCGCCCTTGGCCCAGCTCGTCACCATCTTGTCGAGCTCGGCGCCCATTTTGGGCATTTCGTCGAGCGTGGAGACGAGGAACCTGACCTGCACCGGCTCGGGCAGGCCGTCGAGATAGCCGAGCTGCTGCTCGAAGGTCTCGAGCCCGCGCACGGGCTTGCCCGCTGCCTTGGCCGCGGCCTGGAGCACCTGTTCGGCGCCGCTTTCGGGATCATAGCCAAGCCGCGGCAGCCCTGCCATCGTCAGCGTGATCGCGGCGAACCAGGGATCGAAGCGGTCGAGCACCGCCAGCGGAAAGCGCAGATCGCCCGCCGCCTTTGCGATGGCCGGGCGCTTGTCCGCGGGCAGCTTCTCGGTCAGCGTCGGGCCCGATGCGTTCATCGCGAGGGGGAGCAGGGTCGCCTGCGCGGTCGCGGCGTCGGGCTGGATCATCTCGATCACCAGCTCGCCGCTCTTGTCGAAGGCATCCCGGACGGCCTCGTCGAACCAGCTCAGCCCGGGCTTGAGGACATGGATCGTCCCGAACAGGTAGATCGTCGTGTCTTCGTCCCTGACCACCCATAGCGCCGGATCAGCGTCCTGCGCGGCCTGTGCCTGGGCCGTGGGGGCGAACAGCAGCGCCAGCGCGGGGGCCAGCGTGCGGGACATGCGGACGATCCGCGCAGAGAGCCAAGTCATCGCGCGAGCCGCTCGGCGTGCCAGCCGACATGCTCGGCCATGAAGGTCGAAATGAAGTAATAGCTGTGGTCGTAGCCCGGCTGGCGGCGCAGCGTCAGGGCGATCCCGGCGGTGGCGCAGGCTGCCTCGAGCAGGTCGGGACGCAATTGCTCTAGGAACGGATCGGCGTCGCCCACATCGACCAGCAGCTCGGGCAGCCGCGCGCCGTCCTCGATCAGCGCGACGGCGTCATGCGCGCGCCAAAGGTGACGATCATCGCCCAGATAGCCACTCAGCGCCTTCTCGCCCCAGGGGACCTGTCCCGGTGCCGCGATCGGTGCGAAAGCCGATACGCATGCGTAACGATCGGGGTTGCGCAGCGCGATCGTGAGCGCGCCGTGGCCGCCCATCGAATGGCCGGTGATCCCTTGTCGGGCCATGTCCGCCGGGAAATGCGCCGCGATCAGCGCGGGAAGTTCGTCCTCGATATAGGAGCGCATCGCGAAGTGCGGTGCCCAGGGCGCCTCCGTCGCATCGACATAGAAGCCCGCGCCCTGGCCGAAATCATAGGCGGGATCGTCGGCCACGCCCTCGCCGCGGGGCGAGGTGTCGGGGGCGATGAAGATCACTCCGGCTTCGGCGCAGGCGCGGCGAAACTCGCCCTTTTCGGTGACGTTGGCATGGGTGCAGGTCAGCCCCGACAGGTACCATAGTACCGGCAACGACGCTCCCGCCGCGTGCGGGGGGACATAGACCGAGAAGGTCATGTCGGTGCCCGTCGCCGCCGATGCGTGCCGGTACACGCCCTGCACGCCGCCGAACGCGCGGTTTTCCGAGACTGTCGTGAGTGTCATGCGTCGGCGGGGAGCTGGCAGAAGGCGCAGATCTTGTTGCCGTCGGGATCGCGCAGATAGGCGCCATAGGCGTTGCCCGGCGCGTTGGCGCGCTTGCCCGGCGCGCCTTCGCAGGTTCCGCCCTGTGCCAACCCGGCGGCGTGGAAGGCATCGACCGCCGCCTTGTCCGGTGCGGCAAAGCCGATCGTCCCGCCATTCGCCGCGCTCGCAGGCGCGCCATCGGCGGGCAGGCCGACTCCGAACGCGCCCTGCGCACTGCGATAATAGACGCGCGTGCCCGCATCGAACCCCGCCCCGATCCCCAGCGCGCCCAGTGCCGCATCGTAGAAGCCGCGCGCGCGGGCCACGTCGTTGGTGCCGACCATCATGTGCGTAAACATTGCAGTCTCTCCCGAATTTAGCGTTTCAGATCAATACACCACGACGCTGCGGATACTCTCGCCCGCATGCATCAGGTCGAAGCCTTTGTTGATCTCTTCCAGCGTCAGGACATGGGTGATCATCGGATCGATCTCGATCTTGCCGTTCATGTACCAGTCGACGATCTTCGGCACATCGGTGCGGCCCTTGGCGCCGCCGAACGCAGTGCCGCGCCAGTTGCGCCCGGTGACGAGCTGGAAGGGGCGGGTGCTGATTTCCTTGCCCGCCTCGGCCACGCCGATCACGATGCTGGTGCCCCAGCCGCGATGGCACGCCTCCAGCGCGGTACGCATCACTTCGGTATTGCCGGTGCAGTCAAAGGTGAAGTCGGCGCCGCCATCGGTAAGCGCCAGGATTTCGGCGATCGTCTCTTCGCGCGACTTGCCGCGGCCGTCGACGAAATCGGTCATGCCGAAGCGGCGGCCCCATTCCTCGCGGTCAGGGTTGATGTCGACGCCGATGATCCGGTTCGCGCCCGCCAGCCGTGCGCCCTGGAGCACGTTCAGCCCGATTCCGCCCAGCCCGAACACGACGATATTGTCGCCGACCTGGACCTTCGCGGTGTTTACCACGGCGCCCACCCCGGTGGTGACGCCGCAGCCGATATAGCAGCTTGTCTTGAACGGCGCGTCCTCGCGGATCTTCGCCAGCGCGATTTCGGGCAGCACGGTGAAGTTCGAGAAAGTCGAGCAGCCCATATAATGGAAGATCGGCTGCCCCTTATAGCTGAAACGCGTCGTGCCGTCGGGCATCAGCCCCTTGCCCTGCGTCGCGCGGATCGCGGTGCAGAGGTTGGTCTTGCCGCTGAGGCACGACTTACACTGGCGGCATTCGGGGGTGTAGAGCGGGATGACATGGTCGCCCGGCGCCACGCTGGTCACCCCCGCGCCGACTTCGCGCACGATGCCCGCGCCTTCATGCCCGAGCACCGAGGGGAACAGCCCCTCGCTGTCGAGCCCGTCAAGCGTATAGGCGTCGGTGTGGCAGATGCCGGTCGCCATGATCTCGACCAGCACTTCGCCCGCCTTTGGCCCTTCAAGGTCGAGTTCGACGATCTCCAGCGGCTTCTTCGCTTCGAACGCGACGGCGGCACGAGTCTTCATATCGGGGCTCCAAAGTCTGCGCGGGTCTGATCATCGAAACCGCCGCCGGATGCAAGCGTCAGCCCGGCTGCGGGGCGATCGAAGCCGGGGCAGCTAGCCATCCGTGCTGGCGAAGGGGGTCACGTCCACTATCGTCCCCCTCACCCTTCCGCGCCTTCGGCGCTCCCTCCCTCTCCCAATGGGAGAGGGAAAAGGCGCAGGCACGCGATGGCCAATGCCGTATCGGCGAAGGGCTTGGCGATTCGATAGTTCGGGTGTATTCGAAATATCGAATCGACAGGAGCCCATCATGCGCCTTCACCTGCACGTGAGCGTACCCGACATCCGCCAGGCGGTGTCCTTCTACACCAGCCTGTTCAACGCCGCGCCGAGCGTGACCAAGGACGATTACGCCAAGTGGATGCTCGACGACCCGCGCGTCAATTTCGCGATATCGTCGCGGGCGCGCGCTACCGGCGTCGACCATGTCGGCATCCAGACCGACAGCCCCGCCGAGCTGGCGGAGATCGCGGCGCGGTTGAAGGCGGCGGGGGCCGCGACCTTCGACCAGGAAGCGACGACCTGTTGCTATGCGCAGTCGGACAAGTCCTGGGTCACCGATCCGGCGGGAGTGCGGTGGGAGAGCTTCTTCACGCATGGCGAGGCCACGGCCTATGGCGAGGACGAAGTGCTTCCTGAAGCCGCGGCGGGTGGTGCGTGCTGCGCGCCGCAGCCGGTCGCCAAGCCGGCGTGCTGCTGATGCAATTGCCCGTCGCCGTCGAGGCGCTGTCGGCGCTGGCGCATGCCAGCCGGCTCGCGGTGTTCCGCCTGCTCGTCCGGGCCGGGGAGCCCGGCATGGCGGCGGGGGAGATCGCGCGCGAAGTGGGGGTGCGGCCCAACACGCTGTCCACTCATTTGACCATCCTGGGCCATGCCGGGCTGGTCCGGTCGCGGCGTGACGGGCGATCGATCGTCTATTCGGCGGATTATGCGGCGATGGGCGAGCTGATGGGGTTCCTGGTCGCCGATTGCTGCGCGGGGCGTCCGGAGATTTGCGGGGCGTTGCCCGAGATCGCCGAGCAGGCCGCCTGTTGCGCCGGGCACGCGAAATGAGCGCGGCGGCGCGACCCGTAATGGGCCTGTTCGAACGCTATCTGACGCTCTGGGTCGCGCTGTGCATCGTCGTCGGGGTCGCGGCGGGGCATTTCCTGTCGCCGCTCTTCGCCGCGATCGGGCGCGCCGAGGTCGCCAGCGTCAACCTGCCCGTGGCGGCTTTGGTCTGGCTGATGATCGTGCCGATGCTGCTCAAGATCGATTTCGGCGCGCTGGCCAGTGTGCGGCGGCATTGGCGTGGGGTGGGCGTCACGCTGTTCGTCAATTGGGCGATCAAGCCCTTTTCGATGGCGGTGCTGGGTGCTGTGTTCATCGGATGGCTGTTCGCGCCGCTGCTGCCTGCGGGGCAGGGGCCGTCCTATATCGCCGGGCTGATCCTGCTTGCCGCCGCGCCGTGCACGGCGATGGTGTTCGTCTGGTCGAACCTGTGCGACGGCGATCCGGCGTTCACTTTGAGCCAGGTCGCGCTGAACGACGCGCTGATGGTGGTGCTGTTCGCGCCGATCGTCGGGCTGTTGCTCGGCGTCGCCGCGGTCACCGTGCCCTGGGCGACGTTGCTCCTGTCGGTCGCGCTGTACATCGTCGCGCCGGTGATACTGGCGCAGATCGTCCGTCGCGTCGTGCTGGCGCGCGGCGGGGAGACGGCGCTGGCGCGGCTGCTCGCCCGGCTGGGGCCGGTGTCGCTGGTCGCGCTGCTCGCGACTCTGGTGCTGCTGTTCGGGTTTCAGGGCGACGCGATCGTCGCGCAGCCGCTGGTGATTGCGCTGCTCGCGGTGCCGATCCTGATCCAGGTCTATTGCAATGCCGGGATAGCCTATCTGCTCAATCGCGCCACGGGCGAGGCGCATTGCGTCGCGGGGCCGTCCGCGCTGATCGGCGCGAGCAATTTCTTCGAACTGGCGGTTGCGGCGGCGATCGGGCTGTTCGGGCTGAAATCTGGGGCCGCCCTGGCGACGGTGGTGGGCGTGCTGGTCGAAGTGCCGGTGATGCTGTCGGTGGTTGCGATCGTGAACCGGTCGAAGGGCTGGTATGAGCGCGGCGCCGCCGTGAGAAAGGGTAAGGCATGAGCGATTTCCCGATCACCCTCTATCACAACCCCGATTGCGGCACGTCGCGCAACACGCTCGCGATGATCGAGGCTGCGGGATATGCGCCGACCGTGATCGAGTATCGCAAGACGGGGTGGACGCGCGCGACGCTGGAGGGGCTGCTCGCCGCGATGGGCGCAGCGCCGCGCGATCTGTTGCGCGAGAAGGGCACGCCCGCTGCCGAACTGGGGCTGCTCGATCCTGGCACGTCGGATGCGGCGATCCTGGAGGCGATGCTCGCCCACCCGATCCTGGTCAACCGCCCGATCGTCGTGACGCCCAGGGGCACGCGGCTGTGTCGCCCGTCCGAGGCGGTGCTGCCGCTGCTCGACCGGGTGCCCGACACCTTCACCAAGGAAGATGGCGAGATCGTTCGACCGGCGCGATAGCGCGCGAACAGGCCGAGTTCCGGCGAGGGCCAGCCCGACCGCGACCAATCTTGTCTTTGCAATTATGATAGCGTGATTGCATATACGCTAGCAGTCGGCGAAATGCCGCGCAGGACAAGGTGAGAACGCCGTGAAAGTCGTCATATGCAACGCGCCGTTCAGCCTCGGTATCGAGGAACGCGCAGCGCCCGAGGTCGGTGCGGGCGAAGTGCTGGTGCGCATCCGCCGCATCGGGCTGTGCGGGACCGATTATCACATCTTCTCGGGGCGCCATCCGTTCCTGAACTATCCGCGCGTGATCGGGCATGAACTGGGCGGCGAGGTCGAGAGCGTGCCGCCGGGATCGGCCTTCACCCCCGGCCAGACCGTGGCGATCAATCCCTATCTCGCCTGTGGCACCTGCATCGCGTGCCGCAAAGGCAAGCCCAATGCCTGTACGCAGATCCAGGTGCTGGGCGTGCATGCCGATGGCGGGATGTGCGAGCTGCTCGCGGTGCCCGAGCGCGCGGTGGTGGACGCCACCGGGCTGACGCTCGACCAGGCGGCGATGATCGAGTTCCTGGCGATCGGTGCGCATGCCGTGGCGCGCGCCGGGGCGATCGACGGCGAGCGCGTGCTGGTGGTGGGGGCGGGGCCGATCGGGGTTGCCGCGGCATTGTTCGCCCGGCTTTCGGGGGGCGTGGTGACGTTGGTCGACACGCGCGCGGCGCGGCTGGACTATGCCCGGCGCGCATTGGGATTCGAAGACGTCGCGCTGGCCGATGCGGGGCTGGCCGACGCGCTGCGCGCGCGGACCGGGGGCGAGATGTTCGATGTGGTGTTCGACGCGACCGGCGCGCTGGCGGCGATGGCGGCGAGCCTTGGCTATGTCGCGCATGGCGGGCGGCTGGTGTATGTCGGCGTCGCGCCGGGCGACCTCGTGCTGCCCGACCCCGAATTCCACAAGCGCGAGGCGACGTTGTTCGCCAGCCGCAATGCGCTCACCGCCGATTTCGAGCGGGTGATCGCCGCGATCAAGGCCGGCGATATTCCGACTGCGGCGCTCCACACCCACAGTTTCTCGGCGCTCGACACGCCGACGCGGGTGCCCGAGCTGATCGCCGATGCCGACCATGTGCTGAAGGCGATCGCTTCGTTCTGAGCGCGCGGGCGCCGGCGGGTTGGAACCCTCGGCGGACCTCCATTGTTGCACTGCGGAATAGCGACAATCGAAGGAGTTTCGCATGGAGCGGTTCGCCGCGGCCATTCCCGCATGGCTATGGAGCCTGGGCCTCGCAGCGCTTGCCGTCGTCGTCGCGCTCGTCTTGCACTGGCTCCTGCTTCAGGTCAGCCACCGTGCGGCGGCGCGGACCTCGACGGGTCTCGACGACATTCTGATCCGCCGGCTGCACGGGCCTGCGCGGTGGCTGCTGGTCGCATTCGCGCTGTCGTCGATCCATTCGGGGCTGGCGCTGGGCGAGCAGGGCGTTCGCGTCTGGACCCAGCTGGCCGGGCTGATCTTTCCGGCGCTGCTCGGCTGGACCGCAGTGGCGGTGCTCGGGGTGATGACCGACACGGTGCTGGCGCGCGCCGATATCAGCGTTGCCGACAATCTCCGCGCCCGTCGGCGCCGGACCCGCGCCGGCATCCTGTACCGCATCGCCGTGTTCGTGGTGCTGCTCATCACCTTCTGCCTGATGCTGATGAGCATCCCGAGCGTGCGGAGCATCGGCGTGACGCTGATCGCATCGGCGGGTCTTGCCGCGCTGGCGGTCGGCGCCGCGGCACAGCCTGCGCTCAAGAACCTGATCGGCGGATTGCAGATGGCGTTCACCGAGCCGATCCGGCTCGACGACGTCGTCATCATCGATGGCGAATGGGGCCGGATCGAGGAAATCCGGCTGACCTATGTCGTGGTCAGGATCTGGGACGAGCGCCGGCTGGTGGTGCCGGTGTCCAAGTTCCTCGAGGAGAGCTTCCAGAACTGGACGCGCCAGACCAGCCAGCTCCTGGGCAGCGTGTTCTGGTATCTCGACCCGGCATGCGACGTGCCCCGGCTGCGCGCGCGACTCGAGCAGGTGGTCAAGGCCAGCGCGCGCTGGGATGGGCGATTCTATAACCTCCAGGTGACCGACACCAAGCCCGAGGCGATCGAAGTCCGCGCGCTGATGACCGCCGCCGACGCCTCGACTGCATTCGACCTGCGCTGCGAAGTGCGCGAGGCGATGCTCGACTTCATCCGCACCGAAATGCCCGAGGCGATCGTGCGCCGCCGCGGCGAGCTCGCGTTCCTGCAGCCCTAAAGCTGATACGGCCCGACGACGCGGAACAGCGCTTCGCGCGACGTTACATTAAGCTTTTCATAGATATGGCGAATATGAGTGCGCACCGTGCCAATTGCGATTCCCTCGAGCGCGGCGATTTCATCCGCAGTCTGTCCGCGCATCAATTGCATGATCATGCGGTGTTCGGCCTGGGTGAGCCCGAATGCCGCAGACAGATCGACATATTCGGGTTGATATTGCGACGTTCGCGAAAGCTGGACCCCGAAGAAATGTCGTTCGCCCTCGCGGCCTAAAAGCTGAGACCGGAGAATCAGGTGTCCGCCCTTTTTACTTGGCAGCAATAGTATCGAAACAGTGCTTCCACAGTTCTGGATGAAGTCGACCAATTTGTCGTAAGTCGCGGCTGAATCGGCTTTCAGACGCCCGGCGTGCAGCGCAAGAACGAACCCGTCCTCAAGTAACGTCTGGGCCCCGGAATTGGCCCATAATAGACGCATGTGGTCATCGATCAAAATTCTCGCGCGCGCCTCTCGCGAAATCCACTTCAACGCCAATACCTGCGCCGCGGGCTCGGAGAAATAATCTGTGGCGAGGGGCGTAAGCAAGCAAGTCTCCGGGTGCTCTACGTTCAGTTACGCGAACAGAAATTGCAAAGTGCGCTTCGATAAGGCGCCAGCTGAAAGCGGTTCATCACAAAAGAAGCTGCCTAAATTCTTCGTTGTGGGAGACGGCATTCCATCCCCAACTTCTGCCTGTCGCAGCATCTTCCCAGTCGTTGATAATTTTGTTCCAATCGGTCGCTTAATCCGAAACCGACATATCTGTCTAGTGCCCAAGTAACCCGGGGGTCAGACCAGTGTGTCTATAGACTCGCCGGTAAGGCATTGGCAACCGGGGATGTTTACAAAAAGCTGAGTGTGCTTAGCAATTGCTATGGCCAGTCGCTAGCTCGATCGCGACTGGGCGCGCGACGCGCCATAGTACAAGTGCCGATGCCGATTCCGGGTTTCACAGCGCCGCTCTAGCGCCGGATTTCCGCCGAAATATTGCGAGGTCGTGCGGCCGGCAAAAATAACTCGGAAACCGTCCCCCCATTGGGGCCCGATATTTAAATCAATTATATCAACATCTTCGAGACGAATCTGCGCTGCCCTATGCCGCAGGGCATCTCGAGCGTCCCGCCCGGGCCTCGCGATGTTTGGCAAAGGCGCCGTTCATTGGCGCGCTGTTGCGTACCCACGCGTTGCCGTGGGCAAGCCATACGGACCCGTAAAAGGGCCGCGACGCCTCGTTGACAGGCCCGGCCCTTACCAAAGCGGATAAGCGGATATGGCTAAACGATTGGGGTCGCTTCAGAAGCTGTTGCTCTGCGAGGTCTGACGCAATGCCGCCTGGTCGTTGGATTCGCTCGCGGCCGGGGCCAGGGGGAGTGCCATCCAGTGGGTTGGCCAAGGCAGCAGGTCGTCGTTGCGCGCGTCCATGAACACCCGCCACCGTTTCCCTGCGTCAACCCCTTCTACCAGGCTGGCGACGACGCAACGGCCATCGCTCCAGATCAGCACGGCGTCGAACGAAGGCAATCTGCTGATCGGAACCCATCCCTGCGACGATGTCCCTTCCTGTGGTGCGTTCATGGCTGCCGTCCGGACATTATAGAGCAATGCGCGACCCGCGCCGCCGGCCGGCAACGCGAAAAGCGGGAGTTGCGGGCTTTGGCCTCGCGGTACGGGGAACGCTTGGACGCAAGTGATGAATCTCCGCTCATCGGGGCTGCCTAATCAAATATGAAGACGACCAGCCGGCAATATTAGGCTTGGTTAATTGCAAGAAGAACAGTGCCTTGGAGGCAGCCCAGCGGTGGAACTGAAAATGCGTCTCACAAGTCAATTTCACCACCTCCTTACGCGACACTCCGTCACCGCCTCGACCGAACAGGCCCAGCCGCTGACCCACCTCACGTGCATCCTGCTCGGCCATCGACCGGACGAGCATGGCGCCGACAGCAGGGGCGGCGCCAGATGCATGCACTGTCGCGCTGGCTTGGACAGCGCGGTCGCCGCAAAACGCGACGAGCGGGGAGTGGTTCCACAGCAGTTACGACTAGCTACTCTTGCTGCCGATGGCTTGGCTACCAGGCTCAGCGGCGATCATTACGCGTAGATGGCTAATTAAGTGTTAATGATTGGCCCCTGGATCGATCTTTAATGACTCATATCAAGTTGACACCCTGCCCGCGTGACCCTGCGCAAACTAACACCGACATCTCTCAGTTCACAAGCCATTCCGGTCGAGGAGGGGCCCCGCGCCGGGGCTCCGCCGCCGACCGATGCGCAATTTAGGGGCCGAATTTGCGTAACTTGCTCGTGGTACTATCGATGGCTCTAGTGCTGTCCGGCTGCTCCAAGCCGCTGGCGTTGGCGGGCGGGGAGGAGGCCTATGGCTATTTCCCCCCGAGTTCGACTGCGCCTGATCTTCAGAAGTATCGCTTCCAAACCTTTGACCGGGTATCCGTTTCTGTTTTGCGGGAACCGGACCTGTCGCGCGCCGACGTCGAAATCGGCAGCGACGGCACCGTCGCCATGCCCTTGCTGGGCTCGGTCGTCTTTGCGGGCAAGACTGCCGACGAGCTGCGCCGCGAGATCGGCGACCAGCTTTCGCTCCGTGCCCTGTTGCGTCCCGATGTCGTCGTCTCGCTGACTGCCAGTCCGTCGCGAACGGTTACCGTCGAAGGATCGGTCAATCAGCCGGGCGTCTATCCGATCGCCGGGTCCTCGGACCTTCTGTCGATGGTGTCGATGGCCCGCGGCACCGACCGGACCGCGCATCTCCGCGAAGTGGCGGTGTTCCGCCGAATCGACGGGGTGCAGATGGGCGCGAAATTCGACCTCCAGTCGATCCGGCGCGGCGACGCCGCCAACCCCGAAATCCTGCCGGGCGACATCGTGGTCGTCGGCCTCTCCAATGTGAAGTCCATCTGGCGCGATGTGCTTCAGGCTAGCCCCATCTTCGCGCTGTTCACGCGCCTGTAGTGTTCTGAGGATTAATCGTGACAGGCTATCGCCCGACAGATGACGCCGTTGGTTATCCGCTCACCGGCGGCCATGGCCGCGACGTGCTCGAAAACGTGCTGCTCGACGACTCCGAGGGCAGCAGCCGGCTGTCGATGAAGCTCACCGAAATGCTGTGGGTCCTGTCCCGCAATCGCTGGCTCGCCGGGGCTGTCGTGGTCATCGGGCTGGCATTGTCGATCGTGGCGACGGTGCTGTCTACGCCGCTCTACCGGGCGACCGCGAGCGTCCAGATCAACCAGCAGATGCCGACGATCCTGGAAGGCGCCGATGTCGAGCCGGCGGTGGCGATGTCCGATGCCAACCGTTTCATCGAGGGCCAGCGGCGCGTGCTGACGAGCCGGACGCTGGCGCGGCGTGTCGTCGACGAACTCGGTCTTGCCCGCACCACTGCCTTTGCGAAGACGATGGGCGCGCGCCGGGTCGACGGCGGCAGCTCGAAGGCGGCGTTGGAGGCGCGTCGCGAGCAGGCGATCGATCTGATGCTGGCGAATCTGGACGCAAAGCTGCCGATCAGTTCGCGCGTCGCCGATATCAGCTTCGACAGCCCCGATCCGGCGCTCGCGGCGCGCGTGGCGAACCGCTATGCCGACAGCTTCATCTCGATGAGCCTGGAGACCAAGGTCGGCGCGTCGGACTATGCGCGCGATTTCCTGGCCGACCAGCTCGAGGAATCGCGACGGCGGCTCGAAGAGTCCCAGCAGAAGCTGATCGACTATTCGCGTGCAGAGGGCGTTATCGATTCCTCGCAGTCCGGCGGGGGCAGCGCGGAGACTGCGGAAGCGCCGCCGTCGCTGTCTGCCTCGAACCTCGTCGCCTTGAACACGGCCTATACCGAAGCGCGGACCCGGCGCGTGCTGGCCGAACAGGAATTGCGCGGCATGGCGGGCGCGTCCGCAAGGTCGCTGCCACAGGCGCTCGCCAATCCGACCATCCAGGCGCTCCAGCAACTGCGCGCCGAACGCAAGGCCGCGCTCGACGATCTGAGCCAGCGCTATATCGCGACCTATCCGGCCGTTCGGCAGGCGGCGGCGCAAGTCACCGACCTGGACCGCTCGATCAACGCCCAATTGTCCGAGATCCGCGCGTCGATCAATCATAGCTATACCGTCGCACGAGACCAGGAAGCCGCACTGGCAAGCGCCGTCGCAAATGCACAGCAATTGGCGCTGGCCGATCAGGGAAAGCGGATTCAGTATAATATCCTGAAGAACGAAGTCGATTCGAACCGCTCGTTCCGCAACACGCTGCTTCAGCGGTCGCGTGAGATCGGCGCCGCCGCGGCCCTCACGCTCAACAACATCTCGATCATCGACCGCGCGGAGGTGCCGGTCCGCTCGATCTATCCGAAGCCGCTGCAGAATCTCGCAATCGGTCTTGCGCTGAGCTTTGCGCTGGCGGTGGTCCTGATCCTTGGCCGCGAGGCGTTCCAGGATGTCATCCGCACGCCGGAGGATGTCCGCGCCAAGCTCGGCCTGCCGGTCATCGGCATCGTACCGCTGGCCACCAAGGGGATGGACGTCCTGCCCCAGCTCAAGATGCCGAAATCGCCGCTGACCGAAGCGTATAACGCGGCGCGCACCAGCCTGGAGTTCGCAACCGCGACCGGTCTGCCGCGATCGCTGCTGCTGATCAGCACCTTGCCGGGCGAAGGCAAGACCACCAGCGCGATCGCGATCGCCCGCAGCATGGCCGCGGTCGGGCAGAACGTGCTCCTCGTCGATGGCGACATGCGCGTGCCGTCGCTGCACCGGGTGCTCGATCTTGATAACGCCGTCGGGCTGTCGAGTATCCTGACCAACCAGAGCGCGATCCAGGGCGCAGTTCAGGGTTCGGAACTGTTGGGCTTCGACATCCTGACCTCGGGCCCGATCCCGCCCAATCCCGTCCAGTTGCTCTCCGGGGAAGCGCTGGGGCAGGCGATGACGGAGTTCGCGGCCTACGACAATGTCGTGATCGATGGCGTTCCGGTATCCGGTTTTGCCGATGCGCTGCTCTACGCCAACACCGTCGACGGCGTCGTGTTCCTGGTCGAATCGGGCCGGGCGAAGACGGCGCAGATCAAGGCAACGCTGCGCCGCATCATGAGCGTCGGGGTTACCCCGATCGGCGTACTGCTGACCAAGTTCGACCCGCGCCACGCCGGCTATTCCTACGCCTATGACAGCTATTATCACAAGAACGAGCCTGCGACGATAGATGCCAACCGGGAAGCGGCCTAGCCGTGGGCCGGGCGGCGGGGGGCCGTTACCTCAGGATCATCATGTTCGCGGTGGCCGCGACGATCGGCATCTGGATCGTCATGCGGATCACGATGCCGGGCATTCTTGTGGCGAAGCAGCGTCCCGAACTCGCCTTTGCGGTGCGCCCGGCATCGACGCTGGCCAGCACCAGCCTGGCGATGGTCCAGCTTTCTCGCGGGAATATCGCGGCGGCGGAGGGGCTTGCGCGATCCTCGGTCGCGCGGGCGCCCTATGACCAGCGCGCATTGGCGACGCTCGCGGCGGCGGCGGAACGGCGCGGCAAGCGCGCCGAAGCAGCGCAGCGTTACACGCTGGCAGCGGGGCTGGGCTGGCGAAACGGCGCCGTCGCCACCTGGCTGTTCGGCTATGGGCTGGAGACGCGATCCTATCGCCTCGCTGCGGCCCATGGCGACGCGCTGGTTCGGCGGGGCCGCGAACGCACGCGGGTCTTTGCGGGATTCCGCGAGATGCTGGAGACCCCCGAGGGCGCGGCCGCGCTGGCCGAACGGTTCCGCGACGACCCGCCCTGGCGCGCGCTTTTCTTTCGCGACGTCGGACGGCTGACACCGGGGCAGCGGCGTGGTCTCGAGGGTCTGCTGGTCGATCTCGCACGGATGGGGAAGCCGGCGAGCGAGGCCGAACGCGCCCCGCTGGGCGCGAGGCCGGCAAATGCGGCGCAACCCGCGTCCGCTCCTTCACAACAACGGAGCATTTCATGATGATGCGCATCGCGATGATCGGATCGGGGCATGTCGGAATGGTTTCCGGCGCCTGTTTCGCCGATGTCGGCCCTGTGGCCGGCGTCGAAATGGCCTGCGTCGACAGCGACGCCGCAACGCTCGACGCGCGGGGGTGCGCGCTATGAGCCGCTTCCTCGTCACCGGGTCCGCCGGTTTCATCGGCTTCCATTTGGCACGCCGCCTGCTCGCAGAGGGGCATGACGTCGTCGGCTATGACGGCATGACCGACTATTATGATGTGCGCCTCAAGCATGCGCGCGTGGCGATGTTGCGCGATTATCCGCGCTATCGCCATGTCACGGCAATGCTCGAGGATGCGCGGGCGCTCGCCGCGGCGGTCGGGGAGGCGCCGCTCGACGTCATCGTCCATCTCGCCGCGCAGGCCGGGGTGCGCTATTCGCTGGAGGCGCCCCGAACCTATATCGACAGCAACCTGCTCGGCTCGTGGAACGTCCTGGAACTGGCGCGTCGGCTCCAGCCGGGGCACCTGATGATGGCATCGACATCGTCGGTCTATGGCGCCAACCGCGTCATCCCGTTCGCGGAGTCGCACCGCGCCGACGAACCGCTCAGCCTCTATGCTGCCACCAAGAAGGCAATGGAGGCGATGGCACACAGCTATAGCCATTTGTTCGGAATCCCGACGACCATGTTCCGGTTCTTCACGGTCTATGGGCCGTGGGGGCGTCCGGACATGGCGCTGTTCAAATTCACCGATGCGATGCTCGCCGGGCGGCCCAGCGACGTCTACGGCCATGGCGAGCAGGCGCGGGATTTCACCTATGTCGACGATCTGGTCGAGGCGGTCGTGCGGCTTGCGGAAATCCCGCCGAACGAGAGCAATCGCGTCGGCTCCCGCGACGTCACCGATACGCTGTCGGCCAGCGCGCCCTATCGTGTCGTGAACATCGCGGGCGGTTCGCCGACGCCGCTGATGGCGTTCATTCGCACCATCGAAAAGGCGATCGGGACCACCGCCAAACTCAACATGATGGACATGCAGCCCGGCGATGTCCCGCAAACCTTTGCCGACCCCAAGCTGCTCGAAGCGCTGACGGGCTATGTCCCCGCCACGACGGTCGAGGTCGGGGTATCCGCATTCGTCGATTGGTATCGCGCATATCACGCGATGGAGAAAGCCGCCTGAACGGCCCGGCCGCCCGCTCGGGCGGCCGGGGGGTTAGCCGAACATTCTGCGGAGCCGCTTGCGAATTCGGGCAAGCAGCGGCGGCCGGTGCCAGATCACGCTGACCAGTGCCGGATCGACCCCCCCGTCGCCGTCGAGCGGCTGCCACGGGACGCTGCGCTGCGCCAGCGCGTGCAGCAGGCTGATCTGGTCGCGCTTGCTGAATTCGAACAGATGCGACCACCACAGGCTCATCGCGTCGGCAAGGCCCGGGAAGGCGTGATCGCGCACCAGCAGGTTGTTGGTGGGAATCGGCGCGTCCAGCCTCGCGCCATCGCCGACGTACAGCGCGATCTGGCGATCGACGCATGCCGTGTCGCGGGCGTCGAACTTGAGGCGGCGACACGCCTCGATCTCCTGCGCCAGGCTGTGCCCCTCCGGATGCCAGAAGGCGCCCAGACCAGCACCCGCCGCGGCCACCCGATCGACCAGCGCGCGCCAGTCGCCTGCGTAGCGCAGGTTCCCGTCGAGATAGATCGACCATCGCGCATCGGGGAACAGCCGGTGCGGAAAGAATTTGTGGTAGCGATTAATGTCATGGCCGCTCTGGAGGCGCTCGGGACTTTCGACCGCACGCACCTCCCATCCCGGCGCGCGCAGATAGGCCGGGCTGTCGGTAAAGCAGACGAAGCGCACCGCGTCGCTTGCCGGCACGGGCATCAGCGCGCGGTCGTAATTCTTGGACACGCAGGTATAGACGATGATGCGGTCGTCGGTCACGGTGCTTCCTCTGGCTTGATACGCGAGCCGATGCGCCGCGCGGGCACGCCGCCATAGATTCCCATCGGCTCGGTCCGCAGGCTCGGCAGCACGACCGCCCCGGCGGCGAGCACGCAGCCGGGCACGATCTCGGCACCGTCGAGGATGCGCACGCCGGCACCGATCCACACGTCGGCGCCGATGCGGATGCCCCGGGTGATCATCGGCTGCACGCGGATCGGCGCATCGGGCTCGATACCGTGATTCGCCGGCACGACCACGACATGCGCCGCGATCCGCGTGCCTTCGCCCACGTCCAGCCCGCCATGGCCATAGAGCACGGAATAGGGATTCACGCTGACATGGTCCTCGATCCGGATCGCGCCGCCATAGGTGGCCAGCAGCGCTCCCGGCAGGATTTCGCAATGCCGCCCGATCCGGATGGTGCCGCCGCCGATCCGGCTGAGCCGCGCCCCGGGATAGATCAGGGTTCCCCGGCCGGCGTGCACGCCACGGACCGCCGCAAACGCGATGGTGTGGAGGCGCAACAGGCCGAACCGCAGGTCGCGCAAGCCGCGACGGAGGATACGGTGCGACAGCGAGGGGGCGGCGACTTGCTTCACATGAAGATCCGCATCAGACGTTTCGGCTAAGGATCAGGAACCGGCCGCGCTGATAGCTCTTGCTCACTGCGAAGCCATGCGCCGCAAGCGCATCCAGCAGCTCCTGCATCCGCGCTTCGCCGATCACCCAGGGGTGCGCCTCCATCAGGATGGTGCGGAGCTGGTGGAAGGCACGCGCCTTGGTGAACAGTTCATATTCGCCGCCCTCGATATCGAGGACGAGGACCGTCGAACCCTCGCGTTCGAGCACATCCTCGAACCGCAGGGCGGGCACCTGCTCAAGGACCTCGGTGCCGTCGCGCTGAAAGCTCGATGACGAGCTCGGATTCTCGTTGGACGCGAAGGGCACATTCTGCAGCGCGTCCTCGCCCCCGACGAGAAAGCCATATTCGATCCGCACGTCCTTGCCGTTCAGGTCGAACATGTGGCGGCTCAGCTCGAAATTGCGCGCGTCGGCCTCGACGACCAGATGGTTTTCGCGGCCGACCATGTCGTAGAGCAGGAGCGAGGTCGCCCCCATGCACGCGCCCAGTTCGAGCACCTTGTCGTCGGGCCGCACGTTGCGGCGGATCAGGTCGATCTCGCGCGCTTCATAGGTGCCCTTGACGATCGCCGCGCCGATCTGGGCCGATGCCCGCGGATGCGCCAGGTCGAACTTGTTGCCATGATAGGAGACGATCGGACCCGCCCGTGCAACCACATCCTCGTCGGTCATCCGCGAGGCCAGGCCGAGCGCGCGGGCCAGCTTCGCACGCCAGCGCTGCGCGACGAATCGCGGGCTGTGGGTGAAATCCGCCTCGCCGATCACGCGCCTCACGCGCGAACCCAATGTTGCCTCGGTCATGTGTTCTTCCTCGTGATGAAATTTGCTGCCCGGATGTTGAACTGGCGCGCCAGCGGAGCCAGCATCTGGCGGGACGTGAAGGCGGCCCAGACCGTGGCGGCGCCGATCAGCGCAAGCGCAAGCACGATCCCGCGCGGCGTTATCGCGGGTTGGATCTGCGCGGCGGCAATGCTGCCGATCATCAGCGCGAACGGGACCACCGCAAGCCGCGTTGTCGAACGCAGCAGGCCCGTGCGATGGGTGAGCATCGCCACATCGACCACCGAGCGGAAGTTGCGGGCGAGCGCCGCGCCGGCGATTCCCCACCACAGGATTCCGGGCACGGCGAGCGCCACGAACGGCACCGTCTGGATCATCATGATCGTCGTGGTGGCCCTGGGCCGGCCTTGCGCCTGGAGCAGGTTGAACGGCACGAGCGCGATCGCGTTCAGCCACAGCGAGAGCGCGATCAGCTGTCCGACCAGCGCGGCCTTCTCGGCGAAGCCCTGGTTGATCCACAACGACAGAAAGGGTTGCATGATCAGGATGCCGGCGACGCACAGCACCGTCATCAGCGCGGCATTGGCGCGGACGGCGCGTTCGGCCAGCCGGCGCGCTTCTTCGGGTTCCATTCGCGCAAGCCTGGGGAAGAGCGCGGTCGCCAGCGCATTGGAAAAGACGACGCCGCGCGTCACCAACTGGAATGGCACCGTATAAAAGGCGATCGCCGAGGCAGGCATGAACGCGGCGATCAGGAAGCGGTCGAGATTGGCGATGATCGGATTGAGCGCGCTGGCCAGGCTGACCCAGCCGCCATAGCCCAGCAGTTCGCGCGCGAGCGCATGGCCGCCATAGTTCGGGCGGATGCCGGCAGGAACCGCGCGAAACGCGATCGCCGCCAGCAACGCGACGCTGATCGCGCGTGCGAACAATGTCGCCGGGATCGCGACGGTAAGCGTCGGGGCCAGATACCAGACGAAGAACAGGGGCAGGATTTGCGTGATGGCCGTACCGATGGTGGTGCGCATATTGAGCAGCAGGAACCGCTCGCGCCCGGTCAGCGCACCGGTGAACACGCCCTCGAGCGTCAGAAGCGGGACCGAAAGCGCCAGCCAGGGCAGCACCGGCATAAGCTCGGCCCGCACTTCCGGCGGGGTGTTGAAGACGTGCAGGAACAAGGGCCCGGCAAGCGCCAGCAGAATCGCGGCGCCGATCAGCCCGAACAGGCTGTTGACGATCAGCGCCGTCCAGAAGGTCTTGGCCCGGACGTCGTCCGATGCGCCCTTGTGGCGCGCGATCGCAAACGCAGTCGCCCGGCCGAGGCCGAAGTCGAAGAAGTTGAAATAGCCGGTCAGCAGCCAGACGATGGCGAGGATGCCATAGCGAACCTCGCCGAGCGCGTGCAGGTACAGCGGCACCGTGACCAGCATGAGCAGAATCGGCGCGATCGCGCCGATCAGATTATAGCCTGTGTGGCGGCGGGTGCTCATCGGGATCCTCGTGGTACGGCGCGCGCCAGTTTGCGGACCCATTCCGCGGGCGCGCCCTTGTGCCGCAGAGCCGGCGCCTCGAGCCAGAACCACGAAGCCAGCGCGATCGGAATCGTGATGGCGATCGCGAGCAGGAACAGGGTGACGAACGATTCGGGGCGGTAATATGCCAGGATCAGCACGATCACCGGCCCGTGGAGCAGATAGATGCCAAACGACGCGTCCGCGCGGGCGAGCGGCCGGCTCCACGGCCAGCGGACCAGCCCAGGCGCCACCAGATAACCGCTGAGACTGAAAAAGACGCTCACGTCAAGAAAGCCCTGCGTGGTGTAGCCATGGCTGAACGTACGCAGATAATCGTCGCGCACGATATCGTGCTGGAGCGCCATCGCGTGGTGGAAGACCACCGCGCCCGCCGCCGCGATGCGCAGCGTGTCGAAGCCGGGGGCGTGGTTGCCCGCCGCGGTATAGGCTGCGCCCAGCGACTGGACGCGCGGGCGGCGGACAGCCGCGTCGAGCGCGGGCGATGCGGGATGGGCCGGCAGCACGGGCCGATCGGACGCGCTCATGCGGTACGCGAACTCGTATCGCGCAGCCAGCGGCCCTGCTGGCCGAGAATCCGGGTCCATTGGAAGCGAAGCCGTCCGGCAGTCTTTATCGCCAGATAGGCGCACACGGCGAAGGGCTGGCGCGCGAATTCCGCGCGCAGCGCGTGGCCGGTCGTCGCCGGGCGCGCCTCCGGGGTCGGATACAGGCGGCGCAACTCGGCGTCGCCGGCGCGGCGGCGGCCCTCGATGCGGACCAGGCTGGCGACATCCCTCGGCGGAAACATGGTGAAGCACACCGGGGCGCCGTCCGGCCCAAGTGCAACGCGCCGCCGCTGGGCAGCGGCGAAGCGCGAGCGGACGAAGCCATCGTCGCTGATGATCGCGGGAAAGGTGCCGACAGCTGCCAGCCCAGCCTCGGAAAGGCCGAAGATGCCGGACCCGACCATGGCATCGGTGATATAGGGCAGCCGGCACCAGACGCGGTAATAGGCGCGAACCAGGCGGCTGCAATCGGTCACGTCGACGCGGATCGCCGGCGCGGCGGCCATTGCGCCCGGTTGCGCAAGCGCGGCGGCGGTGGCCATCAGCGCGCGGTGGTCGACGACGATGTCCGCGTCCAGGAAGAAGCGGGGAAGCGCAGTCGCGGCGCCGCTGCCGGCGTTGAGCGCCGCGGTCTTCGATCCCTTGGCGAGTTCCAGCACGACGACACCGGCAAAGCCCCGCGCTATCTCGGCGGTGCGGTCGCTGCACCCGTTGGGCACGACGATGATCTCCGGCATTTCACCCGCCGGGACGTCACGGATGAGCGCGGCGAGGCAACGGCGGATCACCGCCTCCTCGTCATGCGCCGGTATCACCACCGAATAGGGTGGCGGCACCGTCATTCTGGTCCCCCGCGCGTCCATCGCTATTTCAGCGCCCGCGCAACCGGGCCGTTCTTCCAGAGCGCCCGGCGGCGCCACGCCTCGCCCCATTCGCGGGCAGAATCGACATGGCGCTGGTTGCGGCTGACGCGCGCGATCGCGCCATAGGCGCCGGCCCGCCACGCGGCCCCCGCCATGGTGACGGCGCGCCCGAAACCGCGCCATCCGGGTGAAAACTGCCGCTGGATCAGTCCGATCCGCGCCCCGAAGACATAGCAGATCCGATCCGCGAACTGCCGCGCGCTCGCGCCGCCATAATGGACGATCGTGGTGTCGGGGGTGATCGCCGGCCTGGCGCCCGCCGCACGCGCCCGCGCGCACAGATCGGCCTCTTCGCCATACATGAAGAAGGTCTCGTCAAACCCCTTCAGCTGGCGCCACAGGTCGCGCTCGATCAGCAGCAGGCAGCCGGTGACGATATCGACTTCGCGCACCGTGTCGCGGCGCCAGCCCCCATAGGCCTCCGGGTTGAACAGCGCCGAGCTCTTGAACGCCGCCGCCAGTCCGGACGCCATGCAAAACGCGCTCCACGGCGTAATGCGCGCGAAGCACGAAGCCTTGTTGAGCGACCTGTCGCCAAACACGGTCCGCCCGCCCCACATGCGCGCCGCCGGTCTTGCCGCGGCAAAGGCAACCAGCTTGTCGATGGCGCGATCGAGGACCACGGTATCGGTGTTCAGAAGCAGGAACAACGCGCCCTGCGCGAGATCGGCGGCCATGTTGGTGGCCTTCGCAAACCCGTGATTGGTGCCGCTGCGTACCAGCCTGACCTGGGGGAACTCCGCCGCGATCGCATCGGCGGAACCGTCGTGCGAAGCGTTATCGATCAGGATCACTTCGATCCGGGTCTCGCGGGTTTCGGCGTAGAGCGATCGCAGGCAGGCGAGCGTCATGTCGCGCGTGTTCCAGTTCACCATCAGGATGGAAAGCTGGGGAGCCGCCTCTGCGGGCGAAACCGCCCCTGCCGCGGGGTAAGTGTCCGCGCCGCTCATAATTTCCGTCCCCGTCCTGCTTGTCTGAATGCTTTGGAAGGCAGCGCCGCGACGCTGTCGTCGCTGTCGCGAAGCTGGGCCTCGGTGCTGTCCGCTGCCGCCAGCCGCCCGAATTTCCCGGTCTCGATACCGCTTTTGATGACGCGCGCGGGATTGCCGGCGACGATGCAGCGCGGCGGCACGTCGCGCGTGACGACGCTGCCCGCGCCGACGATCGACCCGTCGCCGATCGTGACCCCGGGCAGGATCATGCTGCGCCCGCCGAGGAAGCAGTTCCGCCCGATCCGGGTGTGCAGATACAGGCCGCGCACGCGATCATGGGTGAGGATTCGCGCCTCGAACGCGACATAGCTGTCGGGGCCGATGTGCACGCCGCGCGGAAAGGTACGGTCGAGCTTTGCGCTCAGCGACAATTGCGCGCTGGGATCGATATCCATTCCGAACAGGCGCGTGAAATAGAAATGGCGCGCCCGGCCGAAGATCCGGCGCAGCGGATCGAGATGGTTGAGACTGAGCATCAGCGCGCCTTGTTCGAAGGGAGAGTGGCGGGCGGCGGCGCTGCGGTTCGCCGGGCGCGCGACTGCACCGCTGCGATTTCGGAAATCACCGTCGCGCTCATGCCAACCGTGACCCCGAGCAGCAAGTAGAACCAGGACAGGACATTGTCCCACAGCGCAACCGTCCAGACCAGGAGCCAGAAGCAGAACAGTGATATGATGAGGCCGACAAAAACATCGGCGCGCGCGGGATCGAACGGAAGCAGGGCGCGCCGCGCCCGATTGGCGAGGGCGATGGTGCAAAATACCGCCGCGGTCGCCGCGAGCGCCGCAGGCATCCCGAACCGCATCGCGAGAAACAGCCAGTAATTGTCGATGCTGTCGGTGAGCATCCAAACCGGCCGCTCATAAGATTCATTGCCGATCCCGAGCCACGGATGGGCGAGCGCCGAGGCCGAGCCGAAATCCCAGATCAGAATGCGAAAATAGCCGGTCTGCGGGTCCAGTGTGAGATTGCGCACGATCCAGCGCATTGCACCGCCGTCGGCGCCGAACTGCAGCGCCAGCAGCGCCAGGATTCCCAATATTACGATGGGGCGCCAGTCCAGCCGCTTGAGCGTGAGGCGAGAGACGAACACGTATATCGCGAGCGCCAGCGCGACGAGAAACGAGAGAATCGCCGCCGAACTCACCGCAAATAGTGCGAACAACCCCACCGTCGCGCGGTGCCCGTTTCCCTTCGTTCCCCGGAACGCGAAGTAATATAGGGGAAAGAGCGACGCGAAGAACATGCCCGCGAGGATCTGATGCGGGAACACCGAAAGCCCGCGCATCAGCCCCATGCGCAATTGTTGGTCGGGAACGAAATGGAGCGGAAACAGCGCAGTCACGATGAAGCGATGGGTGACGCTTTCGATTAATAAAATCGCGCCGACGACGCAGATCGGCAGGAACGACACGCTCAGAAAGCGGCGCCACTGATCGGGATGCGCAAAATAGACGCGACCGATGAAGTAGCTGACCAGAATGTCGAGCGCGGTTCGTCCGCCGTCCTCGATCCCGGGCAGAATGCCCGAATTGGCCATCATCGAAACGATCGTCCATCCGCCCAGGAACAGGATGAGCCAATCCACGGCGTTGAACCGCGTGCCGCGACGAACCATCTGCAGGAGCAGGAAGGGCAGCAGCACGATCAGCGCGACGCGATAGGGGAACAGCAGCAGCCCCCCGACCTGGGCCTGCAGGCCCGTCGGCGTAAGGATACCGGCCAGCAGGATCAGCGGCGGGGCGATCTTTTCCAGCCGCAGGCCGGGCAGTTGCCTCGGCAGCATGCGGGTAAGGATCGGCGGGCGCGCACCGGCTGCGGGAGCGCTGGTCATCCCGTGATCTTCCTGCCTGGCGTGGGAGCGTGCGCGGGATCAGCGTGCGAACAGCGCATCATATGCCGCAAGCAGTTTCGGGCGCTCATGCTCCCAGGAGAGTTGGTCATGGACGCGCTGGAGGCCGGATGCGCCCATCTGCGCCCGTCGATCGGGATCGTCGAGCAGCGCCACGATGTTCGCGGCGAAATCCAGCGAATCGTTGGCGCGCGCGTACAGCGACGCGTCCTGCGCCGAAAACCGCCCCTCGGTCACGTCGAACTGAACGATCGGCTTTCCCAGCGCCATATATTCCATGATCTTGTTCATGGTGCTGAGGTCGTTCATCGCATCGACTCGGTCCGGATTGACGCAGACATCGGCGGTATTGAGCATCGCCATCATCAGTTCGTCGGGCGCGCGGCCGGTGAAGGTGAAGATGTCGCTCACTCCGCGCTCCGCGGCATAGGCTTTGATCGCCTCGAGTTCGGGGCCCCCGCCGACGATGCCATAATGGATGTCGTCGCGCCCCTGGCTGCGGATCAAGGCGGCGGCATCGACCAGCAGGTCGAGCCCCTCCTGCCGCCCGATCACGCCGACATATCCGATCAGATAGCGGCGCCCCTGCTTGAGCTCCGGCTGCGCCGGACCAGGATGGATCTTCGCCAGATTCGGGCCCGAACGCACGACGAACACCCGATCGGGCCGCATCTTGCCGCGCTCGATCGCTATCCGCCGATAGCTCTCATTGGTGGCGATCGAGACCGAGGCGAGCGCGAACGTCATCCGTTCGGCAAGCACCATCGCGCGATATTGCAGGCCCCGCTTGGCGAATTTGGTCTCGAACAATTCGGGACAGAGATCGTGATGGTCGAACAGAAAGCGCTTGCCGAGCGGTCGGAAGAGCATCGCGACCAGGAAGATCAGGTCGGGCGGATTGCATGCGTGAATCACGTCGAAGCCGCGCGTGAACAACACGCGCAGCGTCAGCGTCAACTCGCTCCAGAGCGCGGCGCCATATTCGCGAATATAGCCGGCGAGCCCGTTTCCCTCGGCCGGAAGGTCGTGGCGGTAGACATGGATGCCGGAAACCAGCTCATATCCTTTCGGATAGTCCATGCCCGTCGGGCAGATCACGCTCACTTCATAGCCGGCGTCGCGCAACGTTGTCGCTTCCAGCCAGACCCGCCGGTCGAACGGCACCGGGAGGTTTTCGACGATGATCAGAACCCGGCGCGGGCGCGCGCGCGCGCCCGGCCGCGCTGCGCCTCTTGCCGGTGCAGCCTCGGTCGGGCCGGGAGCGGGCGCCAAGGGATGCTCGCCGTCGACCCGGGGAAGGGACGCGGTGTGGTTCATGGGATGACGTTGACCGAAACCACCGGCACGTCGCGCAGCGGCAGCGCGTGCGCATCGCCGCGCGCGTCGAGGATCGCCGCGATGTCCAGCGATTCGAGCATGTCGATGTCGCGCACCAACAGTCCGTTGAGCTCGGGCAGATGGGCGAAGGAATAGCCCAGATTATGGCCGAGCAGCGCGCTCGGCTCGATCTGGGGGTCCCAGATGTACAGGTCGAATCCGCCGTTGAGGACGCGCCGCGCCAGGTCGACATAGGGGCTTTCGCGCAGGTCGTCGCTGTTGGCCTTGAATGCGAGGCCGTTGAGCAGCACGCGGGCACCGGGCTTCAGACCCAGCGTGGCAAGTTCGAAGACGAAGCGCTTATGGGCCTCGTTCGAGCGCAGGATCGAATCGATCAGGAAGGTCTCCGCACCGGTCTCGTTGGCGAGAAACGTCAATGCGCGCACGTCCTTGGGCAGGCACGATCCCCCAAAGGCGCCACCGGGACGAAGGTAATAAGGCGAGATGTTGAGCTTCGTATCCGAAACAAAGATCTCGTGCACCGTCCGCGCCGAGACCTGTTCGCGCAGGCAGATCCGGCCGATCTCGTTGGCGAACGCGACTTTCAGCGCATGAAAGCTGTTGTCGACGAACTTCGTAATCTCGGCTTCGCGATAGCCGACGTTGAAGCGCGGCGCGTCGATCCCCGCATACATCTGGTCGAGCGCAGCCGAGGGCCGTCCGTCGCGGGTGCCGGCCACGATCTTGGGAGGCGCCCAATAGTCCTTCAGCGCAGTCGCTTCGCGAAGGAACTCGGGATTATAGACAAGCTCGATCACGTCGGCGAGGTTTTCATGGTACCGCCGGAAGATCGGCTCGATCAGGCGTTCGACCGACCCGGGACGCATCGTCGAGCGATAGACGACGGTCAGCGGCTTCGCGCGCGGCGTCGTCGAGATCGCGGCACGGGCGATGTGATGCGAAACCTCCGCAATATAGCGCATGTCGTGCGAGCCATCGATGCCGCTGGGCGTGCCCACGCAGACGATCGCGACATCCACGTCGCTCAGATCGTGCAATTCGGTCTGCGCGCTCAACCGGCCGGCGAGTACCCCCGCCGACAGCAGATCCTCCACCCCCGGCTCGTAGATCGGGCTTCGACCGGCGTTGATCAGTTCGACCTTTCGCTCGCTGATGTCCACCCCGATCACGTCGTGGCCGTCGCGAACCAGGCAGGCAGCCGAAGTAATTCCGACGTACCCAACGCCGTAGATCGCAATTCTCATAGATAATTCCCCGAGGTCACGAAATGCCCCCAAATATATGTTTAGTTACTGTGGAACGACGCGGCTATCTACAAATATGAAGACGCGGACATGCTGCAACATGCTGTAGAAATCTCGCGGATGCTTTGCGCAAAATTTCCGTAAAAACGGAAGTTGACATTATGGGTCTGCGGGAAATAAATATCATTTCTACGGCACGTTGGAGCGGCGCGGCGCTCTTTTGCATGATATTGGCTTGGTATCTCGCCTTCACGGCGTTTGGCGACCGACCCCCGTATCTGGGCTATGTGAACGCCTTTGGTTTCTGGCTTGGGCTCGGCGCGCTGCTTGCCGGCGTCGCGCTGGCAATCGCGCGTGCCTGGCTCGCGGCTGCGGGTGCCGTTGCGCTCGCGCTGGTCGTCCTCAGCCATGGCGGGGTGGCATTGCACCGCGGGCGCGATGCGCCGCCGGCGTCCGGCACGGCCCGGGTCCGTCTGGTGACGGCCTCGCTTCGCTCGCTGAACGACGACATGGAGGACGCAGCACGGATGCTCCTGTCCTTCCGGCCCGACATCATCGCAGTCCAGGAAGCCGATCCCGGGCCGCTTCTCGCCGCACTCGATCGCCGGAGCGGCGGGCGCTGGCAGATGGCGCGGCTTCGCAACGAGGCGGTGCTGTGCCGCTGCCCGGTCGAGGGCGCCGCCGGCGACGCGAAAGTGCTTCGCGCGACCGCGCGGCTCGCATCCGGTCCGCTCACCATCTGGAGCGTCCATGCGCCGAAAAGCTATGGCCGACCGCTCGAGCTGTTGCGCTTTTCCGACGCACTGCGCGCGGACATGCTCGCGCATCAGCCCGGAATCGTCGCGGGCGATCTCAACGCCACGCCGTGGAACGACGGCTATCGTGCGCTCGCCGACAGCTATTCCGATGCGTGGCTGAAGGCGGGTTCGGGCCCGGGTTTCACATTCCCTTCGCGAGCCCGCCGCGCCGGCTGGCTCTTTCCCTATCTGCGGCTTGATTACGTCCTCGCGTCGCCGACCCTCGATCCCGTGCGGGCGTCGACGGGCGTGGCGAGCCACGGCGCCGATCATTTGCCGCTCGTGGTCGAGTTCGCGGTGCCGCATCACGCCGCGACCGAAGCCGCGATGTTGAGCAGGTAGCGGCCGTAATCGGTCTTGCTGAGCAATGCGCCGCGCCGACGCAGCTGCGCCTGATCGATATAGCCCGCATCGAATGCGATCTCCTCGAGACAGGCGATCAGCACGCCCTGGCGCTTCTGGATCGCCCGGACATATTCCGATGCTTCGATCAGGCTTTCATGGGTACCGGTGTCGAGCCAGGCGAAGCCGCGCGAGAGCGATTCGACATACAGCTCGCCGCGCTCGAGATAGAGGCGGTTGAGATCGGTGATCTCGAGCTCGCCGCGCGCCGAGGGGCGGAGCTGTTTCGCAAATTCCACGGCGCGCGAGTCATAGAAATAGAGCCCGGTGACCGCGGCGTTCGATTTCGGCTCGAGCGGCTTCTCCTCGATCGAGAGTGCACGCCCGTTGGCATCCAGTTCGACCACGCCATAGGCGCGCGGATCGTCGACCCGATAGGAAAAGACCGTCGCGCCTTCGGTGCGCGTACGCGCGGACGCCAGGCGCGCGTCTAGGCCCGCGCCGAAGAAGATATTGTCCCCGAGGATGAGCGCAACGGGGTCGCCGGCGATGAAGTCCTCGCCGATCAGGAACGCCTGTGCCAGCCCGCCGGGCTCCGGCTGCATCGCATAGCGGATCGACAGCCCGAATTCTGCACCGTCACCGAACAGCTTCTCGTAATTGCCGAGATATTCCGGGGACGAAATCAGCAGGATATCCCGGATGCCCGCCAGCATCAGCACCGACAGCGGGTAGTAAATCATCGGCTTGTCGTAAACCGGCAGCAATTGCTTGTTCACGGCCATGGTCGCGGGGAACAAACGCGTCCCCGATCCGCCGGCAAGGATAATCCCCTTCACGATATGGTTTCCCTGTTTGGTGCAGATTGGACCGGGGACGGCGTGACGAGGGTCGCGACGATTTCCGCGATCGCGACCTGCCAGGGGCGGGTTTGCAGGCCCCAGGTCTCCATCGTCAGCGCGGTAGCCAGGCGCGAATTGGCCGGCCGGCGGGCGGGCGTCGGATATTCGCTGGTGGGGATCGAGACGACATCGGCGAATGGTCCGCCGCGCAGCCGGCTCTCGGCGAATATATGGCGCGCGTACGCATCCCAACTCGCTTCGCCGCTATTGACGAAGTGCCACGTGCCCGATGGCGTTTCCGGCTCCGCCATCATCCGGCGCGCCATGGCGAGCAACGCGTTTGCCAGATCCGTCGCACTCGTCGGCGAACCATGCTGATCGCCGACGACGCGGACGGTATCGCGGGTTTCGGCGAGGCGCAGCATGGTCGTCACGAAATTGTTGCCGTGCGCGCTTGCCAGCCAGGCGGTACGGACGATCGCATGGCGCGGGGCTCCGGCCCGCACTGCCTGCTCGCCGCCCTCCTTGGACGCGCCGTACACGCCCAGCGGGCGCACCGGATCGGTCTCGCGATAGCAATCGCCCTGATCGCCGGAAAACACGTAATCGGTCGAAACGTGCAGCAGTGGGACGTCGCGTTTCGCAGCGTGGGACGCCAGGATGGCGGGGCCGAGCGCGTTGGCCGCCCATGCGTCGATCGGTTCGCCTTCGGCGCGATCCACTGCGGTATATGCGGCGGCGTTGATGATCGCCCCGAACGAATGCCGGGCCAGCACGCGGCTAACCGAATCCGCATTGGCGAGATCGAGGATCGGGCCGCAGCCGCGCACGTCGTCGCCGCCCAGGCGCACAAGCTCGCGCCCGAGCTGGCCGGTTTCACCGATGATCAGGATGGGAGCCGCCCCCATGGCTCAGGCGACCTTCAGCCCGAGCCGTTCGCCGGAATAGCCGTGCGCCGAAACGGCGCTCCACCAGCGTGCGTTGTCGCAATACCAGCGAACGGTCTGTTCGATGCCCTGCTCGAAATCATAGTGCGGCGCCCAGCCGAGTTCGCGCTCGATCTTGCTGCAATCGACGGCATAGCGCTGATCGTGGCCGGGCCTGTCGGGGACGAACCGGATCTGGTCCCGATAGCTGCGGCCATCGGGTCGCGGTCGCAGCCGGTCCAGCGTGTCGCAGATCGTCTGAACGACCGACAGGTTCGAACGCTCGGAGCGACCGCCGATGATGTAGCTCTCGCCCGGCGTGCCACGCTCGAAGACCCGCTCCAGCGCGCGCACGTGATCGTCGACGTGCAACCAGTCGCGGACATTCGCACCCGTGCCGTAGACCGGCAGCGGCTCGCCGCGCAGGCATTTGAGAATCACCAGCGGGATCAGCTTCTCGGGAAGCTGGTAGGGTCCATAATTGTTCGAGCAGTTGGTGATCAGCGTGGGCAGGCCATAGGTGTGGTGCCAGGCCCGGACCAGCATGTCGGACGCGGCCTTGGACGCCGAATAAGGCGACCGCGGATCATAGGGCGTGCTCTCGACGAAATGCCCTTCCGAACCCAGCGAGCCGAAAACTTCGTCGGTCGAAATATGGTGCAGCCGAAACCGCGTCTTTCCCTCCGCCGACAGACCGCGCCAATAGCAAAGCACCGCCTCGAGGACGCCGAAAGTCCCGACTACGTTGGTCGTCACAAAGGCGCCGGGGCCATCGATCGATCGATCGACGTGCGACTCCGCCGCGAGGTGGGTGACGATGTCGGGCGCGAAATCGGCGACCAAGCGGGTCATTGCCGCGGTATCGCGGACGTCGGCGTGCGCGAACGCATATTGGGAACTGTCCGCAGCCCCAGCCACCGACGACAGATTGCCGGCATAGGTCAGGGCATCGACGTTCAGCACCTGGTGCGAACTCTGCGACACCAGATGGCGCACGAGCGCCGATCCGATGAAACCGGCGCCACCGGTAACGAGAATCCTCACTGGATGCCTTCGACCATGACCCGCGCGCCCCGCGCTTCCTCGCCATAGACGAACGGACTTTCGAACTCGGCCAGCGTGGGCAGGTCCCAGTCCTGTCTGGAAATAATCGGATCAACCGTCAGCGGCCATTCGATCGCGAGGGTAGGGTCGTCCCAACGGATTCCGTTTTCGAATTCACGGGAATACTTATTCGATATCTTGTAGAGTACTTCAGTATCCGGCTCGAGCGTCATGAACCCATGCCCGAAACCAATCGGGATATAGAATTGCGCAGGATCGTCGTCGCTCAATTCGACGACGACCGGCCTGGCGAAGGCAGGAGAACCGCGCCGAAGGTCGACAGCCACATTCAAGATGCTGCCCCGAACGCACCGAACAAGCTTTGCCTGGGCGAATGGCGGCATTTGAAAATGTATCCCACGAATCGTGCCGACCGATTTGAAATATGAATGATGGTCTTGGTGGAAATGATCATGAATGCCGTTCGCGCCAAACCACTCCTCGCTATATATTTCCATGAACCATCCGCGGTCATCGAAATAACGAGTTGGTTCTAGCAATTTAGCTTGGCTGATCATGACATACTCCAACTCGGCTAAGGGCGGTTCTTGATTTCGTGATATTGCCCCGGGACAGCGCGGTGAGGTCGAGGCCATTCACAGGACGTGATTCGAACCTTTGCTGCGGCGCATTATCTGGACAGAATTGGGCCGCTAGGCATCTACAGAATTGCTTATTCCACCGCGGCCGAAATGAAATATGTTGCGACGCGTCAAATGCGACGGTCCTTACCTCCCCCAGGGGCGCCGAGACGGTGTACCGAGGGGAAGCGCGTGACAACTGTGAGACTGTTGTTCGCGTCGCGAGGGGGAAGCATAGGAATTATATTGTTCTGTAAGTTTGAAGATGGGTCTGCCTTTATTTAGGACAGATTTCCATTATTTGCGTGTCCGCTTCCGGGGGAGCGAAATGCTTAAGGTGTCCGACGTAGATTTTGGCGATTTTTCAAGTAATCATGGAAATGGCCCTGACGCGCGCGACGACGCGCCTTCGCCGGCGCTTGCAATGGAAGCGCGGCGTGCGCCGCTGGCGCTTCGCTCGAAAGAGCATTTGCGCCTTTGGGCCGCAGCGGGCCTGATTGCTCTTGACGTGATCGGCTTGCTGGGTGCTGGCATCGCCGCGAATCTCCTCGCCGGAACCTCGCTGGGCGACCCAGGTCCCTCACGATACCTGTTCGTATTCGGTCTGCTTGTGCTGATCGTGTCAGGCGCGCGCGGGACCTATTCGGTCAATGCGGTGCCCGACCGCCGCAGCGCCGCCGGGGACGTGCTTGTGAACATCCTCGTGGCTTCGGTGCTGCTGCCGACCACGCTATTCCTGGTGGGCGACGCCGATCGGATCCCGCGGACCCTGTTTTTGACGCAGATCCTGTTTTCGCTGGCATTGCTGGGAGTGGCGCGGCCGCAATTTGCATTGGCGGCGCGTCGGCTCGCGGGTGGCAGCTTCACGAGCCAGGTGCTGCTCCTCGATGGGGTGGAGGTCACCCCCGAACGCCACACGATCGCAATCCACGCGGATTACAGCCACCTGAAAGCGCACGCGCTCGACCCGGTGCTTCTCGACCGAATCGGCCAGGCGCTCAAGAATTGCGATCGCGTGCTGCTTGCATGCAGGCCCATGCTGCGACCGCAATGGGTCGAACTGCTCAAGGGCTTCGACATCGATCTCGAAGTTCTGTATCCGGAATTGAAGGAGATCAGGCCGCTCCAGCTCGGCTCCTATGCGGGTCATCCTACGCTCCAGATCCGGTGCAAGGCGCTGAGCCTGCACGACAGGATATTGAAGCGCGCGCTCGATCTCGTGATCGCCGGTTCGGCCGTGATCCTGCTTAGTCCGCTGCTGTTGGTGACGGCGGTTGCAATCAAGCTGGACTCGCCGGGCCCGGTGCTGTTTCGCCAGCCGCGCATCGGGCGGAGCAACCGCCTCTTCGAGATCCTCAAGTTTCGCAGCATGCATACCGCTCAGGAGGATCGCAGCGGCGCTCAGTCGACGCAGCGCGTGGACCGCCGCGTGACGCGGGTGGGTGCTATCATCCGGCGGCTGAGCATCGACGAGTTGCCCCAATTGTTCAACGTCATCCGCGGCGAGATGAGCATCGCCGGCCCGCGGCCCCATGCGATCGGATCGACCGCGGAGGACCTGCTCTTCTGGGAAATCGAAGCCGCGTATTTCGAGCGCCACTCGGTCAAGCCCGGAATGACCGGCCTTGCCCAGATTCGCGGGTATCGCGGCGCCACGGAGCGCAGATCGGATCTGTCGCAGCGGCTGCAGGCGGACCTCGAATATCTTTCGGGATGGTCGATCTGGCGCGACGTCTGGATCATTGCGCGAACCGCGGGCGTGTTTGTGCAGAAGAACGCATTTTGAACGATGCGTAAGTCGTCGCAGCATTTCGACAGTCCGCTGATCGCAAGCGCGGGTGTGGCGACCCGCGCCGGCTCGCGCAGCGGCAGGTCCGGCGTGGGCGCGGAGGATGCCGCGCGCCGCGATACCGCGCCGCTCGTCGCCGCGACTGCGCTGCTGGCGACCGCCTTCTTTTTCGGCGGGACCGCTGCATTCTATCCGCTCGGCGAATTTGTCATGGGCGTAGCCGGCGTCGTGGCGCTGCTGGTCTATGCGCTTTCGGCTCGCGAACGCCCGGCGCCCTTGCTCGTGGCGGGGCTGGCCGTGATCCTTTTGCTGCCGATCGTGCAGCTGGTCCCGCTCCCGCCCGCGCTTTGGCAGGCGCTGCCGGGCAGCGCGCTGGCGCTTGCAAACCGAAGCGCAGTCGGCGCGGCGTCGCTGTGGTGGCCGGCCAGCGTTGATCCCGAAGCAACGATGCGGTGCGCGGTCGCCACGCTCGCGCCCGTCGCGATGTTTCTGCTCACGCTATGCCTTTCGGAGGTGTCGCGGCGTCGGCTCGTGCTGGTGTTGATCTGCCTGGCGCTGGCGTCGTTTGCGCTGGGCCTCGTACAGGTCGCCACGCGTGATCCCTCGGCGTATTTCTTCGTCAACGATCATTTCGGCCTCCCGCTCGGGTTGTTCGCCAACCGCAACCATCAGGCACTGTTCCTGGCCGTGGGCGCCGTCGCGGCGGCGGGGTTCGCCCGGTACCCCGCGCCGCGTGCCGCGCCGCTTGGGCGCGTGGCGGCGATCGCTGCCGCGCTGCTTCTGGCCGGGGGCGTCGTTGCCACGGGTTCGCGGGCGGGCGCGGCATTGCTGGTGCTCAGCGCAGTGCTCGCCGCGGCGATAGCGGGGCGCGGTCGCTGGACCGCGGGCGCCGCGCTCATGGGGTTTGCTGCGCTGGGCTTGGTGGCGGTGGTGGCGCTGCAAACCGACGCGGGGAGCCGGCTTGCCGGGCGGCTGACGGGTACGGACGAACATGCGCGCGCCGACAATTGGGGATCGGCGATCGCGGCGCTGCGCATGCATATGCCGTTGGGGACGGGAATGGGAACATTCGTGCCGGTCAACGCGGCGGTCGAACCGCTATCCGCAGTGAGCAGTCACTACGCCAACCATGCCCATAACGACTATCTCGAACTGGCGATCGAGGCAGGCTTGCCGGGTCTGGCGATCGCTTTGCTGGCCTGGGTCGCCTATGGATTCGCCGTATCGCGATTGTTGCGCGTTCGCCGGCCTCCGGCAGCGATCGATGCCGTCGCCGCGCTGGGCGTGGGCGCGATGCTGCTCCACGCTATCGTGGATTATCCGCTGCGAGTGCCGATGCTGTCGCTGGAGTTCGCGATATTCGCGGCCCTTTTGGCAAGCGCCGGGACCAACACCGCGAACCCATCCAAATGAGACTTTACAGTGACGAGGAATGTGCGTGAAGAACGATCCACCGCAACGGGATTTCGCGGCCCTTACGGTTACGCTGCTGTCTTCCTTTCTGTCGCACAATCGGGTGAGCACCGGGGATTTGCCGCAATTGATCGTCGCGACTCATGGCGCTTTGCGTTCGATCATGAACAAGCCGCGCGCGGTGCCGAGCGATGACCAACAGGAGCAGTTGCTGCGCGCCCGCGTGATCCAGCTGAGCCTCGCGTCGCCATCGCACATTATTTCCATGGTCGACGGCAGGCCGTATCGTACGCTGAAACTGCACATCGCCACGCATGGGTTGACGCCCGACGAATATCGCAAGCGCTATAACCTGCCCAGCGATTACCCCATGGTTGCCCCGGAATATTCGGAAGCGCGGCGGCAAATCGCCAAGCGTCATCGGCTAGGGCATAAGAAATAAAAGGAAACGACGCCGCCCGATGCTTATCACATGAGGCGGCGTCGCTATTTTTCGTAGAGTTAGGACTTGTCCGGCTAACCTTCAGGGGCTGTCAGGGGTGTCATCGACGATGTTGATGACTTTGGCCGATTCCAATATCGTGGCGGTCGCCACGAGTAATGCGGCCAATTCGGCGGTGCCCATCCCGAGGAAGCCTGCCGTGACGCCCGGGACGACGACAGCCGCGCGCGCCGGTGCAACGGAAAGCGTCGCCGACGCCAGCAACAGAGGCGCCATCATGGCCCATTTCTTCAACATCATTCGCCTCCTAAAATCGCCTGGAGCATAAGGCAAAACTATGGGCGCGCACAATGCGGCGGCCATCTCGATCTACGCAATCTTGAGTAGGCGCCCCGCCGAGCTAGTCGCGTTCGGAGAGGCGATGCGCATCGCGACCGAGCGCGGCGAACACCCGGTGGGACTGGCGGCCGTGGAACGGATCACGCTGACCGGCTTCCGGTTGATGGAGCACAGGGTCTGCATCGGGCCTGGGTCGATGCCGAGCAGCGATCCGTGCAATTCCCGGATACCAAGTCGGACGCGCAGGTTCGTGCGATCGGCGCGCCTGCGGTGCACCTGCTTTGCTCGCAGCCCATCGCCTCGATCCGCTCTCGCATAGCGACTTTCTGTTCGCGGTACGGGACTGGATCGCAGCGCGAGCGGGAGCACGGGCAAAAGGAGCAGCTGATTGGTCTCATTAAAGCCTAACGACCTGAGAGCGGCAACATCCCCTGAAGTGCTTACTCAATAATGGAAAGCACTGTCCGCTGTATTCCCGTGTCCGCGATCGCGCTTTCAAAGTACTGAACTCTATTATAGCTTCTTCGCATGTTGGAACGGAGTGTTGGCTCATGATGCTACGCATATTGGCGACGATGCTGTTGCCGCTCGGTGTGAGCGCCTGTTCGGGACAGCATGTGATGTTCGCCCATCCGAACACCATTCCCGATGCGCCAGGCGAGGCGCGAGTCTTCCTAGATGCCAGAGGGGATCTGTATCCGAAGTCTGGCCTGCCGGCGGTGTACGTTCTGCCCGAGCGGGCGAATGGCAGCCTCTTCGAAGCCGCCCGGGGCGCCGACCCTCAGCTTTGCCGAGACGTTGGCTTCGATACTGAGATGGCTGAATTGTGTGCGGCTGTCGCGCCCGCCTGCAGCGGCACTTCGACCGAGGCTTGCTTCGAGCGATGGGAGGGGGTGCAAGCAAGTATCTGGAAGCGGCGAGGTGAAGCCATTGCAGCACGCTTCTCGCAAAGTCGCGAGCCGACAATCGGCGTTCTAATACACGGCTTTAACAATTGGTACCGGGAGAGCCAGGCAAACTACGCGACCGCGGAAAAGCAGTTTCGCCGGTTCCAGCCTGACGGGCGAGATGTGTTTTTTGTCGAGGTCTACTGGGACGGCTGTCGGGGCAACGACAAGGGGATCGGGTGCTGGGGCAAGGCGCAGTCAACCGGGCCGCTGGCCGGCTTCGCGCTGCGGCAGCTGTTCAATTCAGTCACGGAGGCGCGGCCACCGGTTGCCCCTCAACTGCACTGGCGCGTTCTCACCCATAGCTCGGGCGCGTTCGTTGCCGGGGCGATTTTCGGGGACCCTATCGCTGCGCTTCCGCAACTCCAGGATCCGACTACCAATCGCTGGTATGCACGGTTCGCCAAGCATCGGACGAGTGATGCCGGTCCGACACGGATTCCACAGCTTGCGAACGTCAAGCTCGGCATGTTCGCACCGGCGACACCCGGCATCACATTCAGCGGCACGCAGGCGCACCGCGGCGGCATTCTCACGCGAGGGCTGACAGTGATGACTGTCGTGCAGCGTGACGACAGCGCGGTGAACAAGCTCTTCATCGGATGCCAACGGTTCGGCGCGTCTTGCCTTGGAGCCAAGCGAGAGCAGGTGTGCGCCCTTCAAAGCGCAGTCGCTTCGAGCGGCACGGATGCCACAGTGATAGGGTATGACTTCACGCGCCCCAAAACGCTGTGGGGGAACGAGACGGACCTGCACGATTACTCCGTTTACGTGCGGCAGGCGGCCGACAAGTCCACGTTCTTCCGAGATTTCATGCTGACCGGACCGCTACCGGAAGACGCCGGACTCCTGCTTGTGTGTCCGTAACGTCCGCCTCTGCAGGGACCGTCACGAGAAGTCGGCGATGTCGGCGGGCTGCATTGGGAGAAGAGAGGCCGGCGCGATGTCCTGCGCGACCAGTCCTGCAGCCCGGACGATCACCTGGCGCTGCCCGGAAACGGCGGCACCATCGACTTTACCCTGGACACGCCTGAGCGGCTCGATGCCTGGCATGCCGCCGGGGTCGCCAATAGCGGGCGGGCGATCAAGGATCCGTCTAGAGCTTCGTCTCCAGCGCCAGCAGCCGCGCCCGCACTTCCTCCGGGATCGGTACCGCCCGCCGCGCGTCCAGATCGACATGGACGCTCACCAGCTCGACCTGCGCGTGCAGCGCGCCGGTGTCGGCGTGGCACAGGTCCACGCGCATCGTCATGCTCGAATTGCCGACGCGGTCCACCCGCACCCACGCCTCGACCATGTCGTCGAAGCGTAGCGCCGCCTTGAACTCGACGGTGGCGCGGACGACGTTGAATTCGGCCTGCGTCCATATCGGGCCGAGATCGCCAAGGTCGGCCCAGCGCCAGAATTCGGTGATCCCGGCGTCCGCATATTCGAGATAGCGCGAGTTGAAGACGATCTTCTGCCCGTCGATCTCGGAATAGCGGACGCGGAATCGGGTGGAGAACCGGAACCCTTCGCGCAAGCTCAGCCTGCCTTTGCGCTCGGCGTGTTGACGCCCATCGACTGGAGGTATTTGCGGACGTTGCGCGCGGCCTGGCGGAGGCGCTGTTCGTTCTCGACCATCGCGATGCGCACGAACCCCTCGCCATTTTCGCCATAGCCGACGCCGGGGGCGACCGCGACCTTGGCCTCGGTCAGCAATTGCTTCGAGAATTCGAGGCTGCCGAGATGCGCGAGCGCAGGCGGCAGCGGCGCCCAGGCGAACATGCTGGCGGGCGGGGCGGGGATGTCCCACCCAGCGCGGGCGAAGCTTTCGACCAGCACGTCGCGGCGCTTGTGGTAGAGCTGGCGGTTGCGCTCGACAATGTCCTGCGGGCCGTTGAGCGCGGCGCAGGCGGCGGCCTGGATCGGGGTGAAGGCGCCGTAATCGAGGTACGACTTCACCCGCGTCATCGCCGCGATCAGCTTGGCATTGCCGACTGCGAAGCCCATCCGCCATCCGGCCATCGAATAGGTCTTGGACAGCGACGTGAATTCGATCGCGACGTCCTTCGCGCCCTTGACCTGGAGGATCGAGACGGTCGGCTTGCCGTCGAAATACAGCTCCGAATAAGCGAGGTCGGAGAGGATCCACACCTTGTTCTCACGCGCCCACGCCACCAGCCGCTCGTAAAAGGCGAGGTCCACCGTCTCCGCCGTCGGGTTCGACGGGTAGTTGACCACCAGCACGCTGGGGCGCGGCACGGTGAAGTTCATCGCGCGCTCGAGGCTCTCGAAATAATGCTCGTCGGGCGTGGTCGGCACTGCGCGGATCGTCGCGCCCGCGATGATGAAGCCGAAGGTGTGGATCGGATAGCTGGGGTTGGGCGCGAGCACGACGTCGCCGGGCGCAGTGATCGCGGTGGCGAGGCTGGCCAGCCCCTCCTTCGATCCCATCGTCACGACGACTTCGGTCTCGGGATCGACATCGACGCCGAAGCGACGGCCATAATAATTGGCCTGGGCGCGGCGCAGCCCGGGAATCCCCTTGGACTGCGAATAGCCATGGGCATCGGGCTTGCGCGCGACTTCGCACAGTTTCTCGATCACATGGTCGGGCGGCGGCAGGTCGGGATTGCCCATGCCGAGGTCGATAATGTCCTCACCCGCCGCGCGCGCCGCTGCCCGCATCGCATTGACTTCGGCGATGATATAGGGGGGCAAGCGCTTGATGCGGTAGAAGTCTTCGGACATTTCCTCGGCTTTCGGGGGTTTGAATGCGGCACCAGGCGTGCCGTGCGCGGGTTTCTACGCGATAAGTGCGGCTGCGGGAATGACGAGTTGCACAGGGCGCGCTAAAGCGGTGCCTGGAGAGGGACACATGGCCGAAACCGCGACGCCGACAATGGAAACCCCGGCACTGCCCAGCCTGGAGGATCTCCAGCACTGGACCTGGGTATTGGGCCGTGCGCAGCAGCTGATGCTCGAGCACGGGATGGACGTCGTCGAGCACGTTCCCGCCGCGCCGCCGTTCGGCGCGATGCTCGATCCGACCGCCGCGATGCGCGCGACTGCGGGCTTCTGGGCCGACACGATGCAGCTGTGGCAGCGCTTCGTCGACCCCGCGCATGCCGCACCGTTCGAGGAAACCCCCGAACAGGCGCGCGATAAGCGCTTCAAGGCGCCGCAATGGCGCGAACAGCCGCTGTTCGACTTTATCCGCCAGAGCTATTTCGTGATCGCGGACCATATGCTGAAGGGCGTCGACGCGCTCGAAGGCGTCGATCCGCGGCAGAAGGAGCAGATCCGCTTTGCGACCCAGGGCGTGATCGACGCGATCAGCCCGACCAATTTCCCCGCGACCAACCCGGTGGTGCTCGAACGCATCATCGAGACCAAGGGCGAGAGCCTGATCAAGGGGCTCCAGCACATGCTGGCCGATATGCAAAAGGGCCAGATGACGCAGACCGCCGAGGGCGCGTTCGAGCTGGGCCGCAATCTGGCGATGACGCCGGGGAAGGTCGTCAAGCGTACGCCGCTGTATGAGCTGATCCAGTACGCCCCGGCGACCGAGAGCGTGTACAAGACGCCGCTGGTGATTTTCCCGCCCTGGATCAATCGCTTCTACATCCTCGACCTGACCCCCGAGAAAAGCTTCATCCGCTGGGCGGTGGCGCAGGGGATGACGGTGTTCGTGGTGTCGTGGAAATCGGCCGACGCGTCGATGAAGGACGTGGTGTGGGACGATTATGTCGAGCGCGGCCAGATCGACGCGATCGATACCGTACGCGAGTTGCTGGATGTGGAGAGCGTCCACGCCATCGGCTATTGCGTCGCGGGGACGACGCTGGCGGCGACGCTGGCGGTGCTCGCGGCGGGGGGGCAGGCCGATCGGGTGAAGAGCGCGACCTTCTTCACCGCGCAGGTCGATTTCTCCGAAGCCGGGGACCTGCGCGTCTTCATCGACGACGACCAGCTTGCGATGATCCGCAGCCTGGGGGCGGAGGGGTTCCTCGACGGGCGCTATATGGCGGCGACGTTCAACCTGCTGCGCGGGCGCGACCTGATCTGGAACTATGTCACCCAGAATTACCTGATGGGGCAGGATTATGCGCCGTTCGACTTGCTCCACTGGAATTCGGACGTCACCAACTTGCCCTCGGCATGGCATCTCAGCTACCTGACCGACCTGTACCGCGACAACAAGCTGATCGTGCCCGGCGCGCTGGCGATCGGGGGCACGCCGATCGACCTGACCAAGGTCGCGACGCCGGTGTATATCCAGGCGGGGCGCGAGGACCATATCGCGCCGCCGAACAGCGTGTGGAAGATCACGCACTATTTCCAGGGGCCGCTCAAATTCGTGCTCGCGGGATCAGGGCATATTGCGGGCGTCGTCAATCCGCCTGCCTCCGGGAAATACCAGTATTGGACCAACGGCGAAAAGGTGGGAACGCTGGCGGAGTTCATCGCCGGCGCGACCGAGACCAAGGGAAGCTGGTGGCCCGACTGGGCTGCGTGGATCGACTCGATCGACGCGGAAAAGGTGGATGCAAAAGATGCACGCGTCCCCGGTAAGGGGCGGCTGAAACCGATTGCGGATGCGCCTGGAACCTATGTAACTACAAGGTAATCCAAGGGAATTTCCCCCACACTGTAATTTTTTGTGCACTGCACAAAAAGCACTTGCGTCCGACGCAATGGCCTCTTAGATGCTGCATTGCAGCAACTAGTCAGGGGACCGAGTACATGGCCACCAACGGACCGAAGACCGGCGCGCCCAAGCCCGCCGCTCCGAAGCCTGCGGCGCGCGCCACGAAGCCGGCCGCGCCCAAGGCGAAAGCTGTTGCCGCCGAGGTTGAGAAGCCCGCGCCGAAGCCGAAGGTCGAGGCAATCGCCCCGGCCCCGGTCGTCGAGCCGGTCCCGGCCCTGGAGGCAGCGTCGCAGGAAGCAGTGAAAACCGTCAAAGCCGTGGCCGAGCCCGTCGTCAGCGCCGCCGCGGAAATCGCACCCATGCCCGCCGCCGCCGTCGAAGCGGTTGCCGAGCCCGTCCTGAAGGAGACCCGGATCATGGAAACCATCGAAAACACCACCGCCAAGGCGCAGGCTTTCTTCGCCGATTTCAACGACCGCACCAAGGCTGCCGTCGAAAAGTCGACCAAGCTGGTCGAAGAAGCCAATGAGTTCGCCAAGGGCAATCTCGAAGCCGTCGTCGAATCGGGCCGCATCACTGCCAAGGGCCTCGAAGCATTCGGCCAGGAAGCTGCCGAGTATAGCCGCAAGCAGTTCGAGCACGCCACCGCCGTCATGAAGACGCTCGCGACCGTCAAGTCGCCGACCGAATTCTTCAAGCTCCAGAGCGACTTCGTTCGCGGCGCGTTCGACTCCTATGTCGCCGAAGCGTCGAAGAACACCGAAGCGATGATGAAGCTTGCCGGCGACGCCGCGCAGCCGCTGTCGAACCGCATCGCGATCGCCGCCGAAAAGGCAAAGATCGCCGCCTGAGTATTCAGGCGCGAACATCGAAGGGGCGGCCGCTCGCGTGGCCGCCCCTTTTTGCATGCCGGGCCGCTCTACACGTTTTGGACGCGTCGCCGCCCTTGCCTCCAGGCCGCGGACGCCATATTTTCAGGACGTGATGGCCGACACCCCCAATCCGATGACCCGCATGGCCGACAAGCGCGAAGGCGACGACGACGGGCGCGACCCCTCGGTCGGCCTGGCGACGCGCACCCGCACGCGCACGAAGAAGCCGACGCCGTATCGCGTGCTGATGCTCAACGACGATTACACGCCGATGGAATTCGTCGTGCTCGTCCTCCAGCGCTTCTTCCGGATGAACATGGAGGAGGCGACTCGCGTGATGCTCGCGGTGCACCAGCGTGGCGTAGGGGTGTGCGGGGTGTTCAGCTATGAGGTTGCCGAGACCAAGGTGGGGCAGGTGATCGAGTTCGCGCGGCAGAACCAGCACCCGCTGCAATGTACGCTGGAGAAGGCTTGAGGGCGGTTGTTGGGTTGTGGACCGGTAGCGCCTTCCGGAAGACGGTCCGCAAGCGGTCTTTCCGATCCTCACCCGCCAGGGAGCGGCAGGTTGGATTGCCCCCGGCAATCCAAGATCATGCCGGGGGCATGATCGACCTGTCGCTGTTGTAGGCGCAGCCTGACGGTGGGGGCGGAAGCGCATCGCTCCGTGCCAGCGTCCTCCCCCTTGTATCTGGACGAGCACGGCTCGTTTCTGCTGGAAGCGACTGAGCGCCGGTGTGGGTGGCCACCCACACCGGCGTGGCGGCGATGTCGCCCGTTCCCCCTCAGGTGCTCACCCGCGTCGGAGCCAGGGATCATCGCCGTTGTCACGCACGACCGAACAGTCGGTTGATTCTCAATCGCACAGACAAGTCAGGTTACCGTGATGCGCAACCTTTGTGGAGTGGATGTTTCCAAAGCCTGGCTCGATAGCTGGTCCGCCGGACGATATCAGCGTTTCGCCAACACGGCAGAAGGCGTCGCGCAACTGCTCGCCTTCTGCCGCGAACACAGTGTCGAACTGGTCGTGATGGAGGCGTCGGGAGGTGTTGAGCAAGCGGCCTTCCTGGCGCTGTGGAAGCAGGGTCAGCCCTGCGCCATCGCCAACCCCAGGGCCGTTCGCAGCTTCGCCGACGCCATGGGTAATCTGGAGAAGACAGATCGCATCGATGCCGAGATGATCGCCGGTTATGCCGATGCCAGACAGCTGGTCGCCACGCCTCCGCCGTCTGAGGATCAGCGCCGGCTGACGGCACTTACGGCCAGATTGCGCCAGGTTACCGCCGATCTCTCGGTCCAGAAGCAGCGGCTGCACAGCACCAGTGAGCCCACCGCATTGGCGAGCCTGAAGGAGGCGATTGCCTTTTTCAACCGCCAGACCAAGGCGCTTGCGGCCGAGATCGCGGCGCTGATCACCGCCGATCCGCTCTGGGCCGAACTCGACAAGACCATTCGTTCGATCAAGGGCCTTGCCGACAGAACCGTTGCCGTCCTGCTCGCCGACCTGCCGGAACTCGGCACCCTCTCGAACAAGGCAATCGCCAAGCTCGCGGGCCTTGCTCCCCTCGCCAACGACAGCGGACAGCGCAATGGCCGGCGCCGCGTTCGGGGCGGAAGGCCTTCCGTCCGATCGATCCTCTACCTCGTCGCCGACGTCGCCAGAAAATACGACGACGATCTCGCCAGCTTCCGCGACCGGCTGCTCGCACAGGGCAAGGCGAAGATGGTCGTCCGCATCGCTCTCGCACGAAAATTACTCGTCAGGCTCAACGCAAAAGCCCGCGATGCACGCGAGCAAATGGCCCATGCCCTTTGACAAACCAGATAGTCGCTCCGACGCCTTCGGCGCCACCTCCCCCTGGCGGGTGAGGATCACGTAACGGCAACTTCCGCCCCATGTGTGGACGGCTCTCCGTTGGCAAGGGTTTGCGAGCGGATGCACTTGGTGGTCGGTGCGGCCATGTGTCCGGCCTTTGATGCGGCTGTCGTTGCCGCTGGCCATAATGCCTTCCGCGGACCGGATCCCTGATCAATTGCTCGCACTCGGGGTGCGGGGGCGTAGTAGGGTGGTCTGATCCGGCGGTGTCGACCGGCTTTCGTGCAATAGCTCCTTTGCCCTTTCCAACCTCGCAGCGCAGCCTTCAGCCGCGCAGTCTCATGCGGCGACGGCCATCGGCTCGCGATAGCGTTCTCCGTGCATCATCATGGCCCATGCAATCCGGGCGTTCTTGTTCGCCAGTGCGATAGCAGCAACCTTTGGCTTGCGGCGCTCGATCAGGCGGACGAGCCAGGTCCGGCGCGTGCTCTGCATTGCGCGTCGGATCACGGCCATGGCGCCTGCGAACAGCATCTGCCGCAGATAGCGATTGCCGGCCTTGGTGATGGACCCCAGCCGCTCCTTGCCGCCGGATGAGTTTTGCCGTGGCACCAAGCCCATCCACGCTGCCATGTTGCGGCCGCACCGGAAGACCGACGGGTCGGGCACGCATGCTATCAGTGCTGACGCCACCAGCGGCCCGATGCCGGGTACTTCCATGAGACGACGACCAAGCTCCGTCGAACGGGCCAGGCCGAGGACCTGGCGATCATTCTCGAGGATCTGCTGCTTCACCAGCTTCCATTGGGCAACGAGCATCTGCAGACACTGACGCGCTGCTGCAGGGAGACGCGCATCGGCCGCATCGTCGATGACCTCGAGCAGCCGGTCGACGCCACGGCGCCCAACCGGTGCGACGATCCCGAACTCCGCCATGTGCGCACGAATGGCATTGGTGAGCATCACCAGCTGACGGTTGAGCATCAGGCGCACCTTGTGCAGCATCATCGCGCTTTGCTCCTCGGGCGCTTTCGGCGCAACGAAACGCATGGTGGGGCGAGTCACTGCCTCTGCGATCGCCTCGGCATCGGCCATGTCGTTCTTCTGGCGCTTCACATAGGGCTTCACATATTGGGCAGGCATCAGCCGCACCTCATGGCCAAATTTGGCGATCTCGCGAGCCCAATAATGTGACGTCGCGCAGGCCTCGATCCCGACCAGACAGGGCGGCAGCTTTTCGAAGAACGGCAGCAACCGCGCCCGCGTCAGCCGCTTCTGCAGAATGGTTGTGCCGGCTTCATCCAGCCCATGCAGCTGGAAGACCGACTTCGCGATGTCCAATCCGATCACATGTACGTTCGCCATGGCACTTCTCCTCCATTCGACCGGAGCAGATTAGATCGACTCCGCGGTGATGGAGAGCCGTCCACGGCATCAATTGCAGTCTCTTTCCGCATCTTGCAACTTTCCCGAAAGCGGATGATGACGGTCGTATGTGGTGGAAACTCACATTCCTCGGGATTGTCACGGCGGGGCTGATCTTCTCGTTGATCCCAATCCGCACTCATGCGGTTATGATCGATCCAGCTAGTCCACCGCCCCCGACAAGGTGGACCTTGCGGTTCATCGTGTCGAATATGTACCTGACCCCCGGCACGTTGATCGTGATTTGTCTGGTGCTCGCGGCGGCAGGCTACATCACGCTTAGGATCGTCCGCAGCGCGTAAACGCCGATTGTAATGCGTCCGCTCACTCCCGTCACTTTTCGGGAAGCAGGCGGACCGCTTCCCACCAACGCTCGCTGTCCAGCCTCCAAGTTTAAAGCGGCCTTTTACGGGTTCCTGCCCCGGCCTCGCTTTCCCTTCGCTGAAGGGCCTCGCTACCCCAGCGTCGACACCGCGCGCTCCACTAATTGCGTCTGGCGGTGGCAGTGGTGGCAGAAGGCGAAGTCGAACAGCGCGCTGATCACCCAGGCTTGCTGCGCCACGTCCCACTCCACCCACGCGTCGCGCGTCACTGCGGTCCCGCCGCAATGGGTGCAGCAATGCTCGACGGGGGTAGGGGGCGACTCCATGGCGACGACCGTAGCGGCGTCAGGCTCCGTATCGGAGAAGAGCGCCTCCGAAATGGATCAACTTGTCGGCGGCTATGCGCCCAGTCCGATGATCGAGACCTGCCGCCCGTAATCGGGTTCGCCGCGATGCGTGGCCCGGCGGAAGCTGTAGAAGCGGCTCTCGTCGGCATAGGTGTCGAGCCCGAGCATCTCGACCGTGCGCAGCCCCGCCGCTGCCAGCCGATGCGCGACATAGGCTTCGAGGTCGAACTGGTGGTGCCCCGCGCGGCCACCATCGGCGAAAAAGCGCTCGTTGGCGGGATCGTGCTCGGCGAAGCGGCGGAAGAAGCCGTCATCGACTTCATAGCTGGCGCGCGCGATGCACGGGCCGATCGCGGCCGCGATGCGCTCGCGGCGCGCGCCGAGCGCTTCCATCGCGGCGATCGTCGAATCGGTGACCCCGCCGATCGCACCCTTCCACCCGGCATGCGCCGCGCCGACCACGCCGGCCTCGCGGTCGGCGAACAGCACCGGCGCGCAATCGGCGGTGAGGATGCCGAGCAGCAGCCCTGGGCGATCGGTGACGAGCGCGTCGGCGCGGGGGCGCAGCCGCTCCTCGAACGGTTCGAGCACGGTGACTGCGTCGGGCGAATGGACCTGGTACAGCGTCACCAGCCGCGCGCCGGGCAGGATCGCGTCGGCGGCGCGGCGGCGGTTCTCGGCTATCGCGGCGGGATCGTCCTGCGATCCGGTGCCGACGTTGAGCCCGGCGACAAGTCCCGTCGACACGCCCCCGCGCCGCCCGAGAAAGCCATGTGCCACGCCCTCCAGCGCCCGCGCGCGGTTTACCTCGACGGCGCTCATAGATCGCACGCCCAGAGCCGGTCGTCGTCGACATGGTCGCCGACGCGAAATTCGTAACGCCCGATCTCGGCAAAGCCGTAGCGGGTGTAGAAGCGCTGGGCGCGGATATTGTCGACGAACACACTGAGCACCATCCGCGCATAGCCCTGCGTCCGCGCGGTGGCGAGCGCCCAGTCCATCAATTGCGGCGCGACGCCCGCGCCCTGCCACGGGGCGAGGACATAGAGCTGGTGCAGCTCGATCGTGCCCGCGTCCCAGTCGCCGGGGAAATCTACCGGCCCCAGCTTGGCGAAACCGATGATCGCGCCGTCGACCTCGGCGATGCGCACGGTGAAGGCGGGGTTGCAGAGCTGGGCGGGGAGCCCGTGCGGCCCGAACGCATTGTCGAGGAAGGTGGCGAGATCGGCGGGCTTGTACAGCGTCCCGAACGTCTCGGTGAACGACGCGCGCGCCATCGCTGCCAGCGCGGGGCCGTCGGCGGGGGTGGCGGGGCGCAGGATCATGCGAAGCCCGCCGGCACCGGCCAGCCCGGCGCGGTGAAGGCGATCACCTTGAACAGATCGCCCATCGCTTCGTCGCCGGTCAGCCGGTCGCGGTCGCCCGCCAGTCCCTCGGCGCGGTCGGGCGCGGCGGCGGCGAGCGCTTGCGTCCGCGCGTCGATGCCCAGTGCGCGCAGGAACGTCCCTTGCGTCACCGGACCATGCACCACCAGCCCCTCGGCCCGTGCCGCCTCGGCGAGCGTCGCGAAATCGACATGCGCGGTCAGGTCGGCCTCACCCGGTTCCTCGAACGGATTGGCATAGGCATGGCCGCGCACCGCCTGGAGCGTGTCGCCGAATGCCGGGCCCTGATAGCCATAGTCGATTACCAGCGCCGCGCCGCCCTGTGCCAACAGCCGCGCCGCGAGATTGCGCAGGATCGCGACGCTGGCGGGGGAGGTCTCCAGCACCGACCCGAACGGCGCGTCGCGCAGGGGCGGGGGGATGATCGCATCGAAGCTGCGGTCGCCCGCGATCGGCAGGAACAATGTGTCCTGGCACGCGACCAGCCGCTCGCGCCAGCCGTCATTGGTCGCGACGAGCTGGCGGATCGGGAGGGCGTCGAAAAACTCGTTGGCGACGACGATCAGCGGCGCGTCCTCGGGCAGCCCGACCAGGTCGAGATGCCATTCGGCGTGCGGCACGCGCTCGGCCTGTGCGGTGCGGAGCACGGGGCTGGTCTCGACGAAATCGACCGGGGGGACGAGCCCCACCTTTGCCATTGCGCGCAATGCGTCGGCGGCGAGCGTGCCGCGACCGGGGCCGAATTCGACATAGCGCGCGTGCGGGCGCCCGGCGCGGTCCCAGAGGTCGGCGATCCACAGCCCGATCAGCTCGCCGAACATCTGGCTCACCTCGGGCGCAGTGGTGAAATCGCCGCGCGCGCCCAGCGGATCGCGGGTGCCGTAATAGTGCGCGTTGGCGGCGGCCATGAACTGCGACAGCGGGATCGGCCCCGCCAGCGTGATCGCGCGGGCGAGCCGTTCGGGGAGAGCGACGCCGGTTGCGGCGTGCGGCGGGGAAGGCGTGTCGGTCATCGGTGCGGCCCTTGCCCTCCCCCGACCCCTCCCGCAAGCGGGAGGGGAGACGTTACGCCACGCTCTCGCCGACGATCGGCTCGACGCGGTGGCGGCGGCCCTTGGCGGTGGCGATGAGGTAGGCTCCGGCGACGATCATCGGGATGCACAGCCATTGCCCCATGTGCAGCCCGGTCATGTCCACCAGCCAGACGAGCTGCGCATCGGGTTCGCGGAAGAATTCGACGAAGAAGCGGCACAGGCCATAGCCGAGCAGCAAAATGCCCGCGAGCTTGCCCGGCTGGTAGCGCGCATCGGTCCGCCAGAAGAAGAACGCCATCACCGCGAACAACAGGACACCCTCCAGCCCCGCTTCATAGAGCTGGCTGGGATGGCGCGCGGGCTCGGGGCCGAAGGCCACGGTGTTGCGGAACACGATGCCCCAGGCGACGTCGGTCGGCCGGCCCCACAATTCACCGTTCACGAAATTGGCCACTCGCCCGAAAAACAGCCCGAACGGCACGACGCACATCACATAATCGAAGATGCGCAGCCAATCGAGCTTGTGCGCCCGCGCCAGTAGGAAGATCGAGAGCGCAAGACCGATGCCGCCGCCATGGAACGACATGCCGCCGTCCCACAGCCGGATGATCTGGAGCGGCGTCTCGATGATCATCTTGGGCGCGTAGAAGAGCACATAGCCCAGCCGCCCGCCCAGGATGATGCCCAGCGTCGCATAGAAGACCAGGTCGTCGGCATGGCGCCGCGCCATCGGTGCGCCCGGCTGCGCAAGCAGCTTGAGCATATACCACCAGCCGATCAGGATGCCGGCGATATAGGCGAGCGAATACCATTTGATCTGGAAGAAGCCGAGATCGAGCGCGACCGGGTCGAGCCCCAGATCCTTGAACTGGATATGGTCGCCGGCGACGGCTAGGATTGTGGTAAGCACGGTCGATCGATCCCCGGCGGTTGGTCGCGGTCGCGTGATAGAGCAGGCGCGTGACAAACCCAAGCGCGCTGTCGCGCCGCCGCTGGCGCGGCGCGGTGGAGCGCGATAGAGCGTGCCGATGGCGTTGGATCTCGGCAGGCTCAGGAAACCCGATCGGCGCACGCTGCTGATCGGTGGCGGCGTCGGCGCCGGGCTGCTGGTCGCCTGGGGGTTGTGGCCGCGCACCTATCTCCCCAACCTCACCGCGGCGCCGGGCGAGAGCCTGTTCGGCGCGTGGCTCAAGATCGGCACCGACGGTCATGTGTCGGTCGCGGTGCCGCAATGCGAGGAGGGGCAGGGGGTGTATACCGCCTTTGCCCAGATTATCGCCGACGAACTGGGCGCCGACTGGCAGCAGGTGGGCGTCGAGCCTGCGCCGCTCAATCCGCTCTACGCCAATGTCCTGGGGGCCGACGCGCTGTTCGGGACGGCCTTTGCCGGGGTCCCCGACGCGCTGCGCCGTGGCCATGCGGTGCGCGTCGGGCTGATGCTCACCGGCGCCTCCACCTCGATCCGCGCGTTCGAGGGCGATCTGCGCCGCGCCGGGGCGACCGCGCGCGCGCTGTTGTGCAAGGCTGCGGCGCGGCGATGGGGCGTCGACTGGCAGGCGTGCAGCACCGCAAAGGGACTGGTGGTCGAGGGCAACCGCAAGCTGGGGTTCGGCGAACTCGCCGCCGACGCCGCGGACGAGACCGCGCCGCGCGACGTGGCGCTGCGCACCGGCGAGGCCGACCGGCTCACCGGCCAGCCACTGCCCCGGATCGACGTGCCGGCGAAGACCGATGGCAGCGTCAACTATGCCGCCGATATCCGGCTGCCCGACATGGTGTTCGCATCGATCCGCCAGGGGCCGACCGGCGATACCGAGCTGGTCAAGCTGGATCGCGCCGCCGCGGACAAGGTGCCGGGGATGCTCGCGGTGGTGACGCGGCGCGCCTGGGTGGCGGCGGTCGGGAACAACTGGTGGGCGGCGGATCGCGCGCTGGATGCTATGCGCCCGCGCTTCCGCACCCCCGATCCGGTGGTGAACAGCGACACGATCGCGGAGGCCTTGCAGGCGGCGCTGAACGGCGACGGGGTGCGCGTTTCGGAAGCGGGCGATCTCGCCGCGGATTTCCGGGGCGCGCGGGTGGTTTCCGCCGAATATGGCACCGATCTGGGGCTGCACGCGACGATCGAGCCGATGACCTGTACCGCTGCGTTTGCCGACGGGCGGCTGACGCTGTGGCTGCCGACCCAGGCGCCGGGGCTGGCGCGTGCGGCGGCGGCGCGCGCGGTTGGCATTGGCGAGGGGCGCGTGACGATCCACCCGACGATGGCGGGCGGATCGTTCGGCGCGAAGCTCGAGCATGACGTCGCGGTGCAGGCGGCGCTGCTGGCGCAGGCAGTCGGGCGCCCGGTCCAGCTCACCTGGCCGCGCGGCGAGGATTTCCGCCGCGATCGCTTTCGCCCGCCCGCCGTCGCCCGGATGACGGCGCGGTTGAACGAGCAGGGCCATGTCACCGGATGGCTGGCCAAGATCGCCGCACCCGATACCGGGCGCGAGATGGGCGCGCGGTTGCTGGCGGGCGATGCGCTGTCGGCGGCGGCGCGCGCGCTGGGCGGAGCGGGCGATCCGTCGGCGGTCGCGGGTGCGACCCCGGTCTATGGCATCCCCAATTATGCCGTCGATCATCACCCTGCGGCGATCGGGGTGCCGACCGGATACTGGCGATCGGGCGCGCATGCCGCGACGTGCTTCTTCACCGAAAGCTTCCTCGACGAACTCGCGCATGTCGCGGGGCAGGACGCGCTGACCTTTCGGATGGCGATGCTCGGCAACGAGCCGCGGCTCGCCCGCTGCCTGCAAACCGTGGCGCAGCTCGGCGGGTGGCAGGGCGGCCAGCCCGGCAGCGGGCAGGGGATCGCCTGCCACGCGTTTCGCGGATCCTATATCGCGGTGATGGCCGAGGCGCAGCTTACCAGCGACCGGCGGGTGAAGGTCGACCGGCTGGTCGCCGCGGTCGATTGCGGGCGCGTCATCAACCCCGATCTCGTCACCCAGCAGATCGAAGGCGGGCTGATCTTCGGGCTGGCCGGGGCGATCGGCTGTTCGACGGGCTTTTCGGAGAATGTCGCCGACATTCGCGAGATTTCGGAGCTGATGCTGCCCACGCTCGCCGATGCGCCCGACGTGTCGGTGGAGATCATCCGCAGCACCGCCGATCCCGGCGGCGCCAGCGAACTTGCGGTGCCGCCAGTGGCCGCCGCCATCGCCAATGCGCTCCAGTCCGCGACAGGCACGCGCTTTCGCCGGATTCCTCTGCTATCGGACCTCGAATGACTCTCCCCCCCGATCATCCCCCGGTGCCCCGCCCCCGGATCGGCGTGCTGCTCACCAATCTCGGCACCCCCGACGCGCCCGATACTGCGTCGGTGAAGCGCTATCTGGGCGAATTCCTGTCGGATCGCCGCGTCGTCGAAATCCCGCCTTTGCTGTGGCAACCGATCCTGCGCGGGATCATCCTGCGCACCCGCCCGGCCAAGTCGGCGCACGCCTATCAACAGGTGTGGAGCGAGGACGGATCGCCGCTGGCCGCGATCACCAAGGCACAGTCGCGCGCGCTGGAGGGGGCGTTCGGGCCGGGCGTGCTGGTCGATTGGGCGATGCGCTATGGCAATCCGTCGATCGCCGATCGGCTGGCGGCGATGAAGGCTGCGGGGTGCGAGCGCATCCTGGTCGCGCCGCTCTACCCGCAATATTGCGCAGCGACGACGGCGACGGCCAACGACGCCGCCTTTGCCGCGCTCGCGAAGATGCGCTGGCAGCCCGCCTTGCGCACGCTGCCGCCCTATCACGACGACGCTCTGTACATCGCTGCGCTGAAGGACTCGGTCGAGGCCGGGATCGCGGCACTCGATTTCGAACCCGACGCCGTGATCACCAGCTTCCACGGCATGCCCGAGCGGACGCTGGTGCTGGGCGACCCCTATCATTGCCATTGCCAGAAGACCGGGCGGCTGCTGGGCGAGGCGCTGGGGCGCAAACTGGTCGTGACCTTCCAGTCGCGCTTCGGACGCGCCAAATGGCTCGAGCCGGCGACCGACACGACGCTGGAGGCATTGCCGGGGCAGGGGGTCAAGCGCGTCGCGATCCTGGCCCCCGGCTTCTCCGCCGATTGCCTCGAGACGCTCGAAGAACTCGCGATCCGCGGGCGCGAAAGCTTTATCGCGGCGGGCGGAACCGATTTCGCCTATCTGCCTTGTCTCAACGCAAGTGCGCCCGGCATCGAAATGTTACGGTCGATTCTGGCGCGGGAACTTGCGGGATGGGTCGACGCTGCCTAGCGTGAAACCGAACAAGAGGAGAGGAAGTACATGGCACGCGTAGCGATCGTGACCGGCGGCACGCGCGGGATCGGCAAGGCCATCAGCCTCGCACTGCAGGATGCAGGGATGACCGTCGCCGCCAATTATGCCGGCAACGACGAAAAGGCCGCGGCCTTTACCGAACGGACCGGGATCAAGGCGTATAAATGGGACGTCGGCGATTTCGAGGCCTGCGCGGCGGGCGTCGCACAGGTCGAGGCCGAACTGGGCCCGGTCGATGTCGTGGTGAATAATGCCGGGGTGACGCGCGACGGCACCATCCTGAAGATGAGCCGCGACATGTGGGAGGATGTGATCCGCATCAACCTGGGCGGATGCTTCAACATGGCGCATGCGGTGTTCCCGGGGATGCGCAACCGCAAATGGGGCCGGATCGTCAATATCGGATCGATCAACGGCCAGGCCGGGCAATATGGCCAGGTCAATTATGCCGCCGCGAAATCGGGTATCCACGGCTTCACCAAGGCGCTGGCACAGGAAGGCGCGCGCGTCGGCGTGACCGTCAACGCGATCGCGCCGGGCTATATCGATACCGACATGGTCGCCGCGGTGCCGCCCGAAGTGCTGGAAAAGATCGTCGCCAAAATCCCTGTCGGCCGGCTGGGCCAGGCGAGCGAAATCGCGCGCGGCGTGGCGTTCCTGTGCTCGGACGAGGCGGGGTTCGTCACCGGATCGACGCTGTCGATCAATGGCGGGCAGCACATGTACTGAAAATAACGGGGGCCGATCCTGCAGGACCGGCCCCCGACCCTCGATACGCTACGCGAGGGGTACTGGTACGCGATGACCCTCGTCTAGGACGCCGCGCGTGATCGCTTGCTGAACGGCGTCGTTATCCGAGGTTCAGCTTCGCGGTACGGCTGGCGGCGAGCGTGCGAGTCGCTATGAGGCGCGGCATGCGTCCGCTGCTGGCACTGGCCATTCTGTTCCTGATCAACATCGACTCGACCACGGCGCTGATGCGCCAGGTGCTGGGCGAGCATGCCGTGATCGACGCGCGGCGCGTGCCGCTCGATGCCGGCGATGCGGCGCGGGTGCGGGTGGGGGGGCTGACCTATCTGGGCGGTGTCGTGCTCGACAGCCCCGACCCGGCCTTTGGCGGCTTTTCGGCGATGCAGCTGGCCGGCGACCGGTTCACGCTTGTCAGCGACAATGGCAATGTCGTGCGGTTCCGCATGGGGCCCGACTGGCGCATTCGCGAGCCCGCGTTCGGCGACCTGCCCGGCGGGCCGGGGACGGGGTGGAAGAAGGAGCAGCGCGATTCCGAATCGCTCGCCTGGGACCCGGTCAGCGGACGGATCTGGATTGGGTTCGAGCGGTATAATGCGATCTATCGCTACGATGCGGCGCTGTCGCGGGTCGAGGCGTCGGCACAGCCCCCGGCGATGGCCGATTGGTCGAAGGCGGGCGGCCCCGAATCGATGACGCGGCTGCGCAACGGCCATTTCCTCGTGATCAGCGAGACCTCGCGGCCCGATGGTGCGCCCGACGCGCGGATCGGGCTGCGCTTCGCGGGCGACCCCACAGCGCCAGGCGCCCGTCCGGTGCGGTTCGGCTATGTGCCGCCCCCGGGCTACGACCCGACCGACATCGCCGAGCTGCCCGATGGCCGGCTGCTGGTGCTCAACCGCCGACTGTCGCTGCCCGGCCTGTTCACGGCCAAGCTGACGGTGATCGACCTGCACGGGGTGCGCGTCGGCGGCGTGGTACGCGGCGTCGAGATCGCGACGCTCGAGGCGCCGCTGCTCCACGACAATTTCGAAGCGCTGGCCGTGACGCGCGAAGGCGATGCGACGATCGTCTGGATCGCCTCCGACGACAATCTGGAGGTGTGGGAGCGTTCGCTGCTGCTCAAGTTCCGGCTCGATCGCCTGCCCTGAGCCGTGCGCCGCGCCGCAAACGCACGCAGGCGCGCAGATACCAGGACGTTCCCTTGCGGAAACGCTCCCGGATCAGCGCGCGGTGCATGACAAGGCGCGCCCCGGCATGGGGCACGCCGAAAGCAAAGGGTTAGGCGGCCGCTTCTGCGGGAGCGCCAGCCTTGCGCACTTCGCGCTTAAGGCGGCGTGCGCGCAGCGACAGATCCTCGTCGCTGGTCTTGAGCAGCCAGTTGTCGAGACCGCCGACATGCTCGACCGAACGCAGGCCGTGCGTCGAGACGCGCAGGCGCACGCTCTTGCCGAGGGTGTCCGACATCAGCGTGACATTCTGCAGATTCGGCAGGAAGGTACGCTTGGTCTTGTTGTTGGCGTGGGATACATTGTGGCCCACCTGCCGGCCCTTGCCGGTCAGCTCGCAAATGCGCGACATCGCTGTTAATCCTGATTTTGGCCTAAGCCGGAAAGGCCGCGCCGATACCCGCTATGGGACGGCACGTCAACCGATTCGCCCATCAAAGCCCTTGTGACGATGCAACCTGCGTGGTTGGTGGTGCGTTAATTACGCAAGCGATTCAAACACTGGGGAGCTGAAGACGATGCGTGGAATATTGGTATTGGTAGGGCTGGCCGCGATAGCGGTCGTCGTCCTTATGTCGCTCGGCATGCTCTCTGTCGAGCAGCAACAGGGGATGTCGCTGCCGCGAGTCTCGTTCGACGCGCAGGGCGGCCAGTTGCCCAAGTTCAAGGCCGAGACGGGCAGTGTCGGCATCGGCACCTCCAACAAGACCGTCGATGTGCCTACGGTGGAGATGAAGAGCACGACGGTGAGCATCCCCACTATCGAAGTGAAGCAGGCGCCGGGCGCATCGCCTACGCCTGCCGCGCGGTAATGCGTGCGTCCCCGGGGCGCGTCGTGGCAGCGGCGCTGTTGCCGCCGCTCGGCGTGTATCTTGCGCGCGGTCCGGGGCGCGATTTCGGGATTGCGTGCGGGCTCACGGTGCTGGGGTATCTCCCCGGCGCCGCGTTCGCGCTCTGGTCGGTGCTGCGGCAAGACCGTGCCCCGCCCGCAATGGCGTGACGGGGGCGCGGCGGACCGCTAAGCCGCCGCACATGTTTCCTCTTCCCGAACCGATGCGCGCGGCCCTCGACGCGGCGGCGCGCGCTGCGGACTCGGGCGAAGTGCCCGTCGGCGCGGTGATCGTGCGCAACGGCGAAATCATCGCGACCGCGGCCAATGCCCCGCGGTCGCTGCACGATCCCACCGCGCATGCCGAAATGCTGGCGATCCGCGCCGCCGCCGCGTTGCTCGGGCGCGAACGGCTGGAGGAGTGCGACCTGTGGGTGACGCTGGAGCCCTGTGCGATGTGCGCAGGCGCCATCGCCCATGCCCGGATCGCGCGGCTATACTATGGCGCGCCCGATCCCAAGGGCGGCGCGGTCGAGCATGGCCCCAGGCTCTTCACCCAGCCGACCTGTCACCACCGCCCCGAGCTCTATCCCGGAATCGGGGAAGCCGAGGCGGCGGCGCTGCTGCGCGACTTCTTCCGCGCGCGGCGGGGCTGAGCGATCAGGCCTGGATGGGCACGATCTTGATCTCGACCCGGCGATTCTCGGCGCGGCCCTGTTCGGTGTCGTTGGGCGCGATCGGCTGGGTCTCGCCAAAGCCGCGCGTGCCGAGGCGCACGCTCTGGACGCCGCGACTCACCAGATAGTCGCGCACCGAATTGGCGCGGCGCTCGGACAGGCCAAGGTTATAGCTGTCCGACCCCACCGAATCGGTGTGGCCGTACACGTCGACATAGGTCTGCTCGTAATTGCGCAGCACGTCGGCGACCTGATCGAGCGTCGAGCGGAACTCCGGCTGCACCGCCGACTGGTCGGTCGCGAAGGTGACATTGGAGGGCATGCGCAGCACCAGCTCGTCGCCCTGGCGAATCACCTGCACGTCGGTGCCGGCGGTGCGGCGGCGCAGCTCCTGCTCCTGGCGATCGATGTACGAGCCCACCGCCACGCCCGCGAGCCCGCCGATGCCTGCGCCCAGGATCTTCTCGGTCCGGTCGTTGCGCCCGCCGACGAGGTCGCCGAGCAGATAGCCGCCCAGCGCGCCCACGCCGCCGCCGATCGCAGCGCGCGATACGCGCTTCTCGCCGGTCACCGGATCGGTGACGCACGCGCCGGTCAGCGCGGTCGCCGACAAGGCGGCGAGCGTCAGCAGCTTGCGAACAGGGGTCATACTGTGTCTCCTTTGTGTCTGATACCCCCGGAAACCCGTATCGGGCCCGGCTTGTTCCGCCTGCGCAACCGAATGTCACGTACAGCCGGTTGTGAAGCGCTGCGGAGTGCCTGTATGGAGGGCGTACATCATGAACGACCCTTTCCCCTGGATCGACGTGGCGATCATCCTGGTGCTGATCGCCGTAAACGGCATCTTTTCGATGTCGGAACTAGCCATTGTCTCTTCGCGCCCCGCGCGGCTGGAGGCGTTGGCGAAAGCCGGAAGCCGGGGCGCGGCCACCGCGATCCGGCTGTCGCAGGACCCCGGCAAGTTCCTGTCGACTGTCCAGATCGGCATCACGCTGATCGGGATCGTCTCGGGCGCCTATTCGGGTGCCAGCCTGGGCGGGCCGGTGGCGCAGCGGCTGGCGCCGCTGGGGCTGAGCCCCGAATTCTCGACCACGCTGGCGCTGATGCTGGTGCTGGCGGTGACGACCTTTGCCACGCTCGTCGTCGGCGAACTGGTGCCCAAGCAGTTCGCGCTGCGCTCGCCCGAGCCGATTGCCGCGATCATGGCGCTGCCGATGCTGTGGCTGTCGTGGATCACCGCCCCTTTCGTCTGGCTGCTCGATTCGGCGAGCGGTCTGATCTTTCGCCTGCTGCGGATGAACCGCGAATCGGAGAACCGCGTGACGGCGGAGGAACTCCATCTGATCGTCGCCGAGGCGCGCAATTCGGGCGTGATCGAGGAACATGAGCGCTCGATCATCTCGGGCGTGGTGCGGCTGGCCGATCGCCCGGTGCGCGAAGTGATGACGCCGCGCACCGATGTCGACTGGCTCGACATCGACCTGGACGGCGACGGCATCCGCGACGCGCTGCTCGCGACGCAGCACACAAGGCTGCCGGTGGCCGAGGGGTCGGTCGATTCGGTTGTCGGGGTGGTGCAGGCGCGCGACATCGCCGCCGCGCTGTTCCGCGGCGAACCGCTCAACCTGCGCACGCTGATGCGCCCCGCGCCGATCCTGCCCGACCAGGTCGATGCGATGGACGCACTGGGCGCGCTGCGCCGCGCCGAGGTGCCGATGGGGCTCGTCCATGACGAATATGGCCATTTCGAAGGCATTGTGACGCCCGCCAACCTGCTGGCGGCGATCGCCGGCGACTTCGCATCGGATGCCGAGCCGGGCGAGAGCCCGAACGTCGTGCAGCGCGAGGACGGCTCGCTGCTCGTCTCGGGCCAGATGCCCGCCGACGCGCTCGCCGACCGGCTGGGGCTCGACCTGCCCGAGGACCGCGATTACGCGACCGTGGCGGGGCTGGCGCTCGCGGTGCTCAAGCACCTCCCCGACGAAGGCGAGATTTTCGAGGAACAGGGCTGGCAGTTCGAGATCGTCGACATGGACGGCCGCAAGATCGACAAGCTGCTGGTGAGCAAGGTGGGGCATAAGGGATAGGTTCGGCGGCGTTCGGCGATGGCGCGGCTTTCGCGCGCTCCCCTCCCTGGAGGGTGCGCCTTATCCTACGCCGAACTTGTTTCAGCATCCGTCGCGCCACAGGCTGCGGCATTGCCCGTGGAGGGTTGGACCCCGAAACAGGTACAGGCTCATGATGGGGAGGAAAGCGGGGCTCTGCATCGGGTTCGAACGCCCTCGCCATTCCAAGGGGAGGATTTTATTGCCCTCCTCTCCCTCCGCCACTAACAACCCACGCTTCGCAACACGGGGCAGGCATGTCGGACGCACCTTTAGTCGGCATCATCATGGGCAGCACGTCCGATTGGGACACGATGCGCCACGCCGCGCGCATCCTCGACGAGCTGGGCGTGCCGCATGAGACCAAAGTGGTGTCCGCGCACCGCACCCCCCAGCGGCTCTACGACTATGCCGCCGCCGCCGCCGGGCGCGGGCTGAAGGTCGTGATCGCGGGCGCGGGCGGCGCGGCGCATCTGCCGGGCATGGCGGCTGCGATGACGCATCTGCCGGTGCTGGGCGTGCCGGTGGAATCCAAGGCGCTGAAGGGCGTCGACAGCCTCTATTCGATCGTCCAGATGCCCGGCGGCATTCCCGTCGGCACGCTGGCGATCGGCAAGCCGGGGGCGATCAACGCCGGGCTGCTCGCCGCCGCGATCCTCGCCACCTCGGACGAGGCGCTGTCGCAGCGGCTCCAGGCATGGCGCGCGGCGCAGACCGCAGGCGTTGCGACCGACCCCGAATGAGCACGCTCCCCCCCGGCTCCACGATCGGCATATTGGGCGGCGGCCAGCTTGGGCGGATGCTCGCGGTGGCGGCGGCGCAGCTCGGCTATCGCACGCATATCCTGGCCCCCGACGAGGAAAGCGTTGCGGCGCAGACGGCGTCGAGCTTCACCCGCGCCGATTATCACAGCCGCATCGTCCTCGACGAACTGGCGGCGCAGTGTGACGTCGTGACCTATGAGTTCGAGAATATCGCACTCGGCCCCGTCGAGCACCTCGCGAGCAAGACCCCCGTGCGCCCCGGCGCGCAGAGCCTGTCGATCGCGCAGGACCGCGCGCGCGAAAAGGCATTCGTCGCCGCGCTGGGCGGGCGTACCGCGCCCTGGGCGCCGGTGACGACGGCGGAGGAATTGCAGGCCGCGATCGACGCGATCGGCGCCCCCGCGATCCTGAAGACGCTGCGGCTGGGCTATGACGGCAAGGGGCAGGTGCGCATCCATAACGCCGCCGACGCCGCCACCGCCTGGGCGGAAATCGGCGAGCGGCCCGCGATTCTCGAGGGCTTTGTGCGTTTCAGCCACGAATTCTCGATCATCACCGTGCGTGGGCTCGACGGCACGCTGGCGAGCTACCCGCCGCCGTGGAACGAGCATAAGGACGGCATCCTCGATCGCTCCACCTTGCCCGCGCCCGCCGAGATCGCGCGCCATTGGGGCGAGGCGGCGACGCTGGCCGGGCGGGTGGCGGACGCGCTCGACCATGTCGGGGTGCTGACGCTCGAATTCTTCGCGACCGACGATGGCCCGGTGTTCAACGAAATGGCGCCGCGCGTCCATAATTCGGGGCATTGGAGCATCGAGGGCGCCGAATGCTCGCAGTTCGAGAACCATATCCGCGCGATCTGCGGCCTGCCGCTGGGTTCGACGGCGCTGACCGGGGTGCAGGTGGAGATGCAAAACCTGATCGGCGCCGATGCCGATCGCTGGGCCGACTATATGGCCGAGCCGGGCGCACACCTGCATCTGTACGGCAAGGGCGCAGCGAGGCCCGGGCGCAAGATGGGGCATGTCACGCGGGTTAAGCGGGGCTGAGGCGGGTTCCCCGCGAAAGCGGGGGTCCAGAGCCCGGAGCGCACCGCCTGTAACCCTGGGCTCCTGCCTTCGCAGGAGAGCATATGAAGAAAAGGCCCGCATCCTTCCGGAAGCAGGCCCCTTCTCCTGACGCTACGCCGCGTTCAGGCGCGCGTGCCGGTCATCGGGAAGCTGCCGAATGCGCCCGCGGTCACGGTGCCGGTCATCGCGTCGCCGTCGACGGTCGCCTCGCAGGTAAGCGTCATCGGCATCGGGACCGTGATGTCGAGCGTCCAGGTCAGCGTGTCGCCAGCGACCCGGCCGTCCTTGATCTCGGTCGTGCCCATCGCGCCCGAATAGGCGCCGGTGAAGCTGTCGCCTTCGCTGGTGATCGTCAGGGTCGCCTGCTGGTCGCCCATCGGCGACCGTGTCACGGTATCCCAGCTGCCATCCACATTCGCCATGTCATTCTCTCCTGATCATTTCGCCGGCGCGGGGCGCGCCAGCGCCGCTGCCGGCACCACCTCGACAGGCAGGCCGATGCTGTCAAGCTGGGGCCTAACCTTCGCAGCGTCGCCCACCACAACCCACAGGAACCGGTTCGGGTCCAGAGCCGCGCGTGCCGCAGCGTCAAGCTCGGCTGCGGTCATCGCGCGATATTTTTGCGCGACGGTGCTGTAGAAATCGTCCGGGCGGCGGCGCAGGTCGTTCTGCTGCATCGCCGACAGAACTGCGCCCGATGTTTCATACTTGCCCGCCAGCTCGCGCACCGCGCCGTTGACGGTCAGCGTCAGTTCCTTCTCGGTCACGCCGTTGGTCGTCAGGAAGTCGCGGACATCGCCGATCAGCGCACGGATCGAATCGCCGGTCTTGTCGGCCTGGACGGGCGCGCTGATCGTGTAGGGCACGGCATGTTCGAGCCAGCTGAACCCGCCGCGCACGCCATAGGACCAATGCTTCGCCTCGCGCAGATCCATGTTGATCCGCGACAGGAAGCCCGAGCCGAGCACTTCGTTCGCGGTGATTTCGGTCAGCAGCTCCTGGTCGGGCTTGAGCGGCGTCATCTGCGCGGCGAGGATCAGCGATTGCGGCGAATTGGGTCGATCGACCAGCAGGATGCGCGGCGATGCCGGCGTGGGTGCGGCGGCGAACGACTTGACGCCCGCGGGCCCCTCACCCCGCCAGTCGCCGAAGCGCGCCTCGAGCGCAGCCTTGACCTCCGCCAGCGGGCGATCGCTGACGACGAAGACCTTCGCCTTGTCCGGGCGGATCCAGGCGCGGTGGAACGCGACCAGATCGTCGCGGGTCAGCGCCTTGACCACCTCGGGATCGCCGCTGCCCGCCGCCAGCTTGCCATAGGGATTGGCGGTTCCGTAGAGCAGGGGCGGCAGCGCGCGCCCGCCCAGACCCTCGGCGCTGGTCAGTTCGGACGCGATGCCGGTGAGCAGCGTCGCGCGCAGCCGCTCGACTTCGGCGGGGGCGAACGCCGGGTGCCGCACGACATCGGCGAACAGGTCGAGCGCGCCCGCCAGGTTCGGGCTGGGGGCGCTGACCGACAGAATCGTGCGATCGGTGCCGGTGCCGCCGCCGATCGAGGCGCCCAGCCGTTCGCGCGCCTCGGCAATCGCTGTCGAATCGAGCGTCGTGGTGCCTTCGTCCATAAGCGACGCCGCCAGGCTCTGGGTGCCCAGCTTGCCGTCGGGATCGGCGGCGACGCCCGCGTCGAAGCTCATCACCACCTGCGTCACCGGAACCGCGGTGCGATGGGCGTAGACCAGCTCGATCCCGTTCGAGAGCTTGGTCCGCTCGACCTTGGGGAAGACGAGATCGCCGATCGCGGCGACGTCGGGCATCTTGCCGCGGGTGCCCTTGACCGGCTCGGCCTTGGGCGCGTTCGGATCGGGCTTGGCGGCGGCGACTGGCGCCGATTCCTGATAGGCTTCGCGCTCGCCGGGCTCGACCATCACGGTGAGCGACGGGCGCTTGAGCCATTTGTTCGCGGCGGCGGTGACTTCAGCGGGGGTGATCGCCGCGGTCTTGGCCAGCTCTTTCTTGTAGAAGGCCGGATCGCCCGAATAGAGCGCTCCGGACGCCAGCGCGACGGCCTTGCCGCCGAACCCGCCGACCGATTCGAGACCGGAGATGCGGCTGGAGACGCTGGTGGTCGCCACGCGCATCACTTCGTCCGCGGTCGGCCCCTTGGCGAGCAATTCGGCCATCACTTCGTCGAGCCGCTTGCTGACCAGCGCGGGATCGACGCCCGGCTTGACGATCGCCTGGATCGTGAACAGCCCGATCTGGGTCATCGACTGGTTGCCCGCCGAGACCTGCACCGCAATCTTGTCGCCACGAACCAGCGCATTGTCGAGCCGCGAGCTGGCGAGCCCGCCCAGCACTTCGCCGAACACGTCGAGTGCGACGGCATCGGGATCGTTGATCCCGGGCACGGCCCAGCTGCGCACGATCATCGTCGCGGCGACGCGGTCCTTCAGCACCACAGTCTTGTTCTGGGGCAGGGTCGGGATGGTGACGGCTGGCGGAGTGCTCTCCGGGCCGCGGGGGATCGCGCCGAAATATTTCTGGACCAGCGGGCGCGCGGTCTTTGCATCGATATCGCCCGCAAGGACGAGCACGGCATTGTTCGGGCCATAATGGCTGCGGAACCAGTTCTTGACGTCGTCGACGCTGGCCGCGTCGAGATCGGCCATCGAACCGATCACATTGTGGCCATAGGGCGTGCTGCCCAGCAGTTCCTCGAGGATCGTGTAATAGACCAGCCCATAGGGGCGGTTATCGCCCTGGCGCTTTTCGTTCTGGACGACGCCGCGCTGCTCGTCGAGCACCTCCTGCGTGATCGCGCCGGTGAGCCAGCCCATCCGATCGCTTTCGAGGAACAGCGCGCGATCCAGCGCCGGGGTCGGAACCGTCTCGAAATAATTGGTGCGGTCGAAACTGGTGGTGCCGTTGAAATCGGTGGCGCCGACCTGTTTGAGCGGCTCGAAGAAATCGCCGGGGGCGTTTTCCGAGCCGTTGAACATCAGATGCTCGAACAGATGCGCGAAGCCGGTCTTGCCCGCGGGCTCATGCTTCGATCCGACATCATACCAGGTCGATACCGCGACGATCGGCGCCTTGCGATCGGTGTGGACGATGACGCGCAGCCCGTTGGACAGCGTGAATTCCTGGTACGGAATGTCGACGCGCTTGACGAGTTCGGCGACCGGCACCGGCTTCGCCACCGGCGCCGCGGCGGGCGCAGCCGCGGGGGCGGGCGCCTGTTGCGCGGCGGCGGGGACGATCGTGGCGGTTGCCAGCGCGCAGGTCGCGGCGCTGCAGAGCATCAGGAAGGATTTCATGGGGAGGGTTTTTCCGGAACTGGTTGCGGATGCGACAATAGCGCGGCGCGGGCCGCCCGCAAAGCGCGCTTGTGGGGTGGCGATTTTGGTCTAGCTTCGGGGGATCGCCTCTCCCGTTTTCGAGGACTTCCAATGCGCCTGCCCGTCCTCGCCGCCGCGGCGATGCTCGCCCTGTTTCCGCTCTCCGCCGCGCAGGCGCAGGCCCCCGACACGCCCCAGACCAGCGCCGAGCGTATCCGCGCCGATGTGACCTATCTGGCCGATGACGCGCTCGAGGGGCGGTTCGCAGTGAGCAAGGGCTATCTAACTGCCGCCGCCTATGTCGCCGAGACCTTCCAGAAGCTGGGGCTGCAATCGGGGGGTGTCGAATATCCGTGGTTCCAGCTCGTCCCGGTCTCGATCCCGGTCGGCAAGGCGAGCCGCACCTTCCGGGTGCCCAATGTGATCGGCATCCTGCCCGGATCGGACCCGGTGCTGAAAGACGAATATGTCGTGCTGAGCGCGCATCTCGACCATATCGGGATGGACAATAAGCCGGGGGACAAGGTGTTCAACGGCGCGATGGACAATGCCGCCGGCGTCGCGACGATGCTGGAGGCCGCACGCACCTTCGTCGCGAGCGGGACGCGACCGAAGCGATCGATCCTGTTCGTCGCGCTGACGGCCGAGGAACTGGGCCTCGTCGGCTCCGAATATCTGGCGAAGCACCCGGTGGTCGGCAAGGGCCGCGTGGTCGCCGACGTCAATCTCGACATGCCGATCCTCCTCTATGATTTCCAGGACGTGGTGGCGTTCGGCGCCGAGCGTTCGACGCTGGGGCCGATGGTCGAGCGCGCGGCGGCGTCGATGGGGGTCGCGCTGTCGCCCGACCCCATGCCGCAGGAGCAATTGTTCGTGCGATCGGACCATTACAGCTTCGTCAAGGCAGGGGTGCCGTCGGTGTTCCTCGTCACCGGGTTCAAGAATGGCGGCGAAAAGGCGTTTCGCGGCTTCCTCAAGACGCACTACCATTCGGTATCCGACCAGATCGACTTGCCGTTCGATTGGAATGCGGGCGCCAAGTTCGCGCAGATCAACTATCTGATTGCGCGCGAGATCGCCGACGCCGCCGAAGCGCCGCGCTGGTACGAAGGCGACACCTATGGCGACCGCTATGCCAAGAACGCGGCCAAGGCGCCCAAGCCGGCGCGCTGAGCGGCGCGATCGGCCCATTTCGGCGCCAACGCTTCGCCCGGCACGCCCGCGCATGCGCTATGCTGCCCGCGCCAAGGCAAGGGAGCCCGACGATGCAGCACGCGCAGAGGATGCCGGCGGCACCACTGGAGGATCAGCATAAGCGGGCCGCCGCGATCCAGCGCGCGCCCGCGCCGATCGACGCGGCACCCCGCGTCGCCGCGCTCATGGCGCTGTCGGCCCGGCTCAACGCCCCCGCCGCGCCGCCGCTGCAGCGCGCGGCGACCGCGCCCAACCGCACCGGTATGCCCGACGCACTGAAGGCGGGGATCGAGCAACTGTCGGGGCTGGCAATGGACGATGTCCGCGTCCACCGCGATTCCCCCCGCCCCGCCCAGCTACAGGCGCACGCCTTCGCCCAAGGGGCCGACATCCATCTGGCACCGGGACAAGAACAGCATTTGCCGCACGAGGCGTGGCATGTCGTCCAGCAGAAGCAGGGGCGGGTGGCCCCCACGCTGCAATTGGCTGGCGGCGTGCCGGTGAACGACGATGCCGCGCTGGAACGCGAAGCCGATGCGATGGGCGCGCGGGCGCTGGCCGACTCCGGCACTGAACTCCGCCGGAGTCCACAGGAGCAGGCTGCGGGAGGTTCCGCCGTGCAGCTTTCGCCGACCGCGGCACTGGTCCAGCGGGTACTGAACATTGGCGGCCAACCGGTCGCGGCCCCTGTTGCGGGCCAGACCCCCGAGGTGACCGCAATCATCGAGGGTTGGATCAATGGAGGCGTGCACGCCTTCGTCGACTGGGATGCCGCGGTCCACGCCGCGCGGGTGTCGCTCGCCGTCAACTGGCTCGCTGCCCGGGGTTGGGCGGTTCCCGCGGTAGACATCGTCAATCCGGCGTTGACACCTCAAAACTGCCATGGGCTCACCTTTGGCGTGGCCTGGGCCGAGTTCAGCACGATCAGCGAGTTCCTAGAACGTTGGCAAGCGGCGCACGAACCGCCTGTGATGCTGTGCCTGTTAAACGGCGAGGTCGCCCATTCGGCCACCCTCGTCGACGGCATGTGGCAGCAGACGCTCCCGGGGGGGCCGGTCTTCCGAACCGACAGGGCGGCATTGGCGGCGCGTTACGAGTGTTTCAATCTGTCTGACGCAGGCGAGTTGGAGGCTGCGCACGCCAGAGAGGACGACATTGAAGCCACCTTTCAGAACGAACGCGCCGCATTCCTTGAGCAGTGTTTTCCGGCGACGCAAGTGCCTGAAAACGAGCGGAGCGACCGCCAGCACTATGAAGCGGAGCGGTTCAATCTGGTGACGGCAATGGTCGACTATTCGCCGGACAACCAGAGATACCTCCGCATTTGGGCGGGCCAGTTCGAAAACTGGTAGCCATTGCGCGAAACCATGCCGGGCGGACGAGGCCCCCGCCCCGCCCGCCCGGCATGCACCTTACATCCCGACCTTCAGCGTCAGGAAGAACTGCTGCGGCGCGCCGACCATCAGCGTCTGGTTGTCGCCCGAATTGCCGAAGCCGTTCGTGCCGATCGTCGACACATAGTCCTTGTCGAACAGGTTCGTGACGTTGCCCTGGATTTCCAGCGCGCGCCCGCCCAGGTCGAACTTGTAGCCGAGCGTCGCGTCCACCACCACGCGGCCCTCGACCGACTGGTCGTTGGTGTAGGTGAAGTACCGCTTGCTCATATAATTGGCGCCGACCCGCGCCGAGAAGCCGGCATAGTCATAGGTCGCCTCGCCCTTCAGCATATGCTTGGGCGCGTCGACCACGGTCTTGCCCGAAGTCTGGATCTGGATCGGGAACACCACGCCGCCGATCGTCGTCGTCGTGCTCACATTGTCGCGATAGGTCGAGTCGTTATAGCTGTACGACGCGAACAGCCCAAAGCCGTTGCCGAGCCGCAGGTCGCCCGTCGCCTCGACGCCGATCGAGCGGACGCCGCCGACATTCTGGAGGATCGCGGGGTTGCCGACGATGCCAGCACCCGTGGTGACGCCGAGCAGCCGGTTGCGGAACGCGACATAATAGCCCGCGAGCGACCCGGTGAACGGCCCCTGGTGGAAGCGGCCGCCCAGCTCATAGGTATCCGACTGCTCGGGCTTGAGCTTGGTCGAGCCGCTGAGCAGCGCGTCGAACCCCGATTGCGTCGTCGCGAACGGGCCGCTGGTCGCCGACGCGACAAAGGCGCGCGTCACCTGGGTAAAGCCGCCGAACACTTCCGCGCCGGGCATCACCGCATAGGCGAAGCCGGCATGCGGCTGGAACCAGTCGGTGACCTTGATCTCGCCGCCGGCCAGCCCGCCCGAGACGATCGGCGACGCGGTGTTGGTGACGCTGAACCCCTTCCACCCCAGGTTCACGGTCAGCGCGCCGAACGACAGCTTGTCCTCGACATGATACTGGAAGGTCTCGGTATTATACTTCCAATACCATTGCGTGTAGAACGGATCGCTCTGGAAGCTCAGGCTGTCGCGGCCCGGATTGGTGCGGCTGGTGAGCCCGTAATAGCGGCGGGCCTGGCGGAAATCATTGTCCTCGTACCAGGCGCCGACCGTGACGTCGTTGAAGCCGATCGCAGTGCCGATGTCGCCGAACACCCCCTTGCGGCGAATGTCATATTCGGTGGTGCGCAGCGATTGCGGCACGCCGGAGGGCGAGGCGACATAGGGCGTGAACCACAGGCCCTGGCCGTGGTTCGAGTGATAATAGCCCTTGAGCTTGCCGTGAACGTCGCCGGTCTTCTCGATGCCGAGCGAGGCGAGATAGTCCTGGCGCAGGCCCGCCGCGTCGAAATAGGCGTCGTCGGGGTTGGCGAAGGGCGTCGGATAGGTCGTGCCCGCCGCCGCATTGGTCGGGGTGACGCCGGTATAGCCGGTGTTCGCGCCGACATCCGCCACGCGGATCGCAAGCGCGTAATTGTTCGAGATATTGTCCCAGTCATAGCCGAGACGCTTGATCATGCCGAGCGACATGTCCTGATAGTCGTTCTCGCGGCGGTCGGAGAAGCTGAACGTGCCGACTGCGCGCAGTTCCGCCGTCAGCGGCGCCACAGCCTTCGCATTGACCTGGTTGACGCGCTGCGAGCCCCAGCCCTTCCACTTGTCGGTGTCCGAATGGACATAGGAGACCGACGCGCTGGGGCCGCCATCGCCCAAAGCGCCGGTGTCGAGCCGGATAAAGGTGCGCCAGAACTGGTCGCTGCCGCCGGTCGCGTTGGCGTCGAGCCCGAAATCGCCTGACGGATCGCGCGACAGGAATTCTATCGTGCCACCCAGATTGTTGGTCGCCTGGGTCGCGATCGAGCCCGATCCCTGCGACACCAAAGTCTGCCCGATATTCTCGCTGATGATCGCGCGGCTGATGTGCAGGCCGTTGACATTGCCATAGCTCGCGTCGCCGAGCGGAATGCCGTCGAGCGTGAAGCCGAGCTGGTTCTGGTTGAACCCGCGGATCGACACGCGCTGTGCCCACTCATAGGAACCGAACGGATCGGCCGCCTGGAAATTGACGCCGGGCAGCTTCTCAATCGCCTTCAACGGGCTGGTGCCGGGGGTGAGCACCGCGAGATCGGCCTGGCCGAGCGCCTGGACCTGGCGCGTCTGGCCCTGGCCGATGACGACGATCTCGTCCTGGCCTTCGTCCGCGGCGGTTGCGGCCGCCTGCCCGGTGTCCTGCGCGAAGGCGGCGCCCGGAATCAGAATCGACGTACCGGCCAGCAGGCAGGCTGCGAACATACGCATTTGGGTTGTCCCTTTGTTGCGCGGCCCCTTGCCGCTGCTGCGGCGGCGCTAGCCCTTGTGCATTGCAGCATTTGGCCGTTGCGGTGGCAGTTCGGCGTCGCGGTCGTGACGCAGCCGTGACAAACCCGCCGAAACCACGGGAAAGCCCGCATTCCTTTCGCATCGCGACGCGCCGAGGTAGAAGCAGGAAGCGCAATCCGGGGACTTGTGTTGCCGATATGCAACACTATCTGCTGGACATCAGCGAACAGGGATCCTCATGAACCTCGAAAAATTCACCGATCGCGCCAAGGGCTTCCTCCAGTCGGCGCAAACCGTTGCGATCCGCAACAGCCATCAGCGCATCGCGCCCGAGCATCTGCTCAAGGCGCTGCTGGAGGACGAGCAGGGCCTCGCATCGGGGCTGATCGCCGCCGCCGGGGGCGATGCGCGGCGCGCGCTGGCCGATACCGACGCGGCGCTCGCCAAAATCCCGGCGGTGTCGGGCAGCGGCGCGCAGCAATCGCCGGGAATCGACAATGATCTGGTCCGCGTGCTCGACCAGGCCGAACAGGTTGCGGCCAAGGCCAGCGACAGCTTCGTCACGGTGGAACGCATGCTGCTCGCGCTGACGCTGGCGACGACGACCGCGGCGGGCAAGGCGCTGGCGGCGGCGGGGCTGACTGCGAACGGGCTCAACGCCGCGATCGACAAGCTGCGCGGCGGGCGCACCGCCGATACCGCGGGCGCCGAGGATCGCTATGACGCGCTCAAGAAATTCGCCCGCGACCTGACGCAGGCGGCGCGCGACGGCAAGCTCGATCCCGTCATCGGCCGCGACGAGGAAATCCGCCGCACGATCCAGATCCTCGCGCGCCGCACCAAGAACAACCCCGTGCTGATCGGCGAACCCGGCGTCGGCAAGACCGCGATCGCCGAAGGCCTCGCGCTGCGCATCGTCAATGGCGACGTGCCCGACGGGATCAAGGACCGCACGCTGATGGCGCTCGACATGGGGTCGCTGATCGCGGGCGCGAAATATCGCGGCGAATTCGAAGAGCGGCTGAAGGGCGTGCTCGACGAGGTCAAGGCCGGCGAGGGCCAGATCATCCTGTTCATCGACGAGATGCACCAGCTGATCGGCGCGGGCAAAGGCGAAGGCGCGATGGATGCGGGCAATCTGCTCAAGCCCGCGCTGGCCCGCGGCGAGCTGCATTGCATCGGCGCGACGACGCTCGACGAATATCGCAAATATGTCGAAAAGGACGCGGCGCTCCAGCGGCGCTTCCAGCCGGTGTTCGTGGGCGAGCCGACCGTGCCCGACACGATTTCGATCTTGCGCGGGCTCAAGGAGAAGTACGAGCTGCACCATGGCGTGCGGATCACCGACGCGGCGATCGTGGCGGCGGCGACTTTGTCCAATCGCTACATCACCGATCGCTTCCTGCCCGACAAGGCGATCGACCTGATGGACGAGGCCGCGAGCCGCATCCGCATGGAAGTGGAGAGCAAGCCCGAGGAGATCGAAAATCTCGACCGCCGGATCATCCAGTTGAAGATCGAGCGCGAGGCACTGCGCAAGGAAACCGATGCCGCGTCGAAGGACCGGCTGGCGACGCTGGAGGGCGAGCTCGCCAATCTCGAGCAGCAATCGACCGAGCTGACCAGCCGTTGGCAGGGCGAGAAGGACAAGATCGCGTCCGAAGCGGTGCTCAAGGGCAAGCTCGAGGCGGCGCGCACCGAGCTGGAACAGGCGCAGCGCGCGGGCGACCTCGCCAAGATGAGCGAGCTGTCCTACGGCACCATCCCGGCGCTGACCAAGCAGCTCGACGAGGCGGCGGGCGCGACCAAGGGCGCGATGCTGCGCGAGGAAGTGACCGCCGACGACATTGCCGGCGTGGTCGCGCGCTGGACCGGCATCCCGATGGAGCGGATGCTGGAGGGCGAGCGCGAGAAGCTGCTCCATATGGAGGAGGCGCTGGGCAAGCGCGTGATCGGCCAGGCCGACGCCGTGAAGGCCGTGGCGACCGCGGTGCGGCGCAGTCGCGCCGGATTGCAGGACCCGAACCGGCCGCTGGGCAGCTTCCTGTTCCTGGGGCCGACCGGCGTGGGCAAGACCGAGCTTACCAAGGCGCTTGCCGAGTTCCTGTTCGACGATCCCAGCGCAATGGTGCGGATCGACATGAGCGAGTTCATGGAGAAGCATTCGGTCGCGCGGATGATCGGCGCCCCTCCGGGCTATGTCGGTTACGAGGAAGGCGGCGTTTTGACCGAAGCGGTTCGGCGGCGACCCTATCAGGTGGTGCTGTTCGACGAAGTCGAGAAGGCGCATGGCGATGTGTTCAACATCCTGCTCCAGGTGCTCGACGACGGGCGGCTGACCGACGGGCAGGGGCGGACGGTCGATTTCTCGAACACGATCATCATCCTGACCTCGAACCTGGGCAGCCAGTACCTCACCAACCTGGCCGACGGGCAGAAGGTCGAGGAAGTCGAGCCGCAGGTGATGGACCTCGTCCGCGCGCATTTCCGCCCGGAGTTCCTCAACCGGCTGGACGAGATCATCCTGTTCCACCGTCTGGCAGCGGACCACATGGCGCCGATCGTCGACATCCAGGTCGGTCGGGTCAGCAAACTGCTCGCGGACCGCAAGATCCGCATCGAACTGAGCGATGCGGCACGGGGCTGGCTGGGCCGCGTGGGGTATGACCCGGTGTACGGCGCGCGGCCCTTGAAGCGCGCGGTGCAGCGGTATCTCCAGGACCCGCTGGCGGACATGATCCTGCGCGGCGACGTGCGGGATGGGTCGGTGGTCTCGGTGGATGAGGGGGATGGGGCGCTGGCGTTGGGGGTGCGGTAGAGCGCCAAGGCCCGGCTTACGCGAAGGGCGGCCACCGGGTATCCGGTGACCGCCCTTTTTCTTTGTGCGCACCGCCGCAGAGCGAGCGGGCAGAAAAAAGGGGCAGCTCCTCGCGAAGCCGCCCCCGGTAGTCAAGACACTGTGCGCTTAGAAATCGATGCGCGCACCGACGCGGAAGTAACGACCGATGAAGAGACGGTCGCTCCAAGCCGGGTTGAACTGATACAGGCCATATGCCGCGTTCGGCTCGTAGCTCGGCTTGCCGTTCAGGATGTTCAGCACGTCGGTATAGAGCGTGAAGTTGTCCTGAACCTTAACTTCGGCATGCCCATCCATGTAGAACACCGACTTGGCGGTGCACTGGACTGCTTCGCCGTTATCCCAGCCGAGGATCTGACCGTGGTCAACGCTGGCCTGGCAATCGCCGTACACGCCACCCGAGTCGGTCGCGACTTCCGAATAGCCGCTGGTGTAGTAGCTGGTCAGGCTGATGCTGCCGCGGCCATCGAAGTCGAGCGAGTTCTGCCACGTCAGGCGCCATTTCGGAGCACCCGAGCACGACGTGATGTTGCAGGGGCCGAGCGTGCCATCATAACGCTGGATCGAGCCATCCTCCAACGTCTGTTCCAGACGCAGCAGGAACGAAGCGTTGGCCGTGCTCCGCAGGCTGATGCCGTCGCCCAGCGGGAAGCGCGCGCTACCCGAGAAGTCGAGACCCTTCGCAAGGAACGAGTCGGCATTCTTATACGAACCGACTATCGTCCCGAGGAGCGGAAGCGCGCTCGTATTCAGCGGATCGGCAACGCCCTGGGTGACCGTGATGCCGGGCAGGTTAACGACGCCGTTATTGGCGTAGTATTGCGCTACTGCGTCCCCGCCCGAAACCGGGATGATCACGTTAGCGATCTTCGTCGACCAGTAATCGATCGTGAAGGTGAGACGCGGGGTCGGCTGGAACACCACGCCCGCCGTGAACGAGGTCGACTTTTCCGGATCCAGATCCGCGTTGCCCGCGGAGGTCAGACCATAGGAATAGCCGCCCGAATAGTAGCTCGTGTTGCTCGCATGGGCCGCGCAGAATGCCGCATAGGTCGGATTGGGCTGACCGTTGGAGAGCGTGCAGCTAATCTGTCCGGTCACATAGCCCGTGGTCGGCAACGCGAAGGATTCGCTGAAGCTGGGGATACGGAAGCCCTTCGAATAGGTGCTCCGCAGCTTCAGCTGCTCGATCGGCTTGAACACGCCTTCGAACTTTGGCGAGAACCGCGCCTGGCCGGTCGAATAGCTGTCGTACGATCCCATCGCCTTGAGCTGCAGCTCGTCGAACACGGGTGCCGCCACTTCGTACCCGGCCGACCACACGGTGCGCTTGCCGTCCACGCCCACGGCGTTGATGCCGAAGTAACGCTGCGTCGGATTGACGTCGTCGGGGGCGTTGGCGCTCGGGTTGTGGATCGCTTCATAGCGATACTGGCCGGTCACGCCGACGCGGAGTGGGCCGCCCGGCAGATTGAAGAACTCCTTGTTCAGCGACGCCTGGATCTGCGTCAGCTTCGAGTTCGACCGGTTATAGTTGGTGGGGAACACCGCCTGGGTCTGCGCCTCGGTGTTCAGGCTCTGATCGACGAAGTTGTACGTGCCCTTCGCGATCGCGTCCATCAGCCCAGCAAGGTAAATATAGCCGTTATTCTCGGTCTTGAGCACCACCTTCGAAGCGGTCGCCGCAACGTTGAAATTCCAGCCATCGCCGAACGTCCCGTCGATGCCACCGCTGATCCGGTAGGTGCGGGTGTCGGTGTTGGTCTGACGGGTAACCTGCGGAAGCGCGACGAGACGCGCCAGCTGGCCCGACGCCGCGAACGGGTTGTTCGGGTTCAGCCTGCCGTTCGACGCATTACAACCGCTTGCCACGATCGTGTTAGTGAGCGCGCCGGCAGTGGTAACCGCCGAAGTGCCCTGCGAACACACGTAAGTCGGCAGCAGAATGTTGCTGACCGTCACCACGGTGCCGCCTGCGGCGGTCGCGCCGGTGAAGCCCTGCGGCCCGGCGTTGTTGCCCGTCGTGGAAACATTATAATAGTTCGCCATGACATAGGCTTCGGCGAAATCGCCGATCTTGGCGGTCGCGCGGAAATTGGCACCCTTGCGCTCGATGCTCGAATTATATGCGCGATATTCGTTGACCAGATCTTCCTGGCAGACCGTCGCCGGGGTGATCGTGCCATTGCGCTGCGCAGCAGTCAGCGTCGCGGAGGCAAGCCCCTGGCAGCCGGCTGCCGGGTTCAGCAGCTGATAGCCGCCCTGCGATGCATAGGTCGTATCACTGTACGGACGAACGAACGGCACGCGCGTCGACTGGAAGCCGTTATACGCACCGTCATATTGGATGCCGTTGCGGATACCGTTGGCCAGGCAGCCCTGCTCATCGGTGCCGCAGATCTTGCTCTGGTCCGCGGTGTTGTAGGGGTAGCCGCGTGCCGACAGCAGCAGAGGATCGCTCTTCTGATACTCGGCATTCACATAGACGTTGAAGCCCTGACGATCCAGATCGCCATAGCCGGCCGTCGCGCTCAGGCGGCGCTCGCCCGCGTCGCCCTTTTCGGAAATGCCGGCCGACGCGTTGAGGTGCACTCCGGTGACCTGGCGCTTCACGATCACATTGACCACGCCCGCGATCGCGTCCGAACCGTAGGTTGCAGATGCGCCGTCGAGAAGGACGTCGATCCGGTCGACCATCGAGCCCGGGATCGAGTTGATATCGACGAAATTGCGATAGCCGTCATCGCCCAGCGGGAACGGCGCAGTGCGCAGGCCGTTGAAAAGCGTGAGCGTGTAGGCGTTGTTGAGGCCGCGCAGCGACGGCGAGCTGGCGCCCGTCGCAAAGCCGAACGACGACCAGCTCGGCGGAGCCGTACCGGCGTTGTTCGCGGTCAGCAGCTGGAGCTGGTCTGCGACGGTGGTGATACCACGATTGGCCATGTCTTCAGCGGTGATCGATACGATCGGCGACGCGGTTGCGGCGGAAGGATCGCGGAACAGCGAGCCCGTGACGACGATGTCTTCGCCTGCGCTCTCTTGGTCTTGCGCTGCCGGCACCGTCGCGTCGGTGCTCTGCGCCATTGCCGGTGCAGCGAACAGCATGCCCGCACCGATCAGCGCGAGCGCGGACAATGCCGTGCTGCCGCGCAAAGTGATTTGCGTCTTTTTCATGAATTTCCCTCGCTTGGCCCGGCCGTTCCGCAGTGCGGTTCAGGTCCGGGGTGTCTCCCCGCTTCGCCGCAACGCATTAAAACATGCGTCGGGAGAAGCTTGGGTTGAGAGTGCAGGCGCCCCCTGAGCCTGTAAAGCGTGCATTCAGGTTACAGTGCTGCCTTTTGGCCCACCTGTATCCGAAATGCCACATAGGCATGCATTTTGTTGCGTGCGCGCGGCGGAAACTGTTCAATTATGTTGCAGCGCAAATGTGCGCCGCTGCGTCACTCGGCGACGGGCATCGGTCCGGCGACGAGCAGCGGGTCGATCCGCGCGTCGCGCCACTTCATTCCCCAATGCAGATGCGGCCCGGTGGCGCGCCCGGTCATCCCGACCGTGCCGATCGGCTGGCCGCGGCGAACCTGTGCGCCGACCTTCACGTCGATGCGGGCGAGGTGCATGAACGCGCTGTTCAATCCCATGCCGTGGTCGATCATCAGCAAATTGCCCTCCAGTGTGAAGGGCTTGGCCGTCGCCAGCGTCACCACCCCGTCGGCGGGCGCCAGCACCGGGGTGCCGGTGGGGCGCGCAATGTCGATCCCCGAATGATAGGCCCCGGGTTCGCCGGCATAGATGCGCTGCGACCCGAACAGCGTCGAGATGCGCCCGACAACCGGCCACAGGAACACCTGTCCCCACCCTTGCGAGTCGCTCTGCATGCTGCGCGCGGCGTTGATCTGGGCGAGCTCGGCGGGGCGCACCCGCTCGAACTCGGGGCGCGGCACCGGATATTTGGGCAGCGTCTTCAGCCGCGAAATATCCCAGGCGCGCGGCGCCACCGCCAGCGGGCGGCGAATCTCGGCACCGGTCCCCAACCGCGCAACCAGCGTCGCGGCGGGGCCGGCGTCGCGATCGAAACCAATGATGAAGCGCCCGTCGCGCGCGAGCGGCACGGCGGCGCCGTCGAGCGTCAGCAGCGTCGTGCCGCGCGGCGCTGTGCCGATCGCCACCCCGCCCTGGACCATCGGGCCGCGAAAGCTGAACCCTGCGGCCTGGGGCGCGCCGGCATCGGCCAGTGGCGCGGCGGGACCCGGCACCACCCCCACCGCCGCCGGCGGGATCGCCGCAGTCCCGAGCACCGCCAGGACTCCCGCTAGCGCCAATCCGCCCAGCCGTCCCCGCGCAGCCCTGTTCATACCCTCGCTCCCACGCCGTGCATCGCCTGGGCCGCCTCTTCGGCGCTCGCATAAGGCTCCTGCCGCGCGACGCTCCAATAGCGCAGCGCATCCACCGCGATCCGACCGCCGCTGACTGCGCAGATCACATGGTCGCCCGGCGCGATCACGCGAAACCCGTTGGCGAGATAATGGAGCCGCGCAGGACGGGCGGAATTGGACATCAGCATGGCGACGAGCGACCTTTTGGGGGGAGCTGAACCGAGATCTAGACTGCGCCTATAACAAGCTGGGCTGGTCGGACGCGGGGCCAGCATAGGATTTGGCGCCCGGACGCTCAACCCGGGCATCGACGGCGCCGTCGCGGAAATGCAGCGTCACTGCCTGCGCGCCCCGCGCCTCGGCCGCGGTCCCCACCACCTTGTGCGTGCCGCGGGCCTCGACCCAGGCATAGCCTTTTTCGAGCGGGCGATTGGGATGGACGAGGTCGAGGTGGCGCGACAGCCCCTCGATCCGCTGGCGCGCCGCCGCGAGGCGCTGGACGAGCATCGCGGGGCGCAGCGCCCCCGCATCGCGATCCAGCCGCGTCCGCGCCGCCGCCACGCGCCGCTCCAGTGCGCGATCCAGCCGCGCGCCGAGATCGTCGGCCTTTTGCCGCTGCGGCCCGAGCAGCGCGTCGCGACGCGGCAGCACGCGCACCAGCGCCGCGAGCTTCTCGCCCGCGCGCTCGTGATAGCGCCGCGCGCAGCGTTCGGTGCGCAGCGCCAGCGTGCTGACCGTGTGGCGGACATCGGCGAGCACCGGCACCGCGAACTCGGCCGCCGCAGTCGGCGTCGGCGCGCGCAGATCGGCGGCGAAATCCGCCAGGCTGGTGTCGGTCTCATGCCCCACCGCCGAGATGACGGGGATCGTGCAATCGGCGATCGCGCGGACCACCGGCTCTTCGTTGAACGCCCAGAGATCCTCGATCGACCCGCCGCCGCGCGCGACGATCAGCAGGTCGGGGCGCGGCACCGCACCGCCGGGCGCCAGCGCGTCGAACCCGCGGATCGCCCGCGCCACCTCCAGCGCCGCGCCCTCGCCCTGGACCTTGACCGGCCAGACCAGGACATGGCTGGGAAAGCGATCCGCCAGCCGATGCAATATGTCGCGGATCACCGCGCCGGTGGGCGAAGTGATGACGCCGATCGTGCGCGGCATATAGGGAAGCGGCTTCTTGCGCTCCGCCGCGAACAGCCCCTCGCTGGCCAGCCGCGCCTTGAGCTTTTCGAACAGCGCCATCAGCGCGCCTTCGCCCGCCAGCTCCATCCGCTCGATCACGATCTGGTATTTGGAGCGGCCGGGATAGATAGTGAGCTTGCCCGTCGCGATCACTTCGATCCCGTCCTGCGGCTGGAACGGCAGCGCCGCCGCGGCGCCGCGCCAGATCACGCCGTCGATCACCGCATCGGCATCCTTGAGCGTCAGATAGGCGTGACCCGACGCCGCGCGCTTCCACCCCGAAATCTCGCCGCGCAGCCGGACATGGCCGAACTCGCCCTCGACCATGCGCTTCAGCCGCTGTGACAATTCGCCGACGCTCATCGGCGCCGCGTTGTCGCCGGCCACCGCCTCGGCTACGAGCCGCGCCGATGCGGTATCGGAAAAGGGATCGGGCATGAACGTCCTGCTATTGGGTTCGGGGGGTCGCGAACATGCGCTCGCGTGGAAACTGGCGCAATCGCCGCGCCTGGCACGGCTATATGCCGCGCCCGGTAACCCGGGAATAGCGCAGCATGCCGAGATCGTCGACATCGCGATTGCGGATCACCGGTCTGTGATCGACTTCTGCATCCGCCAGTCGATCGGCTTTGTCGTGATCGGGCCGGAAGCGCCGCTGGTCGCCGGGCTGGCCGACAATCTGCGCACGATGGGCGTGCGCGTGTTCGGCCCGAACAAGGCGGCGGCACAGCTCGAAGGGTCGAAGGGCTTTACCAAGGACCTGTGCGCGCGCGAGAATATCCCGACCGCCGGCTATGCCCGCGTCGAATCGCGCGACGGCGGTTTCGCCGCACTCGCCGATTTCGGGCTGCCGGTGGTGATCAAGGCCGATGGGCTGGCGGCGGGCAAGGGCGTGACGATCGCCTTCACCCCCGAAGAGGCGCAGGCGGCGCTCACCGCGATCTTCGCCGAGCCGGGCGGCAGCGCGGTGATCGAGGAATTTCTGGAGGGCGAGGAAGCCAGCCTGTTCGTGCTGACCGACGGCACCGCGCTGATGCCGTTCGGATCGGCACAGGACCACAAGCGCGTCGGCGACGGCGATACCGGCCCCAATACCGGCGGCATGGGCGCGTACAGCCCGGCGCGGGTGCTGACTCCCGAGCTGGAGCGCGAGGCGATCGAGACGATCGTGCGCCCGACGGTGGAGGCGCTGGCGCGCGCGGGGACGCCCTATTCGGGCGTGCTTTATGCCGGGCTGATGCTGACCCGGCAGGGGCCGAAGCTGATCGAATATAACGCCCGTTTCGGCGACCCCGAATGCCAGGTGCTGATGCTGCGGCTCGAGGACGATTTGCTCGACCTCCTGCTCGCAACGGCGGAGGGGACGCTTGCCGACCGGCCCGCGCCGGTGTTCGCGCCCGACACCGCGCTGACCGTGGTGATGGCCGCCAATGGCTATCCGGGCACGCCGCAAAGCGGCGGCGCGATCCGCGGGATCGAGGCGGCGGAGGCGGACGGCGCGCGGGTGTTCCATGCGGGCACGCGGCAGGACGGCAACACGCTGGTCGCCAGCGGCGGGCGCGTGCTGACGGTGACCGCGAGCGGGCCGAGCGTGTCGGAGGCGCAGGCCGCGGCGTATCGCGCAGTCGACCGAATCGATTTCCCCACCGGCTTCTGCCGCCGCGACATTGGCTGGCGCGAAGTCGCGCGCGAGGGGTGATCGGGGCGCCTCGCGTGCCGTTACGCTACGGCACGCAACCCAATGCTCCCGCCAAGGGTTAACGCAGCCGCTGTACCTGTGCGCGTCCTGCGCTATGCAGTTGCGGGGAATCGCAACGGCCAACGCCTTGGGAGGGCACAGAGATGAACGACCAGATCACGCCGACGCCATCGGCGATCATGAACGGCGCGCCCGAATGGTTGACGCTGCCCTTCGCGTTGATCGGGCTGGGTGTGCTCTTTGCGCTGTACATCCTGTGGCGCGGGACGATGCTCGCCAAGCGGCGGGGACGCGCGCGGGCCGAGCTGGAGGAGCGCGGCGAGGTTCATTACGAGGAGCCGCGTGCGGAAGCGACGCCGGTGGAGGCCGAGCCTGCACCCGTCGTGACGCCACCCCCGCCAGTCGCGCCGTCGCCGCCACCGCTGGCCGACGCGCCGACGCCCGAGACGATGCCGATTGCGGCGACGTTGGTCCCTGAGCCGGCAGCGGCGCCGGAGCCTGCGCCGATGCCGGTCGAGGAAGCGGCGCCCGAGCCTGCGGCGATGGCCGACGAACCGATCGCCGCCGCCGCCCCGCTCGACGCCTCCCCCGCGACGCTCGCCGCGCCCGAGCCGGCACCCGTCCCGGCCCCGCAGGAGGACGACCTCACCCAGCTAAAGGGCGTCGGCCCGCGGCTGGCCGACCGGCTGAACGCCGTGGGCATCAGCAGCTTCGCCCAGCTCGCCGCGCTGTCCCCCGACGACGCGGCGGCGCTCGATGCCAGGCTCGGCGACTTCCAGGGCCGCATCCACCGCGACCGCTGGATCGAACAGGCGGGCTTCCTGGCTGCGGGCGATGTGGCGGGGTATGAGGCGGTGTTCGGGAAACTTTGAGGGGGTCGAGAGGCCCATCCGCAGCGAGTGCGCCGACATTCGCTCCCGTCCTCGATATAGGCGCAGCATCTTATATTTCGTCACGCTGAACCTGTTTCAGGGTCCAAGCCTCCACGGGCAATGTGGCCCGTGGCGCGATGGATGCTGAAACAAGGTCCGGGGACGGAAGGGGAGAGGGCATCGGTTTGCGCTCTTCCTTTCCGGCCCTGCGCACGCCGCTTCCGTCAGCGCTCGCTCAGATAATAGCGATCCGTCGCCTTCAGCGCCTCGTCCAGCTCGTACACGATCGGCTGGCCGGTCGGGATTTCCAGCTCGGTGATCTCCGCGTCGGGAATGCCCGACAGATGCTTGACCAGCGCGCGCAGCGAATTGCCGTGGGCGGAGATCAGCACGCGCTTGCCCGCCTTGATCTCGGGGACGATCCGCTCTTCCCAATAAGGCAGCACGCGGGCGATCGTGTCCTTCAGGCTCTCGGTCTGCGGGATCGGCACGCCGCGATAGCGCAGGTCCTTGGCGAGGTCCCAGGGCGATCCTTCCTCGGGCAGCGGCGGCGGGATGTCGAAGCTGCGGCGCCAGATCTTGACCTGGTCGTCGCCGTGCAGCGCCGCGGTCTCGGCCTTGTTCAGCCCGGTCAGCCCGCCATAATGCCGCTCGTTGAGCCGCCAGTCCTTCTCGGTCGGCAGCCACAGCCGCCCCATCGCTTCCAGCGCGATATTGAGCGTCTTGATCGCCCGGCTCTGGAAGCTGGTGAAGGTCAGGTCGAAATCGAGCCCCTTCTCGCGCATCAATTCGCCCGCTGCCCAGGCTTCCTTGACGCCCTGTTCGGTCAAATCGACGTCCCACCATCCGGTGAAGCGGTTTTCCAGGTTCCAGGCCGACTGGCCATGGCGGATCAGGACGAGCTTGGTCATCGGGCCTCCTTGCAACGCGTTTGGCAGGTCCTTAGCGGCTGGGGCGGGTTCGACAAGCAGGAGCACGTCATGGCAATCGTTCGGCACATACTGGTCTATGATGGCCCCGGCGGCCCGTTCGAGGGAGTGGCTGCATGGGACGATGCCGTGGCCGGGCCGCGCCCGGCGGTGCTCGTCCTGCCCAATGTGCTGGGGCAGAAAGAGGCGGACAATGCCAAGGCGGAGGCGCTGGCGGGGCTGGGCTATGTCGCGCTGGCCGCGGATGTGTTCGGCCAGGGGCGGCGCAAGACGCTCCAGTCGGAGAACATGGCCGAATATATGGCTGAGCTGAACGCCGACCGCGTTCTGCTGCGCGATCGGCTGGCGGCGTCGCTTGCGGCGCTGACCGCGCTGCCAGAGGCGGATGCGGGTCGGGCGGCGGCGATCGGCTTTTGCTTCGGCGGCAAATGCGTGCTCGACATGGCGCGGTCCGGGCTGCCGATTCTGGGCGGGGTGTCGTTCCACGGCGTCTATGACCGCCCCGAATACGCCAGCGTGGCGCCGATCACGGCAAAGCTGCTCGTCTGCCATGGCTGGGAAGACCCGATCGCCCCGCCCGACGCCACCGTGGCGCTGGCGCAGGAGTTGACCGAGGCGGGGGCGGACTGGCAGCTCCACGCCTATGGCCATGCCGGCCACGCCTTTACCGATGTCGATCGCCGGGACGGGCCGAACCCCGCCATCGCCTATGAACCCCGCGCCGACCGCCGGAGCTGGCGGGCGATGACGGGGTTCCTGGAGGAGCTGTTCGGGTAATTACGCGGGCGCCACCGGGTCGAGCGAGGGGGTCGCCAGCGCCGACATCCGCGTCGCGACCTCGCGCTCGCCCATCACCACGGTTGGCACGCCCAGCCGTTCGAGATGCGCGACCGCGTCGTCCGAATGCGCCCTCGCAACGACGTCGATCACGGGGTTCAGCCGCCGCGCCTGCGCGAACACTGCCCCTGCCTCGAACCCGCTGGGGATCGCGATCAGCAACAGGTCGGCGTTCGCGACTCCCGCCGCTTCCAGCGTGCGACCGTCCGCCGCATTGCCGCTGACCACCTCCACACCCGCGGCCTTGGCCTGCGCCACCATGTCGCTCTGATCCTCGATCAGCACGAAGCGCGTGCCGGCGTCGAGCAGGTCGGCGGCGATGCGCGATCCGACGCGGCCATAGCCGATGAGGATGACATGGCCGTCGCCCGCCGGTGGCGTCAGCGCGCCCTCGACGGTCAGCCCCTCGCCGCGAGCAGGCACGCGGGCGAACAGGAACGGGTTGAGGAATATCGAAATGATCGCACCCGCCAGGATCAGGTCGCGTGCGGCATCAGGCAGGATGCCCAGCCCGGTGCCGAGCGTGGCGAGGATGAACGAGAATTCGCCGATCTGCGCCAGGCTGGCCGCGACGGTGAAGGCCGTGCGGTTGGGATGGCCGAACGCGCGGACGATCGCGAATGCCGCCAGCGACTTGCCGATCACGATGATCAGCACCGTCGCGAGCAGCGCCAGCGGCTGCTCGACCACCACCGACGGGTTGAACAGCATTCCCACCGAAACGAAGAACAGCACCGCAAAGGCGTCGCGCAGCGGCAGCGTCTCCTCCGCCGCCTGTCGGCTGAGCGAGGTTTCGCCCAGGATCATGCCCGCGAAGAACGCCCCCAGTGCAAACGACACGTCGAACGCGATCGCCGCACCGAACGCGACGCCCAGCGCGATCGCCAGCACCGCCAGCCGGAACAGCTCGCGCGATCCGCTGTTCACTACCCAGTTGAGCGTCCAGGGGATCAGCCGCCGCCCGACGACCAGCATCAGCGCGACGAACCCCGCGACCTTGGCCAGCGTCGTGAGCAGCGGCACGATCAGCGCGCGGACGCCGCCCGAATCGGCGTTGGTCATCACTTCGGCGAGCACCGGCAGCAGCACCAGCGCCAGCACCATCGCCAGATCCTCGACGATCAGCCAGCCGACTGCGATCCGCCCGCGCTCGGTCTGGACGATGTCATGGCCCTGGAGCGCGCGCAGCAGCACCACGGTACTCGCCACCGCCAGCGACAGGCCGAACACCAGCCCCGCGATCATGCTCCAGCCGAGCATATAAGCCAGCCCCATGCCCATGATCGTCGCGACCGCGATCTGCCCCAGCGCCCCCGGGATCGCGATGCGCCGCACCGACAACAGATCCTTGAGCGAGAAGTGCAGCCCGACGCCGAACATCAGCAGGATCACGCCGATCTCCGCCAGCTCGTTGGCGAGACCGGCGTCCGCGACGAACCCCGGCGTGAACGGCCCGACGAGCACGCCGGCAAGCAGATAGCCCACCAGCGGCGACAGCCGCAGCCGGTGCGCGATGGCGCCCATGATGAAGGCGACGACCAGGCCGACGACGATCGTGCCGATCAGTGGGGTATGATGCGGCATCTGCCACGATTCCTTATGGTTCGGGCTCCGGGGGCGCCCGCCCCCGGAAACCCGGTTCAGTCCATGGTGCTGCCGATGACGAGCGCCAACAGGCCCGATGCAGCGGCGACAGCGGTCCACACCGCGGTGGCGAACCACCAGGGGGGCCGCTTCTTGCGGGGAGTTTCTTCCATTTCTGCCTCGCGAATCGAGTGCGGGTCGCCGCATGCCCGATCGCGGGTGCGGCACGACCTGCCGGGGAGCAGGAAAGGATCAGCCGCGCGGCGGCGCCCGTGCGCCGATCGTGCCTGCTCTGCATGCGACAAGGGGCACCTCGTCGTCGGCGACATGGCCGACCGGGCACCCAGTCGCGGTGTCGGGAGTAGCCCGCACAGTCAGCAGCGGCGAAACGATGCGCGTCGCCGGTTCGAAACGATGATACCGGCTATCCTCGGGCGAGGGCGCACGTAGCGCGGACCGCTCGCCCTTGCGGACATGCGGGCCGCGCGGGCTGACGACGACGAGCGTGGTCGTCGGATCGAAGGCGGAGCCAATGGTGCGCGCATGCGCCGGGCCGAGCGGGACCAGCGAACAGATCAGCGCGGTAAGCAGCGCCACCCAGCCGGCAATCCCGGCCAGCAGGCTTGTGCCGGAAGCGTGCCGCGCTGCGTTCCGCACTATGCCTCGTTCTCCATCGACCGGTTCGTGCCGTGCGCGCGGGTCGCCACACGTTTCGCACCCTCCACGCCAACGCCGCGAACGCGGTTCGGGTCCCTGCGCTGCCGATTTTTGTTCGGCGCTACAGCACCCGCGACAGGAAACGGCTTTCGGGGCTGGCGGAATAGTCGCCGAACGGAGCGCAGGGCGTGAAGCCGAACTGGCGGTACAGCGCCAGCGATGCCTCGAACGTCGGCCCAGATCCGGTCTCCAGGCTGATCCGGCGCAGCCCGCGCTCGCGCCCGACGCCCAGCATGTGCGACAGCAAAGCCGCCGCGGTGCCCCGCCGCAGCCTTTGGGGATGCGTCCGCATCGACTTGATTTCGCCATGCGTCGCATCCAGCGTCCGCAGCGCGCCGCATCCGAGCAACTGGCCCTCCTCCCACGCGGTGTAGAAGGCGATGTCCGCCCGCCGCAGCCCGATCAGGTCGAGCGCAAGCACCGCCTCGGTCGGGGCGGCGGCGCGGAGCGCTTCGAGGTGGAGCCGGAGCAGTGCCTGGACTTCGGGTGTATCCAACCCGCCTTCGCGAACGTCGATCAACGTCGATCCGCCCGCGGCTTTCGCCGCACCCCGTTGCTTTGCATTCGATCCCCGCCCTTTTTGCGCCCGCGCCGGTCATAAGGCGGCGGTGATCGGAATGTCACGCCGCAATCATGGTGCGGGTGCGAAGAACCGTCCTGAAATCGGGCGCTACAGCGCGCGGGTCAGGAACCGGCTGAACGGATCGGGGCGATAGTCGCCGAACGGGCCGCACTCGGCAAAGCCGAAGCGGCGGTACAACGCGATTGCGGCGTCGAATGCGGGCGCGCTCCCGGTCTCGAGGCTCAGCCGCGCATAGCCGCGCGCCTGTGCCTCGGCGACGATGTGCGCGAGCATCGCCGCGCCCGCCCCGCGGCGCAGCGCGGCGGGGGCGGTGCGCATCGACTTGATCTCGCCTTCGGTGCCGCTCAGCGCCTTGAGCGCACCGATCACGACCAGCGCGTCGCCGTCCCACCCGCTCCAGAAGGTCACCTCGGGCACCTTCAGCCCCGACAGGTCGAGGAAATGGCAACTTCCCGGCGGCGAATTGGCGAGCATCCCCTCGGCATGCAGCCGCAGCAGCGCGATGACCTGTGGGTCGTCGAGGCCGCCCTCGCGGATTTCCATCAAATCTCGTCGATCATCCCGGCCAGCGTGTCGAGGCACGCATGCGCCAGCGTCTTGCACCGCGCCGGGCTCCACGCGAACTCGGCGTCGGCATTGGCGTCATGGTCCTTGAACGGCATTTCCAGCGTCATCGACACGGCGCCGAAGCGCTCGGCGAGCTGGTTGGTCGACATCGACAGGTTGGCTTTGCCCGGCGCCGCCTTCTCATAGCCCAGGTCGAGCTGGAAATCGGGCGTCGCCTCGGCCAGCTCGCGGGCATAGCGATAGAATTTCCCGCCCTGCGCGTCGGTCCAGCTCGGAATGCCCTCGAACCCCGCGAGGAAGTTCGCCGGGATCGCCTCGTCGCCATGCACGTCGATCGCGAACGCCACGCCGCTCTCGTCCATCGCATTGCGCACCGCCAGCACTTCGGGGCTCTTGTCGGGCGTCGGGCTGTGCCATTCGCGGTTGAGGTTCACGCCCGCGGCGTTGGTGCGCAAATGCCCGCGCCGCGATCCGTCGGGGTTCATATTGGGGACGAGGTGGATCGTCGCCTTGGCACGCAGCAGCATCGCCGGGGCGTCGGCAAGGTCGGTCAGCTTTTCCAGCGCGCCTTCCATCCACCATTCGGCCATCGTCTCGCCGGGATGCTGGCGGGCATAGAGCCACACCTGCTTCGGCCCGTCGCCGATCGTCAGGCAATCGATCGGCTGGCCGTCCAGCGTCGTGCCCAGTTCGCGATGCCGGACCCCCGGCAGCGCCGCGATCCGCGTCACCAGATCGTGGTGCCGTTCCATCGAATAGGGCGCGAAATAGGCGAACCAGACGATGTCGCTGTCGATCGTGCGCGTGAAGCTCAGCACGCCATCGGCATAGTCGGCGGGGGTAGTGCGCCAGGTCTCACGATCGGTGCTCCACCGCGGTGCGTATCCCGGCCAGCCGAACGGATAGGCCGATCCGCCCGCGTTCAGGATGCGGAAGGTGACGGTACGCCCCTTCGCCCCGGCGACGCGGAAGTGGAACCATTGGTAGAAATCGGACGCATGGTCGGTCGCGATTTCCAGGTCCACGCGGTCGCCGTCGATGGCGATGGGACGAATGTTGCCGCCGTCGAACGCGGCGTTGATGTGGATGCTCATTTCACCGTGATAGTGATCCCGGACTCTCCGGGGAAGTCCCTGAACAGCGCCTGCGCCAGCCGCGCTGCGGTTTCCGGCGGCGCGGTGCCCGGCTGGTCGCTCATCGCTTCGGTGATCGCGCGGCCTTCCCAGATCGTGCTGTTGTCGCTGCGCCGCCGCAGCTGGACCCACAGCTCGGATCCGATCAGGTCGTGCCGCTTGCCCTTGCCCAGCCCGAAGCTGACGCCGCCGCCCAGCCCGACGCCGCCGCCGCGCCGTCCGCCGGTGAAGCCGCCGCCGCCCAGCCCGATCGAAACGGGCGGCGGCTCGCGGAAGCTGCTCTTCGTGCCGCGGGTGAACGACACCGCGGCGATATAGCCCGAGGCCATGTCGCTGCGCGCGCGGACATAGCCCAGCCGCTCAAGCTCGGTGCCCACGGCATCGGCATAGGCCTGATATTCGGAACTGACCTGGACCGCGCCCGACATCGGCTCGATCGCCACCGTGGTCCGCTCCATCGGCTGGCCCAGATGGTAGCGCGTGACGTCCACCGGCGCCTGGCGATAGCCCGTCGCGCAACCCGCGAGCAGCAGCGCGCCGGCGGAGGCAAGGGCTAGGCGAATCGGTTTGGTCACGGCGTACCTCCTGTTTCGCGGGCGAAACGGCCCGCCTGCGTTGAAACCCGGCTTGGGGTGAGTCGGTTCCCATCTGGGCCAAGCGGAGGCAACTGCCAACCGGCTTGATGCGCTCTTATATACGGGCCTGGAAACCGGCCATGCCTTGACTTGGTACCGCCCTGCATCTAGGCGGGCGCCTCTTTTCCGGCATCCAGATAATTCGAGAAGCGAATCGGTCATGAAGATCGTGAATTCATTGAAGTCGCTCAAGGGGCGGCACCGCGACAACCGCGTAATCCGCCGCCGTGGCCGGACCTACGTGATCAACAAGACCAATCGTCGGTTCAAGGCCCGCCAGGGCTAAGTCCGGTGGTTCAGCCGTCCGCCGTCATCTTTGATGTCGGCAATGTGCTGTACGACTGGAATCCGCGATACTTGTACGGGCGTCTGATCGGCGACGATCAGGCGCTTGACGCGTTTCTGTCCACTGTCGCGACCAAGGCGTGGCATTTCCAGCACGACGCTGGACGACCCTTTGCCGAGACCTCGGCAGAGCTGGCCGCACTGTATCCCCAGCATGCCGAGATGATCGCGCTGTGGGGGCCGCGGTTCGGCGAGCAGATTCCGCATGCGCTGCCCGGCATGCCCGAACTCGTCGAATCGCTCGATTCGGCGGGCGTCCCGCTGTTCGCGATCACCAATTTCTCCGGCGAGTTCTGGCCGCCGTTCCGCGCGCGCGAATCGGCGCTGTTCGATCGCTTCCGCGCGATCGTGGTGTCGGGCGACGAACGGCTGGTGAAGCCCGATCCGGCGATCTACCGGCTCGCGCTCGATCGATTCGGGCTGGCGCCGGAAGAAGCGGTGTTCGTCGACGATAACGCCGCCAATATCGCCGCCGCGGCCGCGATGGGCATCCACGCGATTCTCTTTGTCGATGCCGAATCGCTGCGCGAATCGCTCCGGGACCTAAGCTTCGCCGTCTGATCGCGGCGAATATGTTGCATTGCAGCAACGGTTCTCGCGGGAAACGGCGCTCCGGTCGATTTCCGCTTTCGCGGCTCGATCCCGCATTTAAGCTGTATCCGCCAGGCCCGCGCTTTCGCCGTACCGTGGCAGAGTATGTGCCCTCTTTCTGGAGACGGATCGATGAAGCTCGTTCGCACTGCACTGATCGGCGCCGCCGCCCTTTCCCTCGCTGCCACCCCCGCAATGGCTTCGGCCTCGCGTGCATCGGCGCTGTCGCTTGGTCGCGCGACCACCGGCGCCAAGCATGGCTCGGACGCCGTGCCCGTCATTCCGACCTGGCTGGTCCTTGGCGGACTCATCGCCGCAGTCGGCGCCGCCGTGGTCATCGCCAGCGACGAACCCGACAGCAACTGATCCCGGGCCATCGGCCTTGATAGCAAAACGGCGCCGCGCGGATCTCCGCGCAGCGCCGCCTTTTCTGTGCTTGCGGGCGTCCGGCGTTCAGCCGCCCTCGGGCCCGCGATAGCTGGTCAGTTCGTCGCCGACGATCGTCACGACGTGGAGCACGTTGGTCGATCCCGGCGTCTTGAAGGGCACGCCCGCGCACAGCACGACTCGGTCGCCTGCAGTCGCGATATGGTGGCGCAGCGCCATCCGCTTGGCCTTGGCGACCATTTCCTCGAACGATTCGACGTCGCGCGTCTGGACCGCGTGCATCCCCCACAACAGCCCCAGCCGCCGCGCCGTCTCCAGCCGCGGCGTCAGCCCCATGATCGGCACCGGCGGACGCTCGCGCGCGATTCGCCGTGCGGTCGATCCCGACGAGGTGAAGCAGATGATCGCCGCCGCTGACACGGTGCGCGCGATGTTCTTCGCCGCCTCGGCCAGCGCGTCGGCGGTGGTCGGGTCGGGATGCGTGACGGTGAAGTGGACGCGGTCGCCATGCGCGGGGTCGCGCTCGACGGCATCGGCGATCGAATTCATCATCGCCACCGATTCGACCGGCCATTGCCCCGCCGCGCTTTCCGCCGACAACATGATCGCATCGGCGCCGTCATAGACGGCGGTGGCGACGTCGGACACTTCGGCGCGGGTGGGGGAGGGCGAATCGATCATCGATTCGAGCATCTGCGTCGCGACGATCACCGGGCGGCCCAGCCGCCGCGCGGTCTCGACGATGCGCTTCTGGAGCGGCGGCACGCTCTGCGGCGGCAATTCGACGCCCAGGTCGCCGCGCGCGACCATCACGCCGTCGCACTGCTCCATGATCTCGTCGAGCCGCGCGATCGCGGAGGGCTTCTCGATCTTGGCGAGCAGCGCCGCCTTGCCGCCGATCAGCCGCCGCGCTTCCATCAGATCCTCGGGCCGCTGGACGAAGCTCAGCGCGATCCAGTCGGCGCCCTGCTCGACGGCAAAGGCCAGGTCGCTGCGGTCCTTGTCGGTCAGCGCGGCCAGCGGCAGCACCATGTCGGGGACGTTGAGCCCCTTCGAATTGGACAGCGGCCCGCCGACTTCGACGATCGTCGTCATCCGGTCGCCCGCGACGCTGACGACGCGCAGCACCAGCTTGCCGTCGTCGAGCAGCAGCCGCGCATCGGGATGCGCCGCCTCGAAGATTTCGCGATGGGGCAGCTCGACGCGGGTTTCGTCGCCCGGAGTCGGATCGCGGTCGAGGATGAATTCATGCCCGGTGCGCAGTATGATCTTGCCCTCGGCGAACTTGCCGACGCGCAGCTTGGGGCCCTGGAGGTCGGCGAGGATCGTCGTCGGCCGCCCGATCCGCTTCTCCATCGCGCGAATCGCTTCGAACAGGGGGATTTTCGACGCCTGGTCGCCATGGCTCATATTGATGCGGAAGGCGTCGGCGCCCGCCACGAACAGGCGTTCGATCATTTCCGGCGTGTCGCTGGCCGGGCCGAGCGTGGCCAGCACGCGTACCTTGCGCGATCGGGGGCTAATGGCCTGGGTCATCGTTGTCATTCCTCGGCTTGTGCGTGGCTGCCTCTAGCCTTTACTGTAGCAGGATCAACCGTGGAGGCACGCGCAATGGACCTTGAAACGCTGGACGACGCCGTCGCGGCACGGGCTTTCCGGCGGCTCGTGCGCCATTTGCGACACCGGAGCGACGCCGAAAATATCGATCTGATGGGGCTGGCGGGGTTTTGCCGCAACTGCCTGGCCGACTGGGTGGCGGAGGCCGAGGGCAGCATGACGCGCGATGCGGCGCGTGCGCTGGTCTATGGCATGCCGTTCGCCGAGTGGAAGGCGAAGTTCCAGGGCGAGGCGACGCCCGAGCAACTCGCCCGGATGGAGGCCAGCGTCGCGCGCAACCACCGCGAAGAGATGCTGGACGACGCGATCGAAGACAGCTTCCCCGCCAGCGATCCGCCGTCGATGAGCGAACCGGGGCGATAGGGCTTGAGCGCGGGCTAGGCCTTCTCTATCGCCCCCGCTTCCCAGTTTCAGGAGCCACGAATGTCCGACTCGATTTCCGCTGAACAACTGCGCCTGCTGATCGAGCGCATCGAGCGGCTCGAGGAAGAGAAGAAGGGCATCGCCGACGACATCAAGGATGTCTACGCGGAGGCCAAGTCGACCGGCTTCGACGTCAAGACGATGCGGTCGATCGTCCGCCTGCGCAAGATGGAGAAGCACCATCGCGACGAGGCGGAGATGCTGCTCGAAACCTACAAGCAGGCGCTCGGGCTGGTCTGATCGCAATCGGCGGCGGCGCAGCGGGGGCAGTGTCCTCGGCGCCGTCTTCCGGCCCGCCATTGCGAAACCCGCATCCGCTGGCCTAGAGACGCCCGACATAGTCCCAAGAGAGCGCAATGGCAGGCCATTCCAAATTCAAGAACATCATGCACCGCAAGGGCGCGCAGGATAAGAAGCGCTCGGGCATGTTCTCCAAGCTCAGCCGCGAAATCACCGTCGCGGCCAAGATGGGCTTGCCCGATCCGGACATGAACCCGCGGCTGCGCGCCGCGGTGAATGCCGCCAAGGCGCAGTCGATGCCCAAGGACAATATCCAGCGCTCGATCGACAAGGCGAGCAAGGGCGACGCCGAGAATTATGAGGAAATCCGCTACGAGGCGTTCGGCCCCGGCGGGGTTTCGCTGATCGTCGAGACGCTGACCGACAATCGCAACCGCACCGTCACCAACGTGCGCACCGCGATTAGCAAGAATGGCGGCAATCTGGGCGCGCCGGGATCGGTCAGCCATGCCTTCGACCGGATGGGCCTCATCAACTACGCCGCCAAGGTCGGCGACGCCGAGAAGGTGTTCGAAGCCGCGCTGGAGGCGGGCGCCGAGGACGTGACCTCGTCCGAGGACGGCCATGAAATCTGGACCGCGCAGGGCGACCTCCACGAAGTCGCCAAGGCGCTCGAGCCCGTGCTGGGCGAGGCCGAGGGCGCCAAGCTCGCCTGGAAGCCGCAGACGATGGTCGCGGTCGACGAAGGCGACGCCGCGACTTTGTTCAAGCTGCTCGACGCGCTCGACGACGATGACGACGTCCAGACGGTCTGGGGCAATTACGAAATCGCGGACGACGTGATGGAGAAGCTGGGTTGAAGAAAATCCTCCCCGGAACGGGGAGGGGGACCATTGGCAGAGCCAATGGTGGAGGGGGGCTCGCCCCGCACGATTCGCTTGAGGCTGGCCCCCTCCACCACCGACCTGCGGTCGGCGGTCCCCCTCCCCGTTCCGGGGAGGAGCCATGATCCTCCTCGGCCTCGATCCCGGCCTCGGCACCACCGGCTGGGGCCTGATCCGCGCCGACGGCAACCGGCTCAGCCACATCGCCAATGGCCGGCTCAAGACCGACACCCAGGCGCCGCTCCCCCGCCGCCTCGCGCATCTCGACGCGATGCTGTCCGCGCTGGTCGCCGACCACGCCCCCGATGGTGCCGCGGTCGAGGAAGTGTTCGTTAACGCCAACCCCCAGACGACGCTCAAGCTGGGCCAGGCGCGCGGCGTCGTGATCTGCGCAGTCGCGCGCACCGGGATCGACGTCGGCGAATATGCCGCGCGGCTGGTCAAAAAGGCCGTGGTCGGCACCGGCGCGGCGGAAAAGGCACAGGTGCACGCAATGGTCGCGCGGCTGCTCCCCGGCGTGAAGATCGACGGCCCCGACGCCGCCGATGCGCTGGCCGTGGCGATCTGTCACGCACACCATCTGGCGAGCGCGCGGCGGATCGGCTGATTTGGCTTTGCTCGGGGCGTGTGTTCCGTTTATGTACCGGGACGTGCAACCTCTGAAACCCCGGCGCGCGGCATGATCGCGCATCTCAAAGGCCGCTTGTCCGCGACCGGCGCCGATTATGCGGTGATCGACGTGGGCGGCGTCGGCTATCTGGTCGGGGCCTCGGCCAAGACGCTGGAGAAGCTCGGCGCAGTCGAGGGCGTGGTGACGGTGCATACCGAGATGCTGGTCAGCGAGGATTCGATCCGGCTGATGGGGTTTGCCAGCGCCGACGAACGCGACTGGTTCAAGCTGCTCACCAGCGTCCAGGGCGTCGGGGCGAAGGTCGCGCTGGCGATCCTCTCGATCCTCTCGCCCGACGAGGCGCGCACCGCGGTCGCGCGCGGCGACGCGGCGATGATCGCGCGCGCAAACGGGGTGGGGCCGAAACTGGCGCAGCGCATCGTCAACGAATTGAAGGACAAGGCGGGCGGCATCGCGCTGGGCGGCGCCGGAGTCGCGGCGCCCGCGGGCGGGGCGGCGTCGGACGCGGTCTCGGCGCTGCTCAACCTGGGCTTCCGGCCTGCCGAGGCGTCGGCGGCAGTGGGCGCGGCGAGCGACGAGCTGGGGCCGGGCGCGAGCCTCGACGCCCTCGTCCGGCTGGCGCTGCGAAAGGCGGCGAAGTGAGTCCTCACCCCCGTCAGGCTGAACTTGGTTCAGCATCCAACGTACCGCAGGGGATACCGCCAGGGGTGCGCCGTCCGATGCCAGCAATTCTAGGAACCTGCACCCTCGCGGCGCAAGCGTTCCCGCTCGACAATGGCGCCCACCCATGACCGACGATCGCCTCCTCGCCGCCGCCCGGAAACCCGAGGATATCGACGCCGCGCTGCGCCCCAAGAATCTCGACGATTTCGTCGGCCAGCGCGCCGCGCGCGAAAATCTGCGGGTGTTCATCCAGGCGGCGCGCTCGCGCGGCGAGGCGCTAGACCATGTCCTGTTCTTCGGCCCCCCCGGTCTCGGCAAGACCACGCTGGCGCAGATCGTCGCGCGCGAAATGGGGGTGGGCTTCCGCGCCACGTCGGGCCCGGTCATCGCCAAGTCGGGCGATCTCGCCGCGCTGCTGACCAATCTCGAGGACGGCGACGTGCTGTTCATCGACGAGATTCACCGCCTCGCCCCCGCGGTCGAGGAGGTCCTCTACCCCGCGATGGAGGATCGCGCGCTCGACCTGATGATCGGCGAGGGGCCGTCGGCGCGGTCGGTGCGGATCGACTTGCCCCGCTTCACCCTGGTCGGCGCGACCACGCGGCAGGGGCTGCTCACCACCCCCTTGCGCGACCGGTTCGGCATCCCGGTGCGGCTGCAATTCTATACGGTCGAGGAGCTGGAGCGCGTCGTTACCCGCGCCGCAGCACTGCTCGACCTCGCGATCGCCCCCGACGGCGCGCATGAGATCGCCCGCCGCGCGCGCGGCACCCCGCGCATCGCCGGGCGGCTGCTGCGCCGGGTCCGCGATTTCGCCAATGTGCTGGGCGAGCCCGTGGTCCATGCGAAAGCCGCCGACGCCGCGCTGACTCGGCTCGAAGTCGACGCGCTCGGGCTCGATACGATGGACCGGCGCTACCTCATGATGATCGCCGACATTTATCGCGGCGGCCCGGTCGGCGTCGAAACGCTCGCCGCCGGGCTCAGCGAGGCGCGCGACACGATCGAGGAAGTGATCGAGCCCTATCTCATCCAGATCGGGATGATCGCCCGCACCGCGCGCGGGCGCTGCCTCAACGCCGCCGGGTGGAAGCATCTCGGCCTCGATCCCCCGCCCACCGCGCAGGAAGGGCTGTTCGACTGAGCAGTTGCTCTCCTGCGCAGGAGCACAGGAGGCGAAATTACGCGGCGGACTCCTCGCCCTCTTCGCTCGCCTCAGCCTCCACACCGCTCTCGAACCACGCCTCGACCGGCCCGTTCAGCTTGATCGTCAGCGCGTTGCCGTGGCGATCGACCTTGTTGCCAAGCGCCGCGCGGATCCAGCCTTCGGAGATGCAATATTCCTCCACGTCGCGGCGCTGGACGCCCTTGAAGCGGATGCCGATGCCGCGTTCGAGCAGCTCGCGCTGGAAAAAGGGGCTCTTCGGATTGACCGATAGGCGGTCGGGGGGAGTATCGCTCATGGGCCAGCCCTTTGCCGCTATTGCGCGACGCTTTCAAGGTAGCGGTGGAGTGCCGACACCACGACCGATCCTTCGCCCACCCCCGACGCGACGCGCTTGATCGATCCGGCGCGCACGTCGCCCACGGCGAAGATCCCCGGCTTCGACGAACAGAACACCGTTTCGCCGCCGCCGGTCCGCACGAAGCCGGCGGGATCGAGGTCGAGGCAATCGCCCAGCCAGTCGGTATTGGGGACCGCGCCGATCATCACGAACAGCGCGCCGACGGGCAGGTCGCGCGACTCGCCGCTGCGCCGGTCGGTCCAGGTCAGCGCGCGCAGATGCGCGTCGCCCTCCAGCGCGGTGACTTCGGTAAACGGGTGGAGCGTGATCCGCTCCGACGCCTCGATCCGGTCGATCAGATAGCTCGACATCGTCGCCGCCAGCCCCTCGCCGCGCACCAGCATGTGGACATGTCCCGCCGTCCGCGCGAGATAGATCGCCGCCTGTCCCGCCGAATTGCCGCCGCCCACGACGACGACCTCCTGCGTCGCGCACAGCGCCGCCTCCATCGCGGTCGCCGCGTAATAGATGCCGTTGCCCTCCAGCTCGGCATAGCGCGGCAAGTCGAGCTTGCGGTAGCGCGCGCCCGTCGCGACCACCACCGCGCGCGCCTTGAGCGACTTGCCGTCGTCGAGCTGGACGACATAGGGGTGCTGCTCGCAATCGATCCCCGCCGCCCCGCGCGACACGAGCAGCCGCGCGCCGAATTTCTGCGCCTGCACCTGCGCGCGGCCCGCGAGCGCCTGCCCGGAAATGCCGGTCGGGAAGCCGAGGTAATTCTCGATCTTGCTGCTGGTGCCCGCCTGTCCGCCCGGCGCGATGGCCTCGATCACGATCGTGTCGAGCCCTTCCGACGCGGCATAGACCGCCGCCGCCAGCCCCGCCGGCCCGGCGCCGACCACTGCGACGTCATGGACATGCTCGGGGTCGATCGCGGTGTCGAGCCCCAGCGCGTCGGCGAGCTGGGCGTTGGTCGGGTTGCGCAGTGCGCGCCCCTCGGCGACCACCACCGGCAAGTCGCGCGCGGTCAGCGAGAAACATTCGAGGAAGCCCGCCGCATCGGCATCGGTCTCAGTATCGATCCGGCGATGCGGCATTGCGTTGCGCGTCAGGAAGGTCTCGATCCGCGACATGTCCGCCGCATGCGCCGCGCCGATCAGCGCGACGCCGCCCTCGCCATGGAGCAGCATGCCCATCCGGCGCAGGATGAACGCGCGCATCACGATCTCGCCGATATCGGGCTCGGCGGTCATCATCCGGCGAAACGCGTTGCGGTGGACGCGCGCGACGCGGGTCGGCCCCTTGGCGCGCCCGGTGACCAGCACCTTGCGCTCGTTGAACAGGTCGAGCTCGCCGGTGAACTGGCCGGGCTCGTGCAGGTGGATAATATGCGGCGCGCCATCGGCCGCGGTATCGACGATCTCGATATGCCCCGCGCGGCACAGGAAGAAATCGACGCTGGTGTCGCCCCGCGCGAAGAGCAGCGCGCCGTCCTCCAGCGCTTCCTCCTGACCGAACGCCGCGACGCGCTCCGCCATCTCCGGCGGCAGGATCGGGAAGGTCTGCGCGGTCCGCTGATACGGGTCGGCGGGGTCGGGGCGGGGGGCCGAATCTGCGTTCATGCCGCGTATCTTAGCGCCCCCGCGCCCGCTGGCGACTCACGCGAAGGTATGAGCCAATGGGGCGCGGCATTCGCATGCCGCGCCCCATCGGACGAACCTGTCGGTGCAGCGATCAGCGGCAATAGCGGACCAGCACCCGGCGACCCTCATAGGGGTCCCACACCCGGCGGACGTTGCAGGTCTCGTACCCGCGATAGTGCCGGTAATGCTGGCGGTAATAATAGCCGTCGCGCGGGTAATAGCCGCGCTCGCGATAATAGCGGCGGTCGTAATCATAGCGGCGGTCGTTCGCCAGCGCGGCGCCCAGCGCCAGCCCCGCGACCCCGGCGACGATCGCCACCCCGGTATTGTCGCGGTCGCGATAATGGCGATAGCGCTGGGCTTCGGCGGTCGGCGCCATGACGGTCAACACGCTCGCGCCCATCGCGGCGCCCAGCACTGCCTTCTTCAGTATAGTGGCCATGATGATCTCCTCGACTTGGCGTCGTGCCCGGCACCCTCTGCCCCGATTCGCGACGCTGTGATGCGGGAATACCGCGCCGTGGCTGAACCGGTTCGGAATCGGGTGTTCAGCGGGCGTTTAGGCGGTTAACGGGGGCCATGGCGTATTGGCTGCTGCGATCCGAACCCGATGCCTATTCGTGGGACGACCTTGTCCGCGATGGCGAGACCGAATGGAATGGCGTGCGCAACTATACCGCGCGCAATTTCCTCAAGGAGATGGCGCCGGGCGACCGCGCGCTCTTTTATCATTCGAACACCGAGAAGGCGGCGGTGGGGATCATGGAGATCACCCGCGCCTGGCAGCCCGATGGCGACGACGGCAAATGGGCCAGCGTCGCGGTGCGCCCGGTCGAAAAGCTCGCCCGCCCGGTGACGCTCGCGGCGATCAAGGCCGAGGCGCGGCTCGCCGAGCTCGAGGTGATCCGCCAGTCGCGGCTGTCGGTCACCCCGGTGCGCGACGCCGAATGGGCGGTCCTGCTCGAAATGGGCCGCTGATCCGCCCGGACTCGCGCGGCCCTGCTATATATTGTATAGTCCCGGGTACGGGTGCTACCGATACGGGGTATCGGCAGCTTTCGAGGATATGTTCATGGCCGAAGTCGATCGCGTTGAATTGTTGCGGGATCATGCCGCGATAGAATTGCTGTCCAAACGCCTTTCCACGCTGATCGATCGCCAGGCCGGGGCCGAGGATCTGGCGCTCGCGCTCGACCATCTCGTCCAGACGGTGGCGTCGCACCTCGCGCTCGAAGACGCGATCATCTATGATCTCGCGCTCGAGGACCAGATGGACGCGAGCCCGACCGAAGTCGATCGCGCCCACCAGGAGTTCGAGACGCTCAAGAGCAACTGGGGCGACTATCTCACCGCCTGGACGCCCCAGCGCATCGCCGCCGACCGCGACACCTTCGTCCGCGAGACCCGCGCGATGCTGCCCCGGCTGCGCGACCGCGTCCGGCTGGAGACGCATCTGCTCTCGCTGATGGGCACCGTCCGGCACTACGCCTGACCCGCTACCCCGCGTCCTGGGGCGCGGGAGGCGGCAGCGCAGCGTGCCATTCGCCCTCATCCTCTTCGTCCTCCAGCGTCACGACCGGCTCCAGCGTGCCGCGATAGGGATTGCCGTTCAGCGGCAGCCGGACAAAGGGTTCGTCGGGATCGTCCTCCACCGCGTCCGCGCCGCGCTCGCCGCCCGCATCGATCGCGGCCTCGACGCGCACCTGCCGCTCGGCACAGGCGGCCAGCACCGCCGCGATTCCCGCCTCGGCCTGGGGGTCCAGCGTCACCCCGGCAAAGTCCTCCAGCGCCGCCGCCAGCGCATCCGCCCGCGCCGCGCCGCCGTCTTCGCCCGCCCCGGTGATGACCGTGCGCACCGTCGCGCTCGCCGCCGCCGCCCCGCCTTCGCCCGCCGCCGCCCCGGCACTGGCGCGCGAGAAGGTGTTGATCGTCGTCCGCCTCCCCGACGCATCCTGCCCATAATGGCGCAGGCAGAACATCAGCAGCGCGTCGTTGCGCTTGCGGCGAAACCCCATCAGCTTGCCGCGGTCGAAGACCGGGATCAGCTCGCCCTCGATCGCGCGCTCGAACGCCGCATCCTTCAGCCGCGCCAGCCCGAAATCGAGCGCCGCATCCCACGCCCGCCGAAACCCCTCGGCCCCCGCCGCCCGGCGCAGCGCATAGGCATTGGCCTGCGCCATATTCACCATCGCCGCCGCCCGCCGCACCGATCCGGTATCGGCCAGCGCCTCGACAAACGCCTTTTGCCGCGCGGGCGTCCACCCGTCATGCCGATTGCCCTTGCGCGGCACCGGCGCAAAGTCGGGAAGGTCGCGCCGCTCGGCGCGCGCTACGGGAACACGGTTCTGCATGGTCCTTGCCTCCTGTGATTAACGCGAGTCGCGGAGGGTGTAAGTGAGGGGCGGGGGTGTAGGACAGCGTTTTGTTTATGGTTTGTTCTAATTAGGGGCGCTTGCTGGCAGTTGCTAGTTCATGGAGCGAAGCGGGCGTCCAGTCGGCAACCTCCCGCCCTTGATTCTGCCAAGTTCTTTTGAACCCGGGCTCTGCGTGGCGTACATCGGGTAGATTCGCAAAGCGCACTATTAAGCGAGCGGTACAATCGGGGCAGGACCGGGCACATGTCGACCTTAGGTGAAGGTGAGATCGTCAAGGAAGTTGCCGGTGGCAGCCGAGGCGCACTGCGCCGTGTGTTTGGCCCTGCGCTCACCGAATATGGCGAAATGCTCGCCGATAACGTGAAGCTGTGGCGCTTCAAAAATCTCCTCCGCATCCGCGAAAAGGTGGATCGGATTGTCCAAGATCGCGCCGTTCCAGAAGCGGCTTTGAATGCGCTCCCGTTCGGCGATTCAATGAGGACGATCGAGGCGGCGTCTCAAGAGGATGAGGACGATGTCCAGGAGCTTTGGGCGCGCTTGATCGTCAAGGCATCAGTGTCGGAAAATCTCAAGGTCAACAAACTCCACATCGAGATTCTGCGGTCGCTTTCTCCCGCTGACACTGCATTACTGGAGTTGCTGCACCCAAGCGTCGTCTACCGCGAATTCAGTTCCGAAGCGGAGATCCAGGCATTCAATAACGAGATGAATACCAAAGCGGACGTAAAGTGGCGCAAGTTCAGTGAGGAAGATCGGGCCGTCTCGGTTCAGAATCTTCTTCGCCTTCGATGCATAGCATCATTGCCACGCATATTTTCCGCGAACCGGGTACTTCACCAGATACGTAGCCGAGAGTTACGCATCAATGGCACGGTGGTTGTTCCGGCACGTTTCGAGGAGATGCTCGGCGATCTCGTAACGTTAATCTACCAGTCTTCTGGAGCGATGCCCTATGATGCGACACAGCCGGTCCCGCTTTTGCGACGCGGATGGTTTGGGCCAACCGAAACGGGGACAATCACGGTACCTGAACTGAATCACATGCTGACCCCTTTGGGTCAGGGCTTCATGAAGGCAGTGACTATCGATCAAGCGTTGAACAAAGGGGGATGAGCAACGCTCGGCCACTGCATCAATGACGCGCTTAACTCTAAAAGTAGAACTGGCCGGCAGCGACCTGCTCCAGATTCACCAAAAAGTGGTGGGTAGTGACGGCCTGATTCAGGGCGCATACGCCTTTTCAAAGCCGCGTCAGGAATCTCGTAGACAGAATTCAGCTATAATAGCTGCAGTTTCAACGCTTCGATCATCGCAAGGCACATCGCGCGCAAAGCAGCAAGAAACGCGGGCAGAAAGGGAATGGAAAATCTTTGAAAAATTCAGGCGAGAGTTGAATTGGGAATTTACAACATATATGCATTGAAGGAGCGGATAGGTAGGCGTTAGGACGCGCCCTTGTGGAAGGGGCGGTCGCTTTGCTGGCTCGGCCTACCTATCCGCCTCCCCTAAGCTATGGAACGCTAGGGGAGGGTGCCGTTGAGCACCTGATTGCTATTTAGCGACTATAGCGTTTTACTTGCAAGGGCCTATCCGCCCCGGTTCACCATGGTTCATCCGGGCTCAAGTCTCACGCCCGCGCGGACCCGTTGCGGCACAAGGCGTTTGGGCTTCTCCCCCGTTTGCAGTTTCGCGTATATTTTTTTTAGGGGGAGCGCAGCGCTCCATTTCACGAATAGTGCATAATATGCTCCATAAATCGGCGCATGGAATGATTCGCACCTAATCCCGCCGGCATAGATTTCGCGATCCTCGGCGCGCCGGGCAGCCCCGCGTCGGAATAACCATTGATACCGAGAATTCGCGCGAGCAGGCTGCGTTTATAGCCAAGCCCTGGGCCCGGCTTCCGCCGACGCAGGAGATGAACTTGGCGCCGGCCTCAAATCGCGTGCAGACGATCGCGATCTCGAAGAGTTTGTTCGCCACGGCTACATAGTGAGGCTGACTGTCGCCGGCGCGGAGGCGCGAAACGCCGTGGTAGCTCCGCCTTCCAAGCACCTATTGGGAGATCGCTTTCGAGATTAGCTAGGGCTGCGTGACGACCCCCCCAACAAAAAAGCGCCGGAGTCTCCCCCGGCGCCCTTCGTATCTCAAATCAAAAACCCGCAGCCTTACGCCGCCTGCTTCGCCCGGCTAGCCTTTTTCCGCTCATGCGGATCGAGGTGGCGCTTGCGCAGGCGGATCGACTTCGGGGTCACTTCGACCATTTCGTCGTCGTCGATATAGGCGATGGCCTGTTCCAGCGTCATCTTCTTCGGCGGGGTCAGGCGGATGGCGTCGTCCTTGCCGCCGCTGGCGCGGAAGTTGGTGAGCGCCTTGGCCTTCATCGGGTTGACTTCAAGGTCGTCGGGCTTGGCATTCTCGCCGACGATCATGCCCTCGTACAGCGCCTCGCCATGGCCGACGAACAGGATGCCGCGCTCTTCGAGCGGGCCGAGCGCATAGCTGTTGGCTTCGCCCGAACCGTTGGAGATCAGCACGCCGTTCTTGCGGCCCTCGATATTGCCCTTGTGCGGGCCATATTTCTCGAACAGCCGGTTCATGATGCCCGTCCCGCGCGTGTCGGACAGGAATTCGCCGTGATAGCCGATCATCCCGCGGCTCGGCGCCGAGAAGGTGATGCGGGTCTTGCCGCCGCCCGAGGGGCGCATGTCGGTCATCTCGGCCTTGCGGATGTTCATCTTCTCGACGACGGTGCCCGAATATTCCTCGTCCACGTCGATGATGACGGTCTCGTACGGCTCGGTCTTCTTGCCGTCCTCGTCGGTGCCGAACAGCACGCGCGGGCGGCTGATGCCGAGTTCGAAGCCCTCGCGGCGCATCGTCTCGATCAGCACGCCGAGCTGAAGCTCGCCGCGGCCCGCGACTTCATACGAATCGCGGTCGTCGGCTTCGGTCACCTTGATCGCGACGTTCGATTCGGCTTCGCGGAACAGGCGGTCGCGGATCATGCGCGACGTCACCTTGGTACCCTCGCGGCCCGCCATCGGCGAATCGTTGACGGCGAAGCGCATCGACAGCGTCGGCGGATCGATCGGCTGCGCGTGGAGCGGATCGCTGACCGAGGGGTCGCAGATCGTGTTGGAGACGGTCGCGGTGGTCAGGCCCGCCAGGCTGATGATGTCGCCCGCCTGCGCCTCGTCGGTCGGCACGCGCTCCAGCCCGCGGAAGGTCATGATCTTCGACGCGCGGCCGGTCTCGACGATCTTGCCGTCGTTGTCGAGCGCGTGGATCGCCTGGTTGGTCTTGAGCGAGCCCGAGAAGACCAGGCCGGTGAGGATGCGGCCAAGGAAATTGTCGCGGTCGAGCAGCGTCACCAGGAACTTGAACGGACCCTCCGGATCGGCCGAGGGGGCGGGGACATGGTCGACGATCTTCTGGAACAGCGGCGTCAGCGTACCTTCGCGAAGGTTGCTGTCCTCATTGGCGTAACCATTGCGGCCCGAGGCATAAAGTACTGGAAAATCAAGCTGTTCGTCGTTCGCTTCGAGGCTGACGAACAGGTCGAAGACCTCGTCGAGCACTTCCTGGATGCGCTCGTCGGGGCGGTCGATCTTGTTGACCACGACGATCGGACGCAGGCCCAGCGCCAGAGCCTTGCCGGTCACGAACTTGGTCTGCGGCATCGCGCCTTCGGATGCGTCGACCAGCAGGATCACGCCGTCGACCATCGACAGGATGCGCTCCACCTCGCCGCCGAAATCGGCGTGGCCGGGGGTGTCGACGATGTTGATGCGCGTGCCTTCCCAGTCCACCGAGGTGCACTTGGCCAGGATGGTGATCCCGCGCTCCTTTTCGAGGTCGTTCGAATCCATCGCGCGCTCTTCGATGCGCTGGTTGTCGCGGAAGGTCCCGGACTGACGGAAAAGCTGGTCGACGAGCGTGGTCTTGCCATGGTCGACGTGGGCGATGATCGCCACGTTGCGGAGGTTCATGCGGTATCCTGAGTGTCGCGGAATCGCGGTTTCGCGGCGCCCATAGCGCAATTTGTGCGTTGCGGGAAGGGGTAGCGCAGGGCGTACTGGCGTCGGGGCGCGCAGTGTCCTATCTAAACGACACACTTGGACAGCCGCAGGATTGTCCCTATTGTGGCGCCCAAACTCTGGAGATTGGCGAAATGGCGACGCAGACCGCGGTGGCGGAACAGGAACTGGTACTGACGCCCCCCGATCCGGTGCAGGTCGTGGCGCCCGAAAAGGCCGCCGGCCTCGTGCCCGTCGACGACAAGAAAAAGTCTGAGCTGGAGACCCGCGTCGACAGCTTCATCGACGACCTGATCGCCCAGGACGTGAACTCGCCCGAATTCGGCAAGCGCGTCGATGCGATCGCGGCAATGGGACAGAAGGAAATCCGTGAGGCGGCGGGCCAGTCGAACCGCTTCCTCGATCGCCCGGTAAAGGCGATCGGCAACGACACCGGCGTCGGCGCCGACCTGCTCGCGCTGCGCAAGACCGTCGAGGATCTCGATCCGAGCAAGAATGGCCGACTGGTCGGCGGCAATGACGGCTTTCTGTCGAAGCTGTTCGGCGGCGGCGGGATGAAGCAGTATTTCCGCAAATACCAATCGTCGCAAAGCCATATCAACGGCATCCTCAAGGCGCTGTCCAACGGCAAGGACGAGCTGCTGATGGACAATGCCGCGATCGATACCGAGCGCGCGAATTTGTGGGCGGCGATGGGCCGGCTGGAACAGATGATCTATCTGTCCAAGGCGATGGACGCCAAGCTCGAGGACAAGGCCAACGACCTCGACCATAGCGATCCGGCCAAGGCCAAGGCGATCCGCGAGACCGCGCTCTTCTATGTCCGCCAGCGTACCCAGGACCTGCTGACCCAGATGGCGGTGACGGTGCAGGGCTATCTGGCGCTCGACCTGGTCAAGAAGAACAATGTCGAACTGGTCAAAGGCGTCGATCGCGCCTCCACGACGACCGTCTCGGCGCTGCGCACCGCGGTCACCGTGGCGCAGGCACTGACCAACCAGAAGCTGGTGCTCGACCAGATCACCGCGCTGAACACCACCACCGCGAACCTGATCGATTCGACCGGCAAGCTGCTCAAGAGCCAGTCTGCGGCGATCCACGAACAGGCGGTCAATGCGACGATCCCGGTCGAGACGCTCCAGCGCGCGTTCCAGAACATCTATGACACGATGGACGCGATCGACACCTTCAAGCTGAAGGCGCTCGACAGCATGAAGACCACGGTCACGACGCTGTCCAGCGAAGTCGAGAAGTCGAAGGGCTATATCGCGCGCGCCGAGGGCGCGGCGCAGAACCAGCTCTCCGGCCCGGGCGAGACCTTCAAGCTGGAGGCGATGTAGGCCGCAATGAGCACCGACGTCGATCGCCAGTTGGCGCGCACCTCCGAACTGCTCGATCGCACCCGCGAGCGCTATGGCAAGGTGTCGAAGCGCGCGCGCCAGCAGCGCCAGGCCGAAGTGCTGCGCCGCGTGGGGCGCATCGCCGTTGCCGACGGCGCGATCCTGATGGCCGCGCTGGTCGCCGGGCTGATCCTGCCCGGCGGGATCGGGATGTTCGGCGCGCTGTTGATGATGCTGTTGCTCGTCGTCGCGACGATCGGCTTCGCGATCTTCCCACTCGTTGGCGCTCCCAGCGTCGAGCAGCTCCAGCAGGTGCCGCTCAAGGCGCTGCCGCTGACCACCGAACGCTGGCTGGAGGGGCAGCGGCCCGCTTTGCCCTCGCCGGTGCTGGGGCTGGTCGATTCGATCGGCGTGAAGCTGGAGTTCCTCGCGCCGCAGCTCGCACAGCTCGACGAACAATCCCCGGCGGCGACCGAAGTCCGCAAGCTGGTGGGCGAGCAACTGCCCGAACTGATCAAGGGCTATGCCCGCGTCCCCGAACCGCTCCGCCGCGTCGAGCGCAACGGGCTGACGCCGGACCAGCAGCTTGCGCAGGGGCTACAGGTGATCGACGACGAGATCGCGGGCATGTCGGCGCAACTCGCGCAGGGTGACCTCGACCTGCTCGCGACGCGGGGGCGGTATCTGCAGGTCAAGTATCAGGGCGACGAGAGCGGGATCGGCTGAGCGGCATAAGCCCCGCTGTTAAAAAAGAGCGTCCCTTCAAATCTGCCGTCCCCAAAAACAACGCGCCACCGGCAGGATGCCGATGGCGCGTGGTACGCTCGAGGCGGGGTTAGCCCCGCCGATCAGCGCGGGCGGCTGCCGCCGGCGCCGGCGGGACGGGCCGGGCGGGCGGTGAACTTGCTCTTGGGCCGCGCATAGTTGCGGGGGGCGTCGCCGCGCGGTGCATCGCTGCGCGGAGCCGAGTCGCGGCGGGGTTCGCCGCTGCGCTCGCCGGTGGGTGCCGGGCGGCGGGCGTCGTCGCGACGCTCGCCGTTGAACGGGCGTGCCTCGCGGCGCTCGCCCTGACCCTGGCCACCGCGCGGCGCGGCGCTGCGCTGGCCGCCGCCGGGACGGCCCTGGCTCTGCATCGCACGACCGCTGCGGCCATTCTGCTCATCGCGGCTGACCGGCATCGGCGCGCGGCTCGACTTGATCTTGGCCGATTCGCCGAGGAAATTCTCGGGCAGCGGCTGGACGGTCAGCTTCTGGCGAGTCAGCTTCTCGATGTCGCGCAGGTACGGACGCTCGTCATCGGCGCAATAGCTGATCGCGATGCCCGCAGCGCCGGCGCGCGCGGTGCGGCCGATGCGGTGGACATATTGCTCGGGCACATTGGGCAGCTCGAAATTGAACACATGGCTGACCCCCGACACGTCGATCCCGCGCGCGGCGATATCGGTCGCGATCAGCACCTTGACCTTGCCCGAGCGGAACTCGGCGAGCGCGCGCTCGCGCTGGGGCTGGCTCTTGTTGCCATGGATCGCGTTCGACGCAACGCCGCTGCCCGCGAGCAGCTTCACGACGCGGTCGGCGCCATGCTTGGTGCGGGTGAAGATCAGCGCACGGTCGATCGCGGGGTCGCGGAGCTGGATCGTCAGCAGTGACTGCTTCTCGGCCTGCTGGATATGCGTGACATATTGGTCGACGCGCTCGGCAGTGGTGGCGACGGGGGTCACCTTCACTTCGACCGGGTCCTTGATGAACTGGCCGGCCAGTTCGCGGATCGACTTCGGCATCGTCGCCGAGAAGAACAGCGTCTGGCGCTTCGACGGAAGCTCGCGGACGATGCGCTTCAGCGCATGGATGAAGCCGAGGTCCATCATCTGGTCGGCTTCGTCGAGCACGAGGATCTCGATGCCGAGCAGGATCGCGTAATGCTGGTCGAGCAAGTCGACGAGGCGGCCCGGCGTCGCGACGACGATGTCGACGCCGCGGGCCAGGTCGGTCTTGTTCTTGTGGACCGAGGTGCCGCCGAACAGCGTCGTGACCGACAGCTTGGTGCCCTTCGAATAGGCACGCGCGCTTTCGGCGATCTGGCTGGCCAGTTCGCGGGTGGGCGCGAGGACGAGCATGCGGCAGCCGCGCGGCTGGGCGCGCTTGCCCGATGCGATCAGGCGATCGATCGACGGCAGCATGAACGCCGCGGTCTTGCCGGTGCCGGTCTGGGCGATGCCGAGCAGGTCGCGCCCTTCGAGCAGCGACGGGATCGACTGGGCCTGGATCGGCGTGGCTTCGGTATAGCCCTTTGCCGCGAGCGCAGAGAGGACGATCTCGGAAAGGCCGAGTTGTTTGAATTCCATGGTAATAACCTTGCAACAGCCAAACGCGCGCACGCCAAATCGGCGCGCGAAGGCGGGGTCAAAAAATGACGACCCGCGTGACTTGGGAAGCCGCTAAATCAACCGAGGCAGAGCCGGGACAAACCCATGCTGGGCAAGTGTCCGATCACGCTGCATGATGCCTCGCTGGCGGCGCATATGGAAGCAAAGCTGTCACAAGTCAATGGGAGAGTGAGATGCGGGTGCAATGGATTGCGGTGCTGCTGGCACTGGGGCTGCCGGTGAGTGCCGTGGCGCAGGACGCGCCCGAGGCGGCGATCGCGGGCGATCCGCCTGCGCGCGCGCAACGCCTGACGCTGGCCGATATACCCAGGGCGACGGGACCGGCGCGGCTGTTGTTCGACGGCAAGGGGCTGGACGAATGGGAGCCGTGGCTGGGCTATGACGATCCGGGGCTGACCTATCGCCGCCCGGCGGTGGCGCCGCTGGGGGTGCCCGCCGCCGCGGCGCCGTATTTTTCGGTGGTGGAGGAAGACGGCGCGCCCGCGCTGCGGGTCGAGGGGAAGACCTGGGGAAGCCTGGTCCACACCGCCGACCTGGCGAATTACCATTTGAGCCTGGAGTTTAAATGGGGCGATCAGGTCTGGGCGCCGCGCCTGACCGATCCGCAGAATAACGGGCTGCTCTATCACTCGCACGGCGCGCCGGGCGCGGTGTGGGGGACGTGGATGCGCGCGGTGGAATTCGAGATCATGCTGGGATCGACGGGCATGGTGGTGCCGGTGGGCAACGAAGTGCGCGCGCGGACGACGGCGGCGCAGGACCGCGGCATTATCTATCCCCATCGCCGCTTCCGGGTCGGCGGGCGGCCGATCGACGTGACCAATAACGGCAATCCGGACTGGAATGTCGAGGGCGCGCGCGATGCCGAGAAGCCGGTGGGGCAGTGGAACCGGCTGGACCTCTATGTCGTCGGTGACCGCGCTATCCATGTCGTCAACGGCGTGCCGGTGATGGCGCTGACCGATTTGGCGGAGATCGACGCCGCCGGGCGCCGCGTGCCGCTGACGCATGGCCGGATCCAGCTCCAGTCGGAGGGCGCCGAGACGTTCTTCCGGGACATTCGCGTCGAGCCGATCGCGCGGTTGCCGCGGCTGGTTTCGCGGTGAGGGCAAAGGGTAAGGCCACGGAATACCGCGCGTTGGCATATCGTTAACATTCCGGCGGCTATGCTGCGCTGCTTGGATGCAGGGGAGATGCCGAACGTGCTGGTCGCGAGGCTCGAGGTTCTTGGCGAGATCGACCAGCGCGGCGCGGTGCGTTTTCCGGTGGGCGACGAATCGACGCTGCGCGGCGCCGACGGCCAGCCGATCGACGTGGTGGTCGACAATCTGTCGCGCACCGGATTCCTGTTCATCGCCGACGCCGAGATTCCCGCCGGGTCGCTGGTCGCGCTCGGGCTGTCGGGGGCAGGCGCGCGCGAGGCGCAAGTGGTGTGGCGCGACGGCAGCCGGCATGGCTGCGAGTTCCTGATGCCGCTGCCGCAATCGGCGATGGCCAAGGCGTTCAAGGGGCAGGACGCCGTGATCGCCGACCTGGAGGAAGCGCTCCAGCGCCGCTTTTATGCCGCGACGAATTTCGAGGCCGAGGCCGAGGACGAAGACGGCGAGGACGAGATTGATCCCGATCCCGTCCCACCGCGCCCGCGCCGTTTCGACAAGCTGTGGCGGGCGTTCGGGAAGCTGCGGCGGGGCTAGGTCGCCGTCGGATCGGGCTGATAGTTCCGCTCGCGATACTCGAACCAGTCGAAATCGGCGGGCAGACCCGTGCCGGCCATGTCCTGGCACGCCATGCCGATGAACGTGCCGGTGAAATTGGGCAGGCCGGGGGCGCTGGCCTCGTCCGACAGGATGCTCGCGTCGAACTGCTCGGGCAGCCAGTGCCAGTCGCCGCCCTCGCTGCGCCAGCCGAAGCGCAGGCGTTCGTAATCCACCTCGGCGCGCAGTTCGATCGGTCCCTCGGGGATCGCGACGGGGGCGCTGAAGGCGTCGGCCTGGGGCGAATCGGGGAGCGCGGACATTACGCGCAGATGGCGGCCCAGCGCGTCGTCATGCGTGATGTGGAAATAGTGGAACTTGCTCGAATTATAATAGGCGACCAGCCCCGCCGCCTGCTGGAAATGCTGCGGCGTGAAGTCGATTCGGCAGCTTGCCGAATAGCACAAAGCCTGTTGCCGCCGCGCGACCAGCGCCTGGGTGAACAGGCTGCCGATCGTCTCGCGGCCATAGAGGCGCAGATGGCCGGGTCGCGCGGTGAGGCTGAAGATGCGGTCGGGGTCCGGCGTGCGCAGCCATTGCAGGTCGAGCGGCAATTCGGGCGCGTCGAAATCGTGGCGTTCCTGCGTGGCGCGGGCGGGCGAGGCGGGTAGCGTGGGGGTGGGCGCCTCCAGCATCGGCATCCCGCTGCCGTCGAGCGTGTACAGCCAGTCATCCTCGCCCCAGCGCATCGGCTGGAGCGCGGTCTCGCGCCCCAGCACGCAGCGTCCGCGATTGGGCAGCGGGCGACCGCAGAGATAGGCGATCCAGGTCTGGCCATCGGCGGTATCGACCAGGTCGGCATGGCCCGCGCGGGCGAGCGGGGCATCGGGGCGGGTGCGGCTGCTGAGGATCTGGCCGTGCGGGTGGAGTTCATAGGGGCCGGCGATGTCGCGCGACCGGGCCATCGTCACTGCATGGTTCCAGCCGGTGCCGCCCTCGGCAGTGAGGAGATAGTACCAGCCGTTGCGCTTGTAGAGATGCGGCGCCTCGGTCAGGCCCAATGCGGTGCCGGGGAAGATATTGACGCGCTCGCCGACCAGCCGCTGCTCTTCAGGCGAATATTCCTGGAGGACGATGCCCGCGAAGCGGCTGCGGCCCGGGCGATGGTCCCAGAGCTGGTTGACCAGCCATTTGCGCCCGTCGTCATCGTGGAACAGCCCGGGATCGAACCCGCTCGAATTGAGCGGCACCGGGTCTGACCAGTCGCCGTCGGTGGTCTCGCACGTCACCAGATAATTGTGAAAATCGCGCAGGGACGCGCCCGATGCGCCGCCTACCGTGGTGCGGCCATAGCGTTTGACGTCGGTATAGGTCAGCCAGAAGCGCTCGCCGTCATGGCTGAGATCGGGCGCCCACACGCCGCAGCTATCGGGATCGCCGCGCATGTCGAGCTGCGACGCGCGGACCAGCGGGCGGCTTAGCAGCGTCCAGTTCGCCAGGTCGCGGCTATGGTGGATCTGGACGCCGGGAAACCATTCGAAGGTCGATGTCGCGATATAATAGTCGTCGCCGACGCGGCACAGCGAGGGATCGGGATTGAAGCCGGGAAGGATCGGATTGCGGATCATGCGCCGGGAAGCTCCGTGACGGGGGTGATGCCCTGGGTGTCGATCGGGGGCCGGACGACGCCCCACAGCACGGCGGCGGCGACGAGGTCGAGCAGGCCAAGCGCGATGAAGAACGGCGCATAGCCGATCTGCGCCACCAGCCCGCCGATCGCGAGCGAGAACAGCAGCACGCCGAGATTGGCCATCGTCCCGGCCATCCCCGCGACCGTGCCCAGCTCGTCCTTGCGGAACAGGTCGCTCGCCAGCGTGATGCAGGTCACCGACAGCGTCTGGTGCGCGAACCCGCCCAGGCTGAGCAGTGCGACCGCGAGGTAGAGGTTCGTCGCGAAGGGCACCGCGATCATGCACGTCATCAGCGCCGCACCCAGCGTGAAGGTCCAGCGCCGCGCATCGATCAGCCCGATGCCGTGCCGCTGGAGCCACAGCACGACGGTCGGCCCGAACAGGCAGCCCAGCTCGCCCGCGAGAAACGGCAGGAAGGTCGACAGCGCGGTCGCCCCCAGGCTGAACCCGCGCGAGGTGAGGTAGAGCGGCAGCCAGAAGGTGAGCGTGCCCCAGGTCGGGTCCGCCAGGAAGCGCGGCAGCGCGATCCCCCAGAAATTGCGCCGCCCGAGGATCGAGCGCACCGACGGGCGGACCAGCGACGCCTGGGTATGCGCTTCCTGCCCGCTGCGGATATAGTCGCGCTCGGCATCGGACACGCGCGGATGGCTGGCAAGCGGGCGATAGACGGCGAGCCACAGTGCGACCCACAGGAAGGCGAGCAGCCCGGCGACGACGAACGCCGCGCGCCAGTTCCACACGCTGCTCGCCCAATAGACGAGCAGCGGCGCTGTCGCCGCGCCGACCGATGCGCCCATGTTATAGATGCCGCCCGCCATCCCGCGCTCGCGCGCCGGGAACCATTCGGACACGACCTTCAGCCCACCGGTATGCGCGGTGCCCTCGGCAAAGCCCAAGGCGCCGCGCACCGCGAACAGCCACTGCCAGCTCGGTACCAGCCCATGCGCCATGGTCAGCAGCCCCCATCCGGTGGCGAACACCGCAAAGCCGGTGCGCAGCCCGATGCGATCGAGGATATAGCCGACCAGCGGCTGGAGCATGATCCCCGCCTGGAACGCGCCCGTCACCCAGCTATATTGCTGTTCGGTGATGTGCAGGTCGGCCAGCATCAGCGGCGCGGCGAAGCCCAACGTGTTGCGCGTCAGGTAATTGACCACGGTGCCGAGCATGACGACGCCGATGATTCCCCAGCGCAGGCCGCGGGTGCGTTTCCAGATGCTCAAGCGACTCTCCCCATCGCGGCGTCCCTGCGCCCGTTAGCGCTAACGGTGGCGGTAAAGCGCGGCGGTCGCAAGTCGATTGTCGACTCCCAAACGCATTCGACCGATATAGTTGACTAGGAAACCATCCTTCTATAGTCCGCGAACGCAGAAGGAGGTTCCCATTGTCGACTCGCCCTGTCTCGGACCTTCCCGCGCATATCGGGTTCTGGCTGCGCATGGTGTCGAACCATGTTTCGCATGCGTTCGCGGTCAAGCTGTCCGCAATGGACGTGACCGTTGCCGAGTGGACGTTGCTGCGCGTCCTCTATGGCAAGCAACCAACCCCGCCGAGCCGGATTGCCGACGAGATGGGGATGAGCAGGGGGGCGATCACCAAGCTTGCAGACAGGCTGATCGCCAAGTCGTTGGTCGCGCGGAAAGCCAGCACGGACGATGGCCGCAGCCAGACGCTCGCCTTGACCGATCGCGGCATCGGGCTCGTGCCGGAACTGGCTGCGCTCGCGGATCGCAACGACGCCGAATTCTTCGAATGCCTGGGGGAAGAGGAGCGCGAGACGCTGAAACGTCTCCTGCAGGGCCTCGCCGAACGCGGCCATATGACGACGCTTCCGCTGGGGTGACCACGACCGAAAATACATGGAGAGCCAAATGGACGACCATCAGAAGAGGACTGCCCAAGCCTGTATGGAGGCAGCCGAGAGCGACCGGATGCATTTCCCCGACATCATCGGGGCGCTGATGGAAGCGGGGTTCGAAGGATATGCGATCGACTATCGGCGGGCGACCGCTACCTATTATCTGCCGGACGGACAGAGCCTGGAACTGGGCGCGCACGCTGTATCCACGCCCGTCGCGCCACGGCTGGATGCAGCATGCCTTCAGCAAGCGATCCGGGAAGCGCAGCAACAGCAGCCGGGCTACACCTATCGGGGCTTTTGCGAGAAGGCGGTCTCGGCGGGCTGCGCGGGCTATGTCGTGTCGTTTTCCGGTCGCCGGGCGCTGTATATCGGGCGGGACGCGGAGACCCATGTCGAGCATTTCCCTCAGCTTTGAGCGCAAGCGGCGGGATGCGGGCGCAAGGCGGGCGGCGTATACCGGCGCCATGACACAGGACACGCTCTCCGACGACACCGCCTGGGCGGCTTTCGACGCACGCGACCGCGCCTATGACGGGCGGGTGATCGTGGCGGTGACGACCACCGGCATCTATTGCCGGCCAAGCTGCCCGGCGCGGCGACCGCTGCGCGAGAATGTCCGCTTCTTCGCCGATGGCGAGGCCGCGCGGGCGGCGGGATTCCGTGCCTGCCTGCGGTGCAAGCCCGACGAAGTCGCGCGCGACCGGGTGGCGGTGGCGAAGGCGGTGGCGCTGATCGAGCGGGCCGAGGAGGCGCCGGGGCTCGAGGCGCTGGCGGCGGCGGTCGGCTATGCGCCGCATCATTTCCAGCGGCTGTTCAAGCGCGCGACGGGGGTGAGCCCCGCCGCCTATGCCCGCGGGTTGAAGGCGCGGCGCGCGGCGGCGGCGCTGGGCGAGGGCGGCAGTGTGACGGAAGCGATTTATGCGGCGGGCTATTCGGCGCCGAGCCGCTTCTACGAAACCGCGCATGCCCGGCTGGGGATGACGCCGAGCGCGTGGCAGCGCGGCGGGGCGGGGGTGACGATCCGCTGGACGATCGCGGCCACCAGCCTGGGGCCGCTGCTGATCGCCGCCACCGACAAGGGTCTGTGCCGCGTGGCGTTCGACGAGGATGCGCTCCAGCTCGCGCGGCGCTTCCCGGCGGCGGAGATCGTAGCGGGTGGGACGGCGCTTTCCGATCTGGCGGCGCGGGTGGTGGCCGAGGTCGAGACGCCGGGGCGCGACGCCGACCTGCCGCTCGACGTGCGGGGCAGCGCATTCCAGGAGGCGGTGTGGCAGGCTTTGCGCGCGATCCCGCCGGGCGAGACGCGCAGCTATGCCCAGCTCGCGGCGGAGGCGGGCAATCCGCGTGCGGTGCGTGCGGCGGGGACGGCATGCGGGGCGAACCCGGTATCGATCGTCATCCCCTGCCACCGCGCCCAGCGCAGCGACGGGACGATGGGCGGCTATGCATACGGCATCGACCGCAAGATCGTGCTGCGCCGGCGCGAGGGGGTGGAGGAATGAGCTTCGTCATCGCCGGGCTCGATCCGGCACCGTTCCGGGCGCTGTACGGCCTGCCCGACGCGGCGCTGGCCGCGCGGCGGGCAGTGCGCGTGGTCGCCGATGCGAAGCCGGGCTTTCCATGCCGGATCACGCTGGAGGATGCCGCGCCGGGGGAGACGCTGCTGCTCGTCAACTACACGCATCTGCCGGTGGATGGCCCCTATCGTGCAAGCCACGCCCTATATGTACGCGAAGGGGCCGAGAAACAGGCCCGGTTTGTGGACGAGGTGCCGGAGCAGCTGGCGTCCCGCCTGATCTCGCTCCGGGCTTTCGACCGCCACGATCGGATGACAGACGCAGAGGTGGCGGAGGGGTTCGCGCTGGAACCGCTGATCCGACGGATGTTCGCCGATCCCGCAGTCGCCTTTCTCCACGCGCATAATGCGCGACAGGGGTGCTTCGCCGCGCGCATCGATCGCGGGTGAGCTATGGCTTCGGCGTTGCGCCCGCTCCCGCCGCGCAGCGATAGACCAGCTTTTCGTTATACACCGGCGGCAGCGCCGCGCGGAGCGCCTGTTGCTGGGTGGCGAGGCGGGCGCGGGCGGTCTGGTCGGTGCTGCACTGCTTGATCGGCACTTCGGCGCGGAGCGCGCGCGCGGCCTTCATCTGCTCGGCGGAGAGCAGATAGCGGGTGTTGGTGTAGGTGCGGGTGCCCGGATCATAGTCGAGCACCGACACCGACTGGTCCTGGTCGGGGACCAGCACGCGCTGCCAATGCGTGCCCGCCTCGGCATATTGGGTGCGGCCGTTGATGCAGCCATCGGTGCCGATGTCGAGGTCGACGGTGTCGATCGCCGTCACCGTCACCCGGCTGCGCTCGGGGACCAAGGTGCAGACCATGCGGCCAAGCTCGATCGGGCTGGGCACGGTCGGAGTGCCGCTGGCGCGCGGCATCGGCATGACCTTGGATTCATCGAACCCCGGGCGGCTGAGGAACAATGCGACGGCGCCGATCATCAGCACCCCCCCGCCCAGCGCGACCCAGATCGCCTCGCGCCGGCGATCGCGCGACAGCAACAGCCCGGCGCCGCCGACCGCAAGCGCGCCCAGCACGAGCAGCACCGCGGCGCCCGCCATGAAATTCTCGCGCGCGGCTTCGTTGCGGGTGCGCGCCTGGGTGATCGCGTCCTGGCGCGCGGCATCGGCGCGGGCGGCGTCGGCGCGCGATTGCTGGTCGGCCTCGGCGCGGGCCTTTTCATCGGCGTTGCGTTCGAGCGCCATCTGCTCCTCGACGCTGGTGCAGGGCATCGCGACGGTGGCGAAGGGCTGTTTGGCGGCGGTCAGGAACGCGGCAAGCTCGGTGCCCGCAATCGCGAAGGCGAAGCTCGAATCGCCTTCGTCGCCGCGCGTGATCGCCGAATTGACCCCGAGCACGCGCCCGCAGCGATCGAGTAGCGGCCCGCCCGAATTGCCGCGCGCGATGCTCGCGGTGTGGAGCAGCACGCTGGTCCCCTCCAGCGAGCGCAGCCCGGCATAGCCGCCCTGCGACCGGACGGGCGATTGCGGGGTGATGAAGTCGGCGGCGGAGCGCGCGGTCGCGACATCGACATTGCCGGGATAGCCGAGCGCGATCAACGTCTCGCCATCGCCGGGCGCGCCCGAATAGAGCGTGAGCGGCGCGAGCCGGATGCCGCTGAATTCGATCAGCGCCAGGTCGCGCTGCTTGTCGATCGCGATCAGCCGGCCCTGGTACGACTTGTCGCCTTCCGAGGGTACGACGCCGATCACGACATTGTCGGGATAGCGATCCGCCAGTTCGACGACATGCGCGTTGGTGACGATGCGGTTGGGCGACACCGCAAAGCCGCTGCCATGGCCGAAGCCGACGACGTCGTCGCCGACGACTGCGATCGTGACGACGCGGACGACGCCGCGCGCGGACGCGGAGATATCGTCGGCGCGCGCCGGGGCGGTGCCGAGAAACGCCATCGCCAAGACTAATAGCAGCAGCCGCCGAACCATTCCCGGACCCTTTTCCTTACGCCGCCGCTTTCGGGGAAAACTCGGAAGGGTTCAAGCGATGCCGGTAATTTCCGACGTGTCAGTCCGGCGCGCCCTCCGCCCCGTCGGCGCCCTCCGGCGCGTCCGGGTCGGTGTCGGCGCCGGTTTCGGCGGCGGCTGCGGTGTCGCCTGCGTCGATCCTGGCGACCATCGCGGCGGCGCGTTTGGCGAGTCCGCCGCCGTGCGGGGAATAGACGAGCGGGGTCAGAAGTTCGCGCGCCATCGCGGCATTGCCTTCGCGCAGATACAGCGCGGCGGTATTGATCCGCAGCAGTTGATCCTGCGGCGCCAGGGTGAACGCAGTGAGCAGCCCGCGCTTGGCGAGGTCGGTGGGCGGGAAGCCCGGGTCGACGAAGCTGCGATAATAGAGCGTCAGCAGCTTCGGGTCGTCGGGCTCGCGCCGGTTGCCCGCGGCGATGGTGCGGCGGATCGAGGTCCACAGCTCGGGGCGCTTATCCTTGGCCTGCCGCGCGGTCGCCATCTGTGCCATCGCCTTGTACAGATAGCCGTCGGTGCGGGCGGGATCGGCGGCGATCGCGCGATCGGCGGCGGCCTCTGCGGCGCTGAGGTCGCGCGTGTCATAGGCGGCCTCCGCCAGCACCAGCTGCGCGCCTGCGTCCTGTTCATGCCCGGTCGCGACGCGGCGCGCGGTGTCGTACACGCCCGGCGCGGTGGTGCGGTTGACTCCCACTTTCGATCGGATGCGTACGTCCATCGTCGCGGCCTCGCCGGCGGTCAGCTTTCGGAGCGTCACCTTGGCGGCGGGGAGCGCCTTGGCCGCGACGCGATAGCCCGCGAACCGGCCCATCTTGTACCGCTCCAGTTCCTTGTCGAGCAGTTTCAGGTCCCCGAACACTTCGTCGGCCTCGGCCAGCGGCTTGCCGGCGTTGATCGCCGTCAGGTAGGCGGTGAGCTGTCCCGGACGCTTGCCGCCGAACAACAGATAATGGGTGAGCAGCCAGCCCCGACCGTACAGCCCCTCGCGCTGGTCGTCGCTGAGCTTGAGGGTTTCGGCGACCAGCAGCTTGTCCGCGCGCAGCCAGTTGCCCGCCATCAGGCCATAGGCCCGGTGTTGCGGCGGATTGCCGAAGGCGACCGATCCGTCCTTTCCGAAGGTGGCGGTCGCCATCGCCTCGGCAAAACCCTCGATATACCACGCCGGATAGACGGTGTTCGGCGAGACGCTCCACATCAGGTGATGGGCATATTCGTGCAGTAGCACCGCGCGGGGACTGAGCGCCGACCGTGAGGATTGCGGCACGATCGCCAGCGACCCGCCGCCGCGCGGGATGTAAAAGCCTGCTGCGGATCGGTCGCCGGACAGCTTTGCCACATCGCCGGTGTCGTCGACGACATAGACGGTCAGGCGGTTGGGCCGGGCAACCGGCTGGTCGGGGCGGCCGGCGATCAGGCGGACTGCCGCATCGAAACGTTCCAGCTCCGTGGCAAATTCGGTCAGCCGTTCGGGGCGCTGGTCGGCATAGACGATGAAATGCGGCGTCACCGCTTCGTGCCAGTCGGCGCGCGCGAGGATCGGAAACGCAAGCAGGACGACAGCAAATAGCGTGCGAATCATGCGAACCCTCTCATTTTACGGGGATTCTAGCGCGAAATCCGGGAGGATACTTGGACGATTGCGACATGCGCCTCAGGACTTTGCCGGCGCCTTCGGAGGCGAGTCCAGCAGCCGCACTGCGCCCTCGACATCGCCTGCGTCGATCCGCGCCAGCAGGGCGCGGGCCTGTTTCGCGCGGCCTGCGGCATGGGGTTGCCAGGCGAGCGGGGCCAGCAGCGTGCGCGCCCGGGCCGCATCGCCGGTGCGCAGCAGCATCGTCGCGGTGGCATAGCGCAGCCCCGAATCCTGCGGTGCGAGCAGGAACGCGCTGTACAGCCCGTCGCGCGCGTCCTTGCCCGGCGGCTGGTGCGCGGCGGCGAAGCTGGCGAAATAGAGGATCAGCGGTTCGGGGTCCTGCGGGTCGAGATTGTTGGCGACGAGGATCGACCGGCGGATCGCGTTCCAGGTCTCGGGGCGCTCGTCCTTGGCGCGCTGCGCCGTGGCCATCTGTGCCTTGGCCTTATAGACATGGCCGTCGATCGATTTGGGATCGGCGGCGATTGCGCGATCGGCGGCGGCCTCCGCAGCGGCGAAATCGTCCGCGTCGAACGCGGCCTCGGCGAGCGCGATCTGTGCGCCGGGATCCTTGGGGAAGGGTGCGGCGGCCTTTCGCGCGGCGGCGTACACATCGGGCGCGGTGCGGGCGCTGACGCCGTTCTTCGACTGGATGCGGACGTCCATCGTCGCCGCCTCGCCGGGGGTGAGCGCGCGGACGGCGACGGCGGGGTTCCCGATCGCCTGCGGATTGATCCGCAGACCCTGGAGGCGCGACACCTTGTAGCGTTCGAGTTCGCTGCCCAGCTTGCCCAGGTCGCCGAACGCGGCGGCGGCCTCGGCGGGCGACTTGCCGCGGTTGAGCGCGAGCAGATAGGCGCCGAACTGGTCCTGCCGCGCCTTGCCGAAGGTGATGTAATGGGTGAGCAGCCAGCCCTGGCCGTAGAGCGCCTGATTCTGCATTGCGTCGAACTCGCTCGGGTCGTCGAGCAGCAGCGAGCGCACCGGCAGCGGATTGGCGCCCATGATCGAATGCGCCCGATATTGCGGCATATTGCCGATCAGGACTGAGCCGTCCTTGCCGAAGCTGGTCGCCGCCATCGCTTCGGCGAACCCCTCGATATACCAGGCGGGATAGACGGCGTTGGGCGCCATCGAGAACATCAGGTGATGCGCATATTCGTGGAGCAGGATCGCCTGCGCGTCCAGATCGTCGGCATTGGCGGCACCGGCATGGCGCGGCACGAAGGCGAGCGATCCGCCGGCCCGCGCGCGATAGAAGCCGGCGACGCCGCCACGCCCTAACAGTGCCTGCACCGCCTCGGTATCGTCGACCACGAACACGGTGACGCGGTTCGCCTTCCCCACCGGCTTGTCGGGATCGCCGCGCAAAAGCCGGATCGCCTTGTCGAATCGCTCCAGTTCGGTCGCGAACCGCGTCAGCCGATCGACCGGCTGTTCCGAATAGACCCGGAAATGCGCGCTGCTGGCTTCATGCCATTCGGCGGCGGCGGGCGTGGGGAGGGCGAGCAGCGCAAGCGCGCAAAGTCGGCGAATCATGGCGAAAACCCCCCTGAGTTTCGCGATGCTAACCCGCTATCCTACAGGAAACTATAGGGATCGACGTCCACGGCGACGCGCACCTTCGCCCCCCATTCCAGCCCGCCCAGCCACTCGCGGATCACGTCCTGCACGTCGAACGCGCGGCGGGCATGGACCAGCAGGCGGTAGCGGTGGCGCCCCCGCAGCATCGCCAGCGGGGCGGGGGCGGGGCCATAGACGTGCATCGCCTCGGTCTGCGGCGCGGTGCGGCCGATCATCCGCGCGGTTTCCTCGGCGGCGGCGCGGTCCTCGCTCGACACGATGATCGCGGCGTATCGGCCAAAGGGCGGCGCCTCGGCATCGCGCCGCGCCTCGGTCTCCGCCGCGTAAAAGCTGTCGGCGTCGCCGCTGACCAGCGCCTGCATCACCGGCGCGTCGGGGGCGTGGGTCTGGATGAAGACCTTGCCCGGCTTTTCGCCGCGCCCGGCGCGCCCCGACACCTGCATGATCTGTTGGAAGGTGCGTTCGGAGGCGCGCAGGTCGCCGCCGTCGAGCCCGAGATCGGCATCCACCACCCCGACCAATGTGAGGTTGGGGAAATGATAGCCCTTGGTGACGAGCTGGGTGCCGACGACGATGTCGATCTCGCCCTGCTCCATCCGGTGCACGAATTCGGCGGCCTTGGCGGGGGACCAGAGCGTGTCCGACGTGACGATCGCGGTGCGCGCATCGGGCCACAAAGCCGCGACTTCGTCGGCGATGCGCTCGACGCCGGGGCCGCACGCGACCAGGCTGTCGGGCTCCTCGCATTCGGGGCAGATTTCGGGGGTGGGGACGGTGTGGCCGCAATGGTGGCACGACAGCCGGCGGATCAGCCGGTGCTCGACCATCCACGCGGTGCAATTGGGGCATTGGAAGCGATGCCCGCAATGGCGGCACAGGGTCAGTGGGGCATAGCCGCGCCGGTTGAGAAACAAGAGCGACTGCTCGCCGCGCGCCAGCGTCGCGTCGATCGCGAGGACGAGCGGCGGCGCGAGCCAGCGCCCGCGCTCGGGCGGCGTCGCGATCAGGTCGATGGGCTCGATCTCGGGCAGTTCGGCGCGGCCATAGCGACCGGGCAGCTTGAGCTCGGCATAGCGGCCCAGTTCGACCTGGTAGCGCGTCTCGATCGCCGGGGTTGCGGAGGCGAGCACCACCGCCGCCGACTCGAACTTGCCGCGCATCACCGCGACGTCGCGCGCGTGGTAATGGACGCCCTCTTCCTGCTTGAAGCTCGATTCATGCGCCTCGTCGACGACGATCAGCCCGAGATCGGCATAGGGCAGGAACAGCGCCGACCGCGCGCCGACCGTCACCAGCGCCTCCCCCCGCGCGATCGCCCGCCAGGCGCGGCGGCGCTGCGAGGTGCGCAGCCCCGAATGCCACGCCACCGGATCGCAGCCGAACCGCGCGGCAAACCGCTTGAGGAACGGTTCGGTCAGCGCGATTTCGGGGAGCAGCACCAAAGTCTGCCGCCCCGCCGCGATCGCCGCTGCGACGGCTTCGAAATAGGCTTCGGTCTTGCCCGATCCGGTGACGCCGTCGAGCAGGAAGGGCTGGAAGCGCCGCGCCTCGACCGCCGCGCGGAGGGTTTCGGCGACCGCCGCCTGTTCGGGGTTGAGCGCGGGCGGGCCGAAGGCAGGGTCGGGGCGTGGATAGGGGCTGTCGGTATCGACCGTCACGCCCTCGATCGCGCCGACCTTGCACAAGCCCCGGATCACCGCGTCGGATACATCGGCGATCGTCGCCAGTTCACGCACCAGCCCCTGCCGCTCGCCGATCCGCTCGAGCGCCTGTTCGCGCTGCGGCGTCATGCGGTCGGGGACGAGGCCCGTCGCGCGATACTCGACCACCGTCGGCGAAGCCTCAAACGCCGCGGTCGAGCGCACCGCCATCGCCAGCACCGAGGACAAGGGCGCGAGATAATAATCGGCGGTCCATTCGATCAGCCGGCGCAGCGGCGCGCGGATCGGCGGGGCGTCGGCGACCGCGATCAGGTTTCGCAGCCGGTTGTCGCCAATCTCCTCGGTGGGCAGCCGTTCGGGCTCCCACACCACCCCGGCATATTGGCGGGGCCCTATGGGGACGACGACGATCGCCCCGGGCTCGACCGTCATTCCCTGCGGCACCCGATAATCGAGCGGCCCCAGCGCGGGATGGAGGACGAGGATGCGGGCGCGCGACATGGTCGCCCCTCATATGGGGATTTTGCGCGCGACGGGAATCCCGTATTCGCGGGCCGAGGAGATTGCCCGATGTTGCTGCTCGCCTTGTTGCTCGGCCAGGCCGTGCCCGCACCCGCCCCCCAACCAGCCCCGACGCCCGCGCCCTGCACGGCGATGGCGGGGCTGCCCGCGGCGCTGGCGGCATGGACGCTGCCGGGGCAGGGCAGTCCGGGCGACCTGACCCGGCCCGTGGTGTTGCGAAGCCTCACCCCCGAGGGTCAGGCGAAGCTGGACGCCCGCCCGCCGGTGAAGACCGTCGCCGATGCGCTGGCGCTGCTGAACGCGACGCCCGAGCCGGCGCAGAGCGGTGGTGTCGCCCGTATCGGTTTTCGCATCGATCGGGCCGGCACCTATGGTATCGCGCTCGACCAGCCCGGCTGGATCGAGGTCGCTCCGAAGGACGGCTCGGCGCTGACATCGGTTGCCCACGGCCATGGCCCGGAATGCTCGACGATCCGCAAGATCGTGCGGTTCGATCTCCAGCCGGGGCTGTATGTGCTCCGCCTCAGCAAGCTCACCAAGCCACAGGCCAAGGTGATGCTCGTCGCCGGGGAATAGCCGCTACAGCGCCAGCGTCAGCGCGAAGGTGGCGGCGTGCTCCATCAGGTCGCGTTCGCCGCCGCGCCCGAAGCGGTATTGGTTGAGATAGCCGACATCGCCGCGCAGGTTCGAGGAGAGCGGCAACGACACCAGGATCGTGTGCCGCAGCCGTTCGACGCCGCGATCCTGACCCCAGTCGGTCGCATTGAAATTGACGAACGACTCGGCGGTGGCGAGGAGGAACGGCGCGTTCTTCGCCCGGCCCAGCGGCAGCGTGTAGCGGAGTTGCGGGCGGATTCGCACGCCCATCTCGCGCCCGCGCTGGTGGAAGCGCTCTTCCAGCCGGAACCTGATGCCGAAGCCATGGCCGACGGTCATCGTCACCTGCTGGCGCAATCGCTCCTCGTTCGGCTTGGTGCGGCCCTGCTCGTAATCCTCGACATGGCGATAGCCGAGCGCGAGTTCGAAACGATCGCCAGCCTTATGGGTCAGAAGCCCGCCAATCTCGTTATGCGCAAACCCTCCGGCATTGTCGCTGAACCGGCCGATCGCCTCGACGATGACCTGCGTGTCCTCCGCCACAGGCACCGATCCATTGGCCTGAAACCAGAGCTGCGAATCCTCGCGCTGCGCCAGCGCCGGTGCAGGAGCGAGCAACAATCCAGCAAGAAAGACACGGCGCATCGGCGGCGCTCTACGGTTCTGTCACGGAAATGCAACAACATCCCGCGCGGCGCGGTTGCCACCTCGGCTGTGGGTGGCATAGCATGAGCGCGCCGGGGAGGGCCGGCATTCCGGGGGGAACCGTCATGCTGTCGATCGCGCTCGCATTCACGCTTGCAGCCGCCGCGCCACCGCCCTGTACGACGCGCGATGCCGCGCTGCCCCGCGCACTGGCGGGATGGACGCGCGCCGGGCGCGGGCTCGACACCGGGCACACGGTGACGCTTCCGGTCCGGCGCGGCGCGGCGACCACCATTGTCCGCATCCGCAAGGCCGGGCTGTTCGGCATCGCCGCCGACCGCGACGGATGGATCGACATCGCCCCGGCGCGGGGCAAGCCGCTGTCGCTCGATTCCGAACCGCGCGTCCCCGCCTGCTCGACAATCAAAAAGATCGTGCGGTTTCGCTTGCGGCCCGGCAGCTATCGCGTATCGGTCGCGAAGCTCAAGGCGGATCGAGTGCGGCTGATGCTCGTCCGCTACGGATAACGCAGGAACGCATCATGAAATTCTTCGCCGACACCGCCGACATTGCCGACATCCGCGATCTGGCCGAGGGTGGCCTGCTGGACGGCGTGACCACCAATCCCTCGCTGATCCACAAGGCGGGGCGCAACTTCCTGGAAGTCGTCGCCGAGATTTGCGAGATCGTCGACGGTCCCGTCTCCGCCGAAGTCGTCGCGCTCGACTATGCGACGATGATGCGCGAGGCCGAGGTGATTCGGAAGATCGCCGACAACATCGCAGTTAAGGTGCCGCTGACCCTCGACGGGCTCAAGACGTGCAAGGCGCTGAGCGACGACGGCACGATGGTCAATGTCACGCTCTGCTTCTCCGCGAACCAGGCGCTGCTCGCGGCAAAGGCGGGGGCGACCTTCGTCTCGCCCTTCGTCGGGCGGCACGACGACAATGGCTTTGACGGGATGGACCTGATCGAGGACATCCGCACCATATATGACAATTACGACTTCGGCACCGAGATCCTGGTCGCCAGCGTCCGCCACCCGATCCACGTGCTCCAGGCCGCCAAGATCGGCGCCGACGTGATGACCGCGCCGCCCGCGGTGATCCGCCAGCTCGTCAAGCATCCGCTGACCGACAAGGGCATCGAAGGCTTCCTCGCCGACTGGGCGAAGACCGGCCAGTCGATCTGCTGAGCGGATCGGGCTGTTGGAATGCAAAGGGCCGGGGCGGATGCTCCGGCGCTTTTATTTTGGGCCAGAGCCTGATGACGACGAATAGGCCCGTTCGTGCTGAGCCTGTCGAAGCACGGTGAGTCTCACTGCCCTTCGACAAGCTCAGGGCGAACGGTGGGTGGTACCCACGACTCTATGGCGTGACGAGTTCGCGCAGGATCGCCTCGAGCACCGGCATCCCCGCAGTGCGCACCCGCAGCCGGGTGGCGTCGCGGGCGACCAGGCCCTGCGTCTCCAGCATCGCGAGCGCGCGCAGGTCGAGCGGGGCGCTGCCGCCCGAGATCGCCGCGACTCGCGCCAGATCGATCCCCTCGCGCAGCCGCAGACCCATCAACAGCGCCTCGACGCCGCGCTCGCGGGGTGCCAGCGGCGTCTCTTCCTGCGCGCCGTGCCCGTTGCGCGCCACCGCCGCCATCCAGTTCTCGGGCTTTTTGTGGCGCAGCGTCGCCAGCCCGCCGCGCCGACCATGCGCGCCGGGACCAACGCCCGCATAGTCGCGATAGCGCCAATAGGTCAGGTTGTGGCGGCTCTCCGCCCCGGCGCGCGCGTGGTTCGAAATCTCATAGGCGGGCAGCCCCGCCGCCGCGCTGATCGCGCGCGTCGCCTCGAACAGATCGGCGCCCGCATCGGGATCATAGGCGGCCAGCTCGCCCTTTTCGAACAGCGTCGCGAACCGCGTGCCCGCTTCGATCGTAAGCTGGTAGAGCGACAGATGCTCGGTGCCATAGCCGATCGCGCGGCGCAGTTCGGCTTCCCAGTCGGTCAGGCTCTGGTCGGGCCGGGCATAGATCAGGTCGAAGCTCACCCGCGCAAACGCCCGCTGCGCGGTGGCGAGCGCCGCGAGCCCCTCGTCGACGCCATGCGCGCGGCCCAGGAAGCGCAGCGCATCGTCGTCGAGCGCCTGGAGCCCCAGCGAGACGCGGTTCACCCCCGCCGACGCCAGATCGGCGAACCGCGCCGCCTCGACCGAGGAGGGGTTGGCCTCCAGCGTGATCTCGACATCCTCGTCGAACGCCCAGTGCCGCCCCGCCGCCTCGATCAGCGCCGCCACCGTCGCGGGCGGCATCAGCGAGGGCGTGCCCCCACCGAAAAAGATCGACCCCAGCCGCCGCCCCGGCAACGCCGCCGCCTCATAGGCCAGATCGGCGAGCAGCGCGGCGCGCCACGCATCCTGGTCTACCGCCTCGCGAACATGGCTGTTGAAGTCGCAATAGGGGCATTTGGATACGCAGAACGGCCAATGGATGTAGAGCGCGAAGGATTCGGGTGTGTCTGTCATGCGAACCGCGCCGGTAGCGCGATTCGCGCGGGGCGCGTAGCCCTCAAAGCGGAGAGAGTGGAGGGTAAGGGGAATCGTAACGACTTTTAACATATTGAGAATGCAATAAATGCTGGATTGCAGCGAAAAATGTAGCCCCACACTACCATCCATGGACGAACGGCCAGGCCGGGCGAATGGTCAGGACGATCAAGGAAGCCACGACTAGCACCAAGTCCCACTGATGGTCACCCATGCGCCCATGCTCTCGTGCCGATGGACATGATGCGCCATGGCTGCTCGACGAGACGGTTCCATGCGAAGCAGCAGTGGTCGAGGATGTCGGCATAGGACTTGAATATCCGGTTGGAGAGCGAGTTTTCGCGCATGAACTGCCAGATATTCTCAACGGGGCTGAGCTCGGGGCATTTCGACGGCAGCGGCAGCAAGGTGATGTTGGCCGGGGGGTGAGAGCGCCGGAACCATGCCATTCCGCCTGGTCGAGCAGCAGGATGGCGTGCGCGCCCGGCGCGACGGCGGCGGAGATTTCGGCCAGATGCAAGTTCATGCCCTGGGTGTTGCATCGTGGCAGTACGAGCGCAGCGCCCTTACCCTCGGCCGGGCAGATCGCTCCGTAGATATAGGCGGATGCCGTGCGTTGGTCCTTCGGCGCCGAAGGTCGGGTTCCGCGACGCGCCCAGCGACGGGTGATCCCGTCTTGCGGGGGAATGATCCCCCGGATCATTCCCTGTTCCGCGCGATCTGGCCGATCCGCGCCTCGTCTTGCCACCAAAGCTCTATCGGTGTGCCGCGCGGGAGCGTTGCCCGGATCGCTGCCACTTGGGCGGGGAAGTTTTTCAAACGTCGCAATGGCGTCATCCTCCTGCGCATGATGACGCGGGCGTGCCGACAGCTTGCGGTACCCCATGGCGCGCAACTCCCGGCTCAATGTCTGCTTGCTGATGCTGATGGCGAACGCGTCCCACACCCACTGCCAGATCGATCAGCCGCCAGCGTACGACACCGTGCGATGCCGGGATCGGGCCACTCTCGCGATCTGCACCAAGGCGCGACGTTGCGCGTCGTCGAGCAGTGGCACGCCGCCAGGCGGCACCGCGTCGATCAGCCCGTCAGGCCCGGCGGCGTTGAACCGCAATACCCGATCGCGACCCGTCTGAAGCCCACCCCGCCGACGCGCGCCGCCTCGCTCCGTGTCCCGCACTCGTAAATCGACGCCAGCGCCCGCATCTTGGCCGCTGCGAATCCGATCGAAGCGCCACCGCCGATGCCATCGCCAACCTCCCTCAGGCCCGCGATCATTGAATCGGAGGTCTGGCCGTTTGGGAATCTGGAGGGTTCTGTGAGGTTGCGCGGCGCTGCACGCCGGGCTTGGCGCGTGCGCGACCTCATTGAAGCCGGATTGAGCGAACCCGCTGACGCGGCCACGCGCTATGGGATTAGTGTCGCGACGCCGGTTCCTGGCGACTGGCTTCGGGCGACGCGGAGCGCTCGCGTCGGTGGCGGCGACGCCAAACCACCGGTGTTAGCCGGGGAGATCGATGCACGGATCGGCTTTTTGGGTTGGATTGCGAGATCGACGCCGGCTCGGCGGACATGTCGGCAAGATATTGGACACGGGGCATCATTACGTCGGTCGACGCTGATGTCGCGACGCCGTCAGGATCGATGTTCGGATCGAAGCGTGTGCTCACGACGTATCAGGCGGCGGCCGAGGTGGCCGGGTCCGCCATCGCGGCAGCGTGGCGGTGATGCGTAAAATGCCGCGACAGCAGGGACAGACGGTTGGGTCAAAACGTGGGAGCGACCTGGTGACTTCGCTGGCTGCCGCGGTCGAAGGCGACTTCATCGCCGCCAGAAGCTGCCGGATGATCGCCGGGCGCGTTGCGGCGGCGGTAATCGCGCCAGCGGAAGGTCACGCTGGCCTCATCGGCGCTGACCAGGCGGCTGTTGGCGATGGCGACCCGGTGGGTATAGCGGCCGAGATAGGCGAGGACATGTACGGGCGAGCCGAACGGCGGCTTGGCATAGACGACCCAGTTCTTGCGACGAAGCCGCCGGATCGCCGCGGTGAAGCCATCGTCATCCCCAAGCTCGGTCAACGTACCGGAAAAGCGCAGTTGGCCGACCGCGTGGGCCGCGTGAAGCCGCTCGAGGAACAGCCGCCGGAACAGGCGGGAGAGGACATGGATGGGCAGGAAGAAACGGGGCCGGCAGTCGAGCCAGCGCCCATCGGCAGAAAGCGCTCCGCCGGGGACGAGGCAATGGATGTGGGGATGATGGGTTAGCGCCTGGCCCCAGGTGTGAAGAATGGCGAGGAAGCCGATCGCGCCGCCGAGGTGCCTGGGATCGGCGGCAATGATCTTGAGCGTCGCGGCGACCGCGTCGAACAGGATCGCATAGACGACCGCCTTGTTGTGGAAGGCGATCTCGGCGACTTCGGCCGGCACCGTGAACACGACGTGGAAGTAAGGTACCGGCAGCAGATCGGCCTGGCGGTCGGCGAGCCACCGCTCGCGCGTCGCGCTCTGGCACTTGGGGCAATGCCGGTTGCGACAGGAGTTGTAAGCGACACGGGCATGCGCGCAGTCTTCACAAGCCTCGAGATGCCTCCCGAGCGCTGCTGTCCGGCAGAGCTCGATCGCGGACATGACGCGGCGGTCCACGCGGCCGAGATGACCGTCGTGAGCATGACGATAAGCGGGACCATAGCGGCGGAAGATATCCGCCACCTCCAGATCGGAACGCAACGGACCGGCTCAGGCGGGCGGCACCAACTCCAGCGTCAGGCGATCGAAGGGGCTCTGCGTCCCCACGATCGTGCTTGTTGCCGCATGCGTGTAGCGCGCGGTCGTCGACAGACTGTTGTGCCCCAGAGCACCTGGATGATCCGGATATCGACGCGGCCTTCGAGCAGATGGGTCGCAAAACTGTGGCGTAGCGTGTGCACGCTCACCCGCTTGACCAGGCCCGCCGCCTTGGTCGCGGAACGGCAGGCCGAGTGAAGGACCTGCACGTCGATCGGCTTGTCGCCGCGCCCGGGAAACAGCCAGCCCTCCGGGCGGGCCAGTCGCCAATAGGTCCGCAAGATCTCGAGCAGCTGCGGCGACAGCATGATCGTGCGATCCTTGGCGCCCTTGCCATGGCGGACCTGGATCAGCATCCGGTCGCTATCGATATCCGCCACCTTGAGGCTCACCGCCTCCGAGGCGCGCAATCCAGCAGCATAAGCGGTCGTCAGCGCGGTGCGCGCCTTCAGCGACGGCACCGCTTCCAGGAAGCGCACCACCTCGTCGGCGCTCAGGATATCGGGCAACTTGCGCGGCGTGCGCGCATAGACGATCCGCTCCGGGATCTCCGCCCGGTCGAGTGTCACGCCGTAGAAGAAGCGTAGCGCGCAGACTGCCTGGTTCAGCGCCGGCCAGGAAATGCCCTGCGACACCAGATAGACTTGGAAGGCGCGGACATCCTCCAGCCCCAGCCGATCCGGCGACCGGCCGAAATAACGGCTGAACTTCGTTACCGCATGAAGATAGGATCGTTGTGTCGCGGGCGACAGGTTGCGCAAGCTCATGTCGTCGATCATGCGACGACGCAGCGGGCTCGCCGCTGCCGGGGCTTCAGCCATGGGATGGTCTTCTGGTCACGGGTTGGTATCAGCAACCAAACCTTCCCATCAGGAGGCCATGCAGGCCAAACACTCACGCCAATCCCCCGTCAGCGGGTTCGTTCAATCTCAAAAATCACACTTCTGCCAAAGTAGTGCTAGTCTGGGGCAGCGATATTCAGCGCCGTTGCAACGCCATCTCGCGATCGGCGGACGCTCACCCAGATCGCGCGCTGCAAGCGTTTGACATCGGCTTGACAGGCCCATATCGAGAGCGGTGCGCCATTTCGTATTTGATAGCCAATTAGTGCTGAGGCCCCGCGCGACTAGACCTCGGCGCCAATATAAAGAATATTTATGGATAGCTCCTTGCCCGGATCTATGATTCACGATGACGTGCGCAAACTTGTTGTCGTGAATCGAAGTGATGGCCTTGGCGAACGTCTTCGCGCCCTGCTGAACGGGTTGTACCTCGCCAGGTTGACGCGCTCTAAACTTCTATTTTCGTGGAACTTTAGAGAGGATTTGACGCACCATGCGATTGCACCCGTCACAGAGATGTTTAGTGCTGAATTTATCAGAGACCATTTTTCCGAAAGTATCGACAAGAACGCCTTCGTAGAACTCGGAAGGCAAATCGCCACCGAGGAAGAGCTGCATGATTTAGTGCGGGGCAAGGCTGGGTGGTTGGTTAACCAGGGCAGTCTTCAACGCCTTTTGCCAGCTGAACTTTCGCCTAATGGGAGGCAATTCAAGACGATTTTTGAGTCTATTGCTTTTGCGGGCCCAATCGCAGACGCGATCAGATCGGCTCAGAGCGTGAAACGTGACGCAGATATGACCGCAATTCACATCAGGGCTGGGGATATAGTATACGGGAGATTCCGTTTCAGCGATAATTTCACCCGGAAGGCGCTTTGCGCTCCCGTCGCTCGAGCTATTATTGAGCTTGCTCTTGATCGTGGTTCCGAGGTCGTGTTGTTCAGTCAAGATTTGGAGATTGGCCGTCAGTTTTCGCGATTTTACAATCTGCGACTGGCCTCCGACCTTTCTCGTCATTTTCCAACTGCTGTCGAACAGGCCATGTTTGAAATTGCCCTTATGGCGGAGTGCAATAAGATTGTCGCCGGAGGAAGCGGATTCGCCGGCTTGGCCGCGCAGATCGCCGGACGCAATATTGTGTCGCCAGCTTCCGCTTTACGTCCCGCTGATCAGGCGAAATTGATTGCATATGATCTAGGATTTAAAGGCCGAGAGACCGTTTATCCGCCATTGCAAACTGCGTTTTCATATTGGACAGCGTTTCACTTGCTAGAGAATGAGGATCGGCAGGATGAGGCCGCCGGATACCTGAGAAGCGCAATAGCTTATGATCCGGATAATGAGTTCTACGTTTTGAGGTTAGCCTCGTTTCTTTTCAGCAGAGGAAGAGACAAGGAGGCAGACATTGTTCTTGAGGATCGCCTTGGTGCGCAAGAGAAAAATGGGAGCGTGATACCAAAAGAGGTCTTGTCTGTTCTGTTAAGTAAAAGTATTGCGAGAGGGTATCGACTTGCAAGCGACCACGAGGTTTTTCGGCTGGCGATGTCGCGGGGCAGCAGACTGGCAGAAGTATTGGTTAATCAAATATCGTTGGCCGAAGGGCGTCAAGTTAGCCAGCTCTGGAGCGGTTTCTGATCAGTATGCATCGTAACCAACGGCTGCGAAGTAGTTCGAGCATTCCTATGGCGAGTAGAGATCGACGATGCGGCCGATGGCATCCCGGAGGCTGTGGCCAGAGGCTGTGAATGGTCCGCTCGACCGCTTTTCGTAGGTGCCCTTCAGCTTCGAAAAGGCCATCTCGATGGGGTTGAAGTCAGGTGGGCGCCTCCATTTGCCCGTTGATGCGATCGTATTGAGGATTCGAGGTGGCGCTTTGGGTAGCCCTGGGGTTTGGCGCTGGGTTTGCCGGGATTTTCAGCGGCTTCCGTAGAGCGCGGACGCAATTATCCCATGGCGGCGCGTCGCTCGTGGAAGATCAGGCGGTGGATGTTGAAGGCCAGGTTGGCGAGCGTGATCTTGGCCTTGGCCCGTTCGATGCCGATGGTGCGGATGAACAGGCCCATGACGGCCTTCTGATGCGCGAACACATGCTCGACGCGGGTCCGGATCTTCGACTTGGTGGCGTTGCCGCGGCGGACATGGGCGGGCATCGGCCTGCCCTTGGGCTTTCTGCGGTGGATGCGGCTGACGCGGCCCTGGGCCTTCAGCCAACGCTCATTGCTCTGGCTGCGATAGGCGGTATCGGCCCAGACATCCGATGCGGTGTTGTCGCTGGTCACCACGTCGCGCAGCATGCGCCCGTCGTAGCGCGCGCCATCGGTGACCTGGCCCTTACGAATGAAGCCGAAGGTCCGGCATATCGAGATGCTGCTTTTATACCCGAAGCTTGGGATTGCGATATCCGGCTGCGGCTTGCCATCGGCGGTCGGTCGCGCCTTGGCGAATTTAAGCGTCCAGCGGGCATCGACATCCTTCTGGCGCGCCCTGGCGGGTTCGTCCGGCCAGATCTCGGCAGCGCTCCGGCCCGCCTTCACCGCGGCCTTCTCGGCCTCGGTGTTGCGTTGTTTGGGCGCGGCGACCAGCGTTGCATCGACAATCTGACCCCCCATCGGCAGATAGCCCCGCGCCTTCAACTGGCGGTCGAAATCGGCAAACAGCGTATCGAGCGCGCCGACCGCAGTCAGCCGCTCGCGGAACATGCGGATCGTGTTCGCATCCGGCGTCGCTGCGCCAAGATCGAAGCCCAGGAAGCGCAGCCAGCTCAGCCGATCCCGGATCAGCCATTCCATTCGCCCGTCGGCCACGTTGTTCTGCGCCGCCAGCACCAGCACCTTCAGCATCACCACCGGATCGTAGGGCGGACGACCACCCTTGGTACCGTCGGAATAGCCCAGTGCAGCTACCAGCGTCGGCCGAAACGCTTCAAAGTCCACGATCCGCGCCAGCACCTCCAGCGGATCGCCGTCCGCTGAAAGGCGCTTCATGTGGTCCGATAATCCGAAAAGCCCAGCCTGCCGCATCGTCCGCTCCCGCTGACCGCCGACAGTGAATCATCACTGCGCCAATTTGGCGAGAGGTAAATGGAGGTGCCCAGGGCTGTAAGGCGGAAGGAACAGGAGTCTGGCACCTGCGGCTTCGATGGCGGCACGCACGGCTGGCGCCTTGCGGCTGGACATATTGCCCATGATGACGCTTTGCCGGGCGAGAGTTCGGGTACCAGGACGCGGGTCACGTAGGTGGTGACGGCGTCACCGTTCATCGGCCCGTCGAGCCCCCAGGGTGCGATCATGCCGGTGCGGCTCAGACCCGCAACGAAGCTGGTGGTTTTTTGTCATCCGCGAGGACGGCGAGGTCATCGGGGAGCATATCCGCCGGTTTGCGTGTGAGCAGACGATCTATGACCCCTGACATCACCACCTCCGCCGCAACCGCGGCGAAGTTAATCAAATCTGGCCCTCAAAGGCCAACAGTTTTTCGAGGCATCCAACTTGCCGTCATCCTGCATCGCCAGTGGCACGACGCCGCCGACTTCCGCTGGGGAAAGGCGCCGGCGCTCGAAGCAGCATGAGGAGGCAAGAAACAGATCTTGCCTGAAGAGGCGAGTAACGGTCGGTCCCATGGGGACGATGGGCGGAATGACCTCGTTGAGGGTCCGGATCCTCGGCAGCGCCGAAGGTCGCGAAACAGATTGAGGCATCCCGCTCTCCTGTCCCCATCATGCGCCAGCCCAGCGCTGACCGCGGAGAGAAGCGAGTGATTCATGGGAACGGTCACGAATTCGAGGAAGGAGCTTGACCCGATAAGCCCCAATCAGAGAGGACTCTCAGATCGGCAAACCACTTATCCCCGCTTTTCAAATTCCTCGAGCCACCTGGGCACCTCCATTTACCTCTCGCCAAATTGGCGCAGTGATGATTCACTGTCGGCGGTCAGCGGGAGCGGACGATGCGGCAGGCTGGGCTTTTCGGATTATCGGACCACATGAAGCGCCTTTCAGCGGACGGCGATCCGCTGGAGGTGCTGGCGCGGATCGTGGACTTTGAAGCGTTTCGGCCGACGCTGGTAGCTGCACTGGGCTATTCCGACGGTACCAAGGGTGGTCGTCCGCCCTACGATCCGGTGGTGATGCTGAAGGTGCTGGTGCTGGCGGCGCAGAACAACGTGGCCGACGGGCGAATGGAATGGCTGATCCGGGATCGGCTGAGCTGGCTGCGCTTCCTGGGCTTCGATCTTGGCGCAGCGACGCCGGATGCGAACACGATCCGCATGTTCCGCGAGCGGCTGACTGCGGTCGGCGCGCTCGATACGCTGTTTGCCGATTTCGACCGCCAGTTGAAGGCGCGGGGCTATCTGCCGATGGGGGGTCAGATTGTCGATGCAACGCTGGTCGCCGCGCCCAAACAACGCAACACCGAGGCCGAGAAGGCCGCGGTGAAGGCGGGCCGGAGCGCTGCCGAGATCTGGCCGGACGAACCCGCCAGGGCGCGCCAGAAGGATGTCGATGCCCGCTGGACGCTTAAATTCGCCAAGGCGCGGCCGACCGCCGATGGCAAGCCGCAGCCGGATATCGCAATCCCAAGCTTCGGGTATAAAAGCAGCATCTCGATATGCCGGACCTTCGGCTTCATTCGTAAGGGCCAGGTCACCGATGGCGCGCGCTACGACGGGCGCATGCTGCGCGACGTGGTGACCAGCGACAACACCGCATCGGATGTCTGGGCCGATACCGCCTATCGCAGCCAGAGCAATGAGCGTTGGCTGAAGGCCCAGGGCCGCGTCAGCCGCATCCACCGCAGAAAGCCCAAGGGCAGGCCGATGCCCGCCCATGTCCGCCGCGGCAACGCCACCAAGTCGAAGATCCGGGCCCGCGTCGAGCATGTGTTCGCGCATCAGAAGGCCGTCATGGGCCTGTTCATCCGCACCATCGGCATCGAACGGGCCAAGGCCAAGATCACGCTCGCCAACCTGGCCTTCAACATCCACCGCCTGATCTTCCACGAGCGACGCGCCGCCATGGGATAATTGCGTCCGCGCTCTACGGAAGCCGCTGAAAATCCCGGCAAACCCAGCGCCAAACCCCAGGGCTACCCAAAGCGCCACCTCGAATCCTCAATACGATCGCATCAACGGGTAAATGGAGGCGCCCACCTCTCTCAAGTCACAGCCTCCAAATTTAGGCTCATCAATCGGCCATGAGTTTTATCCATGTGAGGCAAGTAGGACTGTGAGTAATCGTCCGGACCGGCATGTTCGGTTTCCCGCCAATCCCAATGGCGCACCTCTTGGAAGCCTACTTCGAGCAGAGTAGCCGTAAGACTGGGTTCATCAAATAAAACTTTGTGATAATCGTACTGATCCCGCTGCCCACCGACAAGCAGCCCCATGATATCAATAAGGCCGCGAGGTAGCTTTCCCTGGACATATAATTCGGCACATGCTCGGAAATCTGGCACTGCCAACCTTAGTATGCCACCGGGCTTCCGAAGTACACGATACCACTCCACCAGTACATCTCGATATTCATTTCGACCGAAATGCTCGAGAACGTGACATCCGTAAATCACTTCAATGCTCGAGTTCTCAGCAAAATCCAGCCTCTCCACAGGACCGACGTGATCCACATGTGGATAGGCAAGAGCATCGACGTGCGTCCAACCTGGAAAATATTTTACGCCACAGCCTAGGTGAAGCTTCACCGGCGCCTGTACGTCTGAGTCTACTTTCATGCAGGCGCACCTGTCAAATCAGCATGATTGCGGACAAAATCGGAATAGGCGTCGGCAAGTCCTACCTTGAGGGGAATACGGGCAGTCCAGCCGAGCCCCGCGAGTCGGGACACATCGAGTAATTTACGTGGCGCACCGTCAGGCCGCGAGGAGTCAAACTCGAGGTCTCCAGTAAACCCTACGACGGCGGCAACCGCTCGTGCAAACTCCGCTATGGTAATGTCATGGCCTGTACCAATATTAAGCGGCATTTCGTCTGAGTGGTGATCTAAAACGAATATGGTGCCGTCAGCGAGGTCATCCACGTGGAGGAACTCGCGCATGGGACGGCCCGTGCCCCACACCGTCGACCTCGAATCTTGACGGACTTTAGCTTCATGAAACCGCCGGATCAATGCGGCAGGAACATGGCTATTTTGTGGGTGATAGTTATCGCCTGGGCCATATAAATTAGTCGGCATCACCGAAACGTAATTACGACCGTGGCTGCGGCGGTAGGCTTGAGCTAATTTGATTCCCGCAATTTTGGCAATCGCATACCATTCGTTAGTGGGTTCCAGCGGTCCCGTAAGAAGGTGTTCTTCTCGAATTGGCTGTGGAGCGTCTCGAGGATATATGCATGACGATCCTAGAAAAACCAATCGGTTTACGTCCGCTCTGTGCGCGCCCTCAATCAAATTTGCGGCAATTACCAAGTTATCGTAAATGAATGGCGCCGGCTGAGAGGAGTTGGCGTAAATCCCGCCGACTTTGGCAGCGGCCACGATAACACTGTCTGGCTTCAGCTGTTTCACCTTTGCAAAGGTTGCAGCCTGGCTCGTTAGATCCACGTCGTCCCGGCCCAGGGTCACTACCTCGGTACCGTCACGCTCGAGGCGGCGAACCAGTGCCGCGCCGACCATTCCTTTGTGACCGGCGACAAGCACGCGACCGCGGCTATGTTCGATAGAAAGGTCGCTCATTTCTCGTCCATCGGTAAGCGGCTTTCCTCGGCAATATTTACAAGGTCAGCTGCGACCATTTCCTTCACCAAGGCTTCAAACCCAATTGTGGGTGCCCAACCGAGCAAGTTCCGAGCTTTTGTGCTATCGCCAAGCAGCAAATCGACTTCGGTAGGGCGGAAATAGCGTGCATCAACGCCGACGTGAGCCACACCGGTTCTAGTGCATTGCCCAACCTCGTCCACACCAGATCCGGACCACTCAATCGTCACGCCAATTTCCGCGAAAGATTTCTCGACGAATTGACGCACGCTGTACAGTTCTCCTGTCGCGAGCACAAAATCGTCGGGTTGGTCGTGTTGTAGGATTCGCCACATCCCTTCGACATAGTCACGCGCGTGACCCCAATCTCGCTTTGCATCAAGGTTTCCGAGCCAAAATTTCTTGCGTTTGTCCAGCGCGATTTCTGCGACCGCGCGAGTAATTTTACGTGTTACAAATGTTTCACCCCTAATTGGGCTCTCGTGGTTAAAAAGGATGCCGTTGGACGCATAGATCCCATAAGCTTCACGGTAGTTGACGCAAATCCAGTAACCGTAGAGCTTCGCTACGCCATAGGGCGATCGCGGATAAAACGGGGTCGTCTCGCTTTGCGGGGTCTCTACCACTTTTCCGTAAAGCTCAGAGGTAGATGCTTGATAAAATCGTACGCGGTCCTCCATTCCGAGTATTCGTATAGCCTCCAGCATGCGCAGGGGCCCGATCGCGTCAGCATTCGCTGTGTACTCTGGGGTCTCAAAGCTGACCTGCACGTGGCTTTGGGCTGCCAGGTTGTAAATCTCAGAAGGCTGCGTTTCTTGGAGAATTCGGATGAGGTTCGTACTGTCTGTCATGTCGCCATAGTGCAAGTAAATTGGCGCTCCGTGGTCGCGAGCGTCCATTATCATGCGATCTATACGTGCAGTATTAAATGACGAGGAGCGCCGTTTCACGCCGTGAACCTCATACCCCTTGTCAAGTAATAATTGAGCCAAATAAGCGCCATCCTGCCCCGTTATTCCAGTAATCAAGGCTGTCTTGGTTGCACGACTTCCCGTCATTCAAACCCCCCGCGGCGTCCGTATCATCGTCGATATCATCATGACCGCGACGGACGGACTGAATCAAGCCTTTAGCCTTAAGAGCACTGGACTGGTAGTGGCGAAAGTTAGGAACTATCAATTCCGCCGCTCAGCAGGTTGCCGCCCCAGGCGTTATGAAACTATCCTCTTAGCGCCAATCCTGGGCGGCGAGGCGTCAGGGGGTGCGTCACCCCAGCGCACGCCACCGAGGAGCGCGAAGGTGCTGCCGCAGATGCTGACGTTATCAACCGGCACCGCGGTGCGACGGCGGGAAATGGAGCCAGATCCGGCGCATCTGCGCGTCTGACAACCAGATCAGACCACTCATGGCGACGACCCCTCGCGCCTGCCATCGAATCAACAAGCTCGCGAACCGCAAAGTACTCGACAGGTCCGAAAACGTTGGCGACGTTCCGAGCGCTTTCCAACTGGCCGCGCTTCTCAATCTGGGGAATCGCGGCAATCTTCAGCGACGTGGCCATTGGAAGTGGGTTTTTCCGTCCGCAACGTCCGCGCGGCCACCCATTGCGGCACGTGCCAACTCCCGGGAAGGGAGCGGGCGACTATCGCTGGCAGGAAAGACCAAAGCAGAATGCCGGCGAGGAAGGCGCCGACCACCGCCCACAGTTCTCGCTTGCGCTGGTGATCGGTCAACCGCGCCCGCACGGCAATCCCGTCGATGCGCCCGATCGCCTGGTGCAGGTCGGCACGGGCCTCGTCCCTCTGTCGCTTGTCGTCGGCGCTCCCATCCGCTGAAGCGTCCCGGGTTTTTCGGAGGCTCCTATCTGTAAGAAGGAGCATCTGGTATGAGCAAGATGGGAAACAAATTTTCGCCTGAGGTCCGTGATCGAGCGGTGCGGATGGTTGGCGAGCACCGCGCGGATTACGGCTCGGAATGGGAGGCGATGAGTTCGATTGCCTCGAAGATTGGCTGCGCGGCCGCAGGGCGTTGATGATAAGGTCAGGCTCAAGCTGCTAGAGCGCGAGGTCAAGGAACTACGTCGAGCCAACGAGATCCTGCGCAAGGCGTCGGCATATTTTGCGATGGCGGAGCTCGGCCGCCGCGAGAGATGATGATGGCGTTCATCGAGGTCCGTCGCGCGGCCCTGGGTATCGAGCCGATCTGCCGCGAACTGGCAATGGCCCCGTCCTCCTATCACGAACATCCCACCCGCTGAGGCCGAAGCTAACTACTATGCGGCCATTGAGACCCGCGATATGGTTGCCTGAACCAAACTTCATAGCCTCCAGAAAACCCGGGACGCCTCAATCCGCAGCTTATCGCCAAGTATCAGCGCCGTTTCCCGGGTTTCGATGACAAGGTCCTATCGATGTACGCGCGCGGTATGAGCACCCGCGAGATCACCGGGCACCTGCACGGATCTGTACGGGATCGACGTTTCTCGACCTGAGCAGCACGGTGACCGACGCGGTGCTCGATGCAGTCGCCACCTGGCAGCAGCGGCCGCTGGACCCGGTTTACCCGTTGGTCTTTCTCGACGCGATCCGCGACGAGGACATGGTCCGCAACAAAGCCATCCACATCGCGCCGGGCGCCCGGTCGATGGCGGCAAGTAAGCGCTCGGCTTGTGGATCGAGCAGAACGAGGGCGCCAAATTCTGGCAAGGGTCATGAACGAGCCGCGCAACCGCGGCACCGAGGATATCCTGCTCGCCCCCCGGATCAAGTCCGGGGCAGGCTTGTCGATGGCCTCAAGGGCTTCCCGAGGCGGTCACCGCCAGCTTCCCGGATGCGATCGTGCAGACGTGCATCGTTCATCTGCTCAGGAACAGCATGGATTTCGTGTTCTGGAAGGACCGCAAGAACCTCGCCAGCGCGCTCAGGACGATCTACCGGGCGACTGACGCCGATGCTACCGAGGCGGCGCTGACGGCGTTCGAGGCAGGATATTGGGGCCAGCGCTATCCCGCCATCGGCCAGAGGTGGAGACGCGCCTGGAGCGAGGTTACTCCGCTTTTGGCGTTCCCCGATGCGGTGCGCCGGATCGTCTATACGACGAACGCGATCGAGGCGCTGAACTCGAGGCTCAGGCGCGCTGTTCGGGCCAGAGGCCATTTCCCCCGCGACGAGGCAGCCACCAAGCTGCTCTATCTGATCGTGAACCGATCGGAGAAAGGGTGGAAAATGCCGCCTTGTGCGTGGTCCATGGCCATCGTCGGACGCAATCAGCGGCTTTCCCCAGAGGGGAGGACTAAGTATCTGACACATAAGTCGGAAAATGGTGCTGCCGGTGAGGATTGAACTCACGACCTCAGCCTTACCAAGGATGCGCTCTACCACTGAGCTACGGCAGCACTCGCCGGCTGGTGCCGGGCGGGAGGGGCCTATGTGCTTGGGCGCGGTCGATTGTCAACCCGAACCCGACAGGTCTATCGCATCCTCCCATGAATGATGTCGAAAAACACGCCCGGCGGGCGGCGGCGCTGCGCGAGAATCTGCGGCGGCGCAAAGCGCAGGCGCGGGGCGCCGTGCCCGAGCAGCCAGCCCCCGAGGACCCCACCCGCGAGGCGCCGCCCAAGGCCTAGCCGATCGGCGCGCATTTGGCCTCCAGCCAGGCGCGCTCGGCGGGGTCGAGCTGTGGGCCGACCACTGCCAGCACCTGGGCGTGATAGGCGTCGAGCCATGCGCGTTCGGGCGGGGTCAGCAGTTCCGGCACGATCAGCGTGCGTTCGATCGGCGCGAAGGTGAGCGTTTCGAACGCCAGCATCGGCTGTTCGCCGCCTGGAATCGCGACGGGCACGACCAGCACCAGATTCTCGATCCGGATGCCGAATTCGCCTGCCTTGTAATAGCCGGGCTCGTTCGACAGGAACATGCCCGCGCGCAGCACTTCGAGCGCCTGCCCGCCCGGATAGAAGGGCTGGGCGATCCGCTGCGGCCCTTCATGCACCGCCATATAGGCGCCGACGCCGTGGCCGGTGCCGTGCCCGTAATCGAGCCCGACTTCCCATAAGGGGCGCCGCGCGAAGCCGTCGAGCTGGGCGCCGGTGGTGCCTTCGGGGAAGATCGCGGTGGCGAGCCCGATATGCCCTTTCAGCACGCGGGTGAAGCGGTCGCGCATCTCGTGCGTAGGCGTGCCCACCGGCATCACCCGCGTCACGTCGGTGGTGCCATTGGTATATTGGCCGCCCGAATCGACCAGATAGAGCTGGCCCGGCTCGATGGGCAGGCTCGATTCGGGCGTAACCTTGTAATGCGGGATCGCGCCATTGGGGCCGGTGGCGGAGATGGTGTCGAAGCTGAGATCGCGCAGCGCGCCGGTCGCCTCGCGGAACGCCTGGAGCCGGTCGGCGGCGGACAGCTCGGTCAGGGCGCCCGCGGGGGCGGTCTCCTCGAACCATTTCAGGAAGCGGACCAGCGCCGCGCCGTCGATCGCCTGCGCCTGTTTCTGACCGGCGATTTCGGCGGGGTTCTTGACTGCCTTGGCCAGCACCACCGGATCGCGGACCTGGAGGATCTTCGCGCCGCCTAAATCGAGCGCGTCGAAGATCGCGGCGACCGCGCGCTCGGGATCGGCGGCGACGCGCTTGCCCGACAGCGCGGCGAGCGCGGGGGCGAAGGCGGCGCGATCCTGGACGCGGACGGCGTTGCCGAGATGCTGGCGGACGGCGTCGGTGATCTTTTCGGGTGCGACGAACAGGTCGGCGGTGCCGTCGGCATGGACCATGGCATAAGCGAGCGCGACGGGCGTGTGCGATACGTCGTCGCCGCGGATGTTGAACGCCCAGGCGATCGAATCGAGTGCGGAGAGCACCACGGCATCGGCCTTTCGCTCGGCCAGCCAATCGGCGATGTCGGCGCGCTTGGCGGCGGAGGACTTGCCCGCCAGCGTGTCGTCATGCGGCACCAGCACGGCATCGGAGGGTGCGGGGCGATCGCCCCAGACCGCGTCGATCGGATTGGCCGCCACCGCGACCAGATCGGCGCCGCGCTCGGCCAGCGCCTTGCGCGCTTCGTCGACCCAGGCGCGGGTGTGCAGCCACGGATCATAGCCGATCCGCCCGCCTTCGGGCGCATGCGCGGACAGCCAGTCGGCGACGCTGGTCGCGGGGACGCCGACATACTCCCAGTCGCTGTCCGAAACCTGTTGCCGCACCTGGAGTGTGTAGCGCCCGTCGGTGAAGATCGCGGCCTCCTGCGGCAGCACCACCGCAGTCCCCGCCGATCCCTGGAACCCGGTCAGCCAGCCGAGCCGCTGGGCATAGCCGCCGACATATTCGGACATATGCTCGTCGGTGAGCGGCACGACGAAGCCGTCGAGGCGCTCACGTGCGAGCTGTTCGCGCAGGGCGCGGAGGCGATCGGTGTGGCTGGACATGATCAGGGATTCCCATGGGTCGCGGGGCATCGGCGCGACGCTAAGTTTACGAAGTTTAGGGTATGCACCCGTAAGCGTGCGCGCTCCGGGCAGCGTATGAAGTTCAGACCCCAGGTGCGGGCGGGCGACACGAAGTTTATGAAGTTTAGGGTCCACACGCACGCGCGTGCGCGCTTCGGGGCGCCGCCGCGAGAGCGGGCAGGGAGGCGGGCGAGGCGGCGGGGACTCGGCATGGCTTAGCTGATTGCAGACGAAATCCTACATTGGAAGGGGCGAACGCAGTTATTGAAGGGTGATCGCATAGGGGCGTTGCGAGTGCCGGGCATTGGGTGGGTTTGGCTGCGGTCGGGCTCGATACCCGGCGGGCACGGTCCGCCTCCTTGAGAAAGCTCGGGCGGGAATGACTGCCCCAAAAATCCTCCCCGGAACGGCAGGGCAATCGCATTTGGATGCGTATGCACCCCTATTACCGCCGTCATGCTGAACTTGGTTCAGCATCCATGTATCCACAAGCAACGGCGTAGCGGGTTGAGGGTTGGATGCTGAACCAAGTTCAGCATGACGGGAAGTGGGAAAAGCGTCCCCCGCTCCCTATGCGGTCCCCCTCCCCGAGCTTCGCCCGGGGAGGAATGATCATCGCGCGAAATGCCTCCGGTATCGCGAAACGCCGCGCGCTTCGAAGTCAGGACGATGGCGCGGGGGGCGGACTTGGGGCTATCGTGGCGCAATGCCCTATCCCTTTCCCCGCGATGCGCTGCCCACCCCGGCGCTTGTGATCGATCTGGCGGCGCTCGAGCGCAACATCGCCGCGATGGCGGCGTTTGCGGCGGCGCGCGGCATCAAGCTGCGCCCGCATGCCAAGACGCACAAGAGCGCCGAGATCGCGCTGCGCCAGATCGCGGGCGGCGCCGTGGGGATATGCTGTGCCAAGCTGGGCGAGGCCGAGGCGCTGGTGGATGCGGGGGCGGCGGACATTCATTTGACCTCGCCGGTGGTGCGGCCCGATGCGATCGCCCGGCTGGCCGCGCTCAACCGCCGCATCGCGCTGTCGGTGGTCGTGGACCATCCGGACACTGTCGTGGCGCTCGATGCGGGGGTCGATGCGCCGCTGACCGTGCTGATCGATGTCGATCCGGGGATGCTGCGCACCGGGGTCGCGTCGGCGGAGGCGGCGGTGGCTTTGGCGCGGGCGATTACGGCGTCGGCGCGGCTGAAGCTGGGCGGGGTGCAATTTTACTGCGGGTCGCTCCAGCATGTGCCGGCGCTGGCCGAACGGCGCGCGGCGCTGGCCGAGCGGGCCGAGTATCTGCGCAGTGTGCTGGCGGCGCTGGCGGAGGCGGGATTTGCCGTGTCGCATGTCACCGGCGGCGGCACCGGCAGCTTTGCGATCGATGCCGAATTGGGGGTGCTGACCGAGCTTCAGGTCGGCTCCTATGTCTTCATGGACCGCGAATATCGCGATTGCGAGGCGGCGGGGCCGGGGTTCGAGACGGCGTTGTTCGTCGATGCCACCGTGGTCAGCGTCAATGCGCCGGGCCGCGTGACGATCGACGCGGGGCTGAAGGCATTTGCCGCCGATGCCGGGGTGCCGGTGGTGCTGGCGGGCGCCGAGGGACGGTATGTCTTTACCGGGGACGAGCATGGCGCGGTGATCGGCGCGGTGCCGCCGGGACTGGGCGCGCGCGTCGTGCTGATGCCGCCGCATTGCGACCCTACGGTCAACCTGTACGACCGCTATCATCTGGTGGCGGGGGACGAGGTGATCGGCGCCTGGCCGGTCACAGCGCGGGGCTGCTCGACGTAAGTGATTGTTTGGAAATTCGCGAAAGAGCGAATTTCAGTGCGGCACCGCCCTCCGCACTCTTTCCAACGACGCTTCGCATCGCTGGAACCTTGGAGCGCTCCGCCCGCTCCCCCGCCCGGCCACCCATAGAATACTGCCGTTGGGTGGCCGGGCGGGGGAGCGGGCCGGTGCCGCGAAATGCGCCACGGCGCATTTCCAAACAGCTCTGAGCCCGAAGGGCGACGGAACGGTGCGCAACTGCGGCGAGCGGCGGGCGCATCGACCCTTTTGGAATCAACTAATTGCGGCAATGCGCCGAGAAGGGCCGCGCCTGCATGTTGCGGGCGTGGAGCGTACCCTCGATGCAGTTTTACCTTGCTACGTCCTTCCTGTTTCCAACGAGTTTCCGTGCGCGGCTGTTCGCGCTGTGCTTCGTCGCGACGCATGTGCCGCTGCTTTCCTATATCGTCTGGGGTGCGGCGACCGGGCGGATCGCGGCGGGCGAAGTGATCCTGCTGCTGCTCGCGACCGTCATCGGCGCAGGTATCGCGCTGGCGGGGATGGGGGCGCTGCTCCGCCCGGTCGACGCCGCCGCAGAGGCGCTGCGCACGCTGGAGAGCGGCGGGAAAGTCGCTCCGCTGCCCGTGGCGCGGGGCGACGTCGTCGGCACGCTGCTCAGCGGCGTCAACCGCGCGGCGGGGGCGTCCGAGGCGCGGGCCAGCGCGCTCGACCTGGCGGCGCATGAGGATGTGCTGACCGGGGTGCGCAATCGGCGCGGCTTCCTGGCCGATATCGCCGCGGCGGATGCGGGCGGGCGGGGCGCGATCGTGCTGATCGACCTCGACCATTTCAAGCTGGTCAACGACCGGCTGGGCCATGATGCGGGCGACCGCGTGCTGCGCGGCTTTGCCGAGCGGCTTTCGGGGGAGCTGCGGCGGCGCGACCTGCTGGCGCGCTGGGGCGGCGAGGAGTTTGCGATGCTGTTCTGGGACGTGACCGAGGAAGAGGCGGTGCGCGTGCTGGAGCGCGTCGCGCGGACGCTGATCGGCGACCCGATCGAGCGCATCGAGGGCCGGGCGGTCACGTTTTCGGCGGGGGTCGCGCGCTATCGGCAGGGCGCGCTCGATGCGGCGCTGGGCGAGGCGGACGAGGCGCTGTACCTCGCCAAGCATGGCGGGCGGAACCGCGTGGTCGCGGCGGCGCAGGCGCGGCAGTCGCAATACGCGGGATGACCGGCGCGCGCGGCTCTCGACACGCGGGCGGGCTGGGCTAAGGACATAGCGATGACCGATTTGCCCAATCCCCCCGTCGCCGCGACGCGCCCGCATGCCTTCACCTTCCACGGAGTGACGGTAGAGGACCCCTGGGCGTGGCTGCGCGATCCGGGCTATCCCGATGTGACGGACACGGACGTGCTGGCGTATCTGGCGGAGGAAAACGCCTATTTCGACGCGGTGATGGCGCCGCTGAAGCCGCTGTCGCAGCGGCTGTTCGAAGAGATGCGCGCGCGGATCAAGGAGGATGAGTCGACCGTTCCGCAGCGCGACGGCGACTGGGTGTACTGGACCGATTACGAGACCGGCGGCGAATATCCGCGCTGGTGGCGGCGGCACGTCGATGGCGGCGCGGACCAGCTGATCCTCGACGAGCCGGCGCTGGCCGAGGGCAAGGAATATTTCCGGCTCGGCGCGATTTCGGGGAGCCCCGACGGGCGCTGGCTGGCCTATGCGTTCGACGACAATGGCTCGGAGCGGTTCGAGGTTCGGGTGAAGGACCTGACGAGCGGCGAATTGCTGCCCGATACGATCCCCGGCATGCTCTCCGAAATCGTGTGGACCGCGGATTCGAAGGGGTTCCTGTACGGGCTGGCCAACGACAACTGGCGGACCGACAATGCCCGCTGGCACAGACTGGGCGAGGCCGTAGAGCGCGACGTCGAGATTTTCCGCGAGGCCGATGAGGGCTATCGCGTATCGGTGGGCGAGACTCAGTCGCGCAAGTGGCTGCTGGTATCGACCGGCGACCATAACAGCACCGAAATCTATCTGCTCCCCGCCGACAATCCCGCCGCGCCCTTGGTCTGTGTCGCGCCGCGCAAGGAGGGGCGCGAATATGATGTCGACGAGCATGACGGCGTGCTGTTCCTCCACACCAACGACACCGATCCGCAATTCCGGCTGGTGACTGCGCCGGTCGAAGCGCCGGGCGAATGGACCGAGCGGATCGCGGCGTCCCCGCATTTCTACATGACCGGGGTGACCTGTTTCGCCGATTTCTTCATCGTCGAGGGGCGCGAGGACGGGCTCGATCAGATCGAGCTGCACCGCTACGACCCCGCAGTGCCGCCGGTGCGGCTGACCTTCCCCGAGGCGAGCTATGTCACGGGGCTGGGCGACAATCCCGAATATGCGGTGGCGAAGCTGCGGCTGGGCTATGAGTCGATGGTCACGCCGGGGACGGTGCAGGATTATGACGTCGCGACGGGCGCGCTGGAGACGCTCAAGGTCCAGGAGATACCGAGCGGCTATGACGGCAGCAAATACCGCACCGAGCGGCTGAAGATCGCGGCGCGCGACGGGACGAAGGTGCCGGTGTCGATCGTCTACCCGAAGGATTTCCCGCGCGACGGCAGCGGCAAGCTGTATCTCTATGCGTACGGCGCCTATGGCCATGCGATCCCGCCGGGTTTCTCGACCAGCCGGATGTCGTTCCTCGACCGCGGCATGGCGTTCGCGATCGCGCATATCCGGGGCGGCGACGACCTCGGCCAGCAATGGTATCATGACGGCAAGCTGGAGAAGCGGACCAACAGCTTCACCGATTTCGTCGACGTGGCGAAGGGGCTGATCGCGCAGGGCTATACCCACGCAGGCGGCATCGCGATCGCCGGGCGCTCGGCGGGGGGCGAGCTGATGGGGGCGGTGGTCAACAGCGACCCCGAACTCTGGGGCGCGGTGATCGCCGACGTGCCGTTTGTCGACGTGCTCAACACGATGCTCGACGAGAGCCTGCCGCTCACCCCCGGCGAATGGCCCGAATGGGGCAATCCGATCGAGGATGCGAACGCGTTCGCGCTGATCCGGTCGTACAGCCCCTATGACAATGTGACGGCGCAGGACTATCCGCCCTTGTTCATCAGCGGCGGGCTCAACGATCCGCGCGTGACCTATTGGGAGCCGGCCAAATGGGCGGCGAAGCTGCGCGCGACCAAGACGGATCGCAACGTCCTGCTGCTCAAGACCAATATGGGCGCCGGGCATGGCGGCAAGTCGGGGCGGTGGGAGAGCCTGAAGGAAGCGGCGGAGGAGATGGCGTTCGTGCTGTGGCAGCTGGGGGTGGAGGGGTAGGGGCGACCCCGCGCACCCTCACCCTTCCGGCGCGGCCTCAGTCCCGCGGTTTCGGCAGCCAGGCCAGGTTCAGCCCCTCATAGCGGTTCACATAGTTCGCGGTGTGGACGAGCGCGCGTTCGTCCACGATCGTCACGCGGCCCGCTTCGCGCGCGATCATGCCGTCGTCTTCGAGCTGGCGGAGCATGCGGTTGACATGGACCGCGGTGAGCCCGGTGGCGTCGCCGATCTCTTCCTGCGTCAGCCCCAGCGCAAAGGCATTGGCGATGGTCTTGTCGGTGCCGCGCAGCCGGTTGCGCAGCTCGAGCAGCAAGGCGGCGACGCGTGCCTTGGCGCTGGTGCGTCCGAGCGCCGCAAGCCGATCGGTCAGCGCGACGCGCTCGATCTGGCCATAGACCAGCACCATCGCCGACAGCCGGGGGTGATCGATCATGATCTGCGCCAGCGCGGCGCGATCGAAGGGCGAGACGACGCAGTCGGACAGCGCCGCGAGCGTTTCCGGCGCCTCGCGATAGACTGCGCTCGACACGCCGAGCATGTCGCCGGGGAACAGGAAGCGCAGAATCTGGCGGCTGCCGTCGTCGAGCAGGACATAGCTCATCATCAACCCGCGGCGCAGGATGAACAGCTCGCCGCATTCTTCATTCTCACGCTGCAGCACCGCCCCGCGGCGCACATGCCGCTGGCGTTCCTCCAGTTTTTCGAGCGCCGTCTTCTCCCCCGGAGTCAACGCGATAAGCTCGCTCAATATGTCTGCGAAACAGCTACCCGACACGCAATCGCTTCTCCCCCTATTGCAGTGCAAAGCAGCGCCGACGGACCCGCGCATTAAAGTCGATCAATACTTCGCTCCGACTGGCGCGCTTGCGAACGCCCGCCGAGCGGCTAGAAGCGCGGGCATGGACCGTATAATCATCCGCGGCGGCAAGCGCCTGCTAGGTAGAATCCCGGTATCGGGGGCGAAGAACGCGGCGCTGACGCTGATGCCCTGCGCGCTGCTGACCGACGAGCCGGTGACGCTGCGCAATCTGCCGCGGCTCGCCGATGTCGACAGTTTCGGGCATCTGCTCAACGAGCTGGGCGCGTCGACTGCGATCGAGGGGACGCGGCCGACCGATTTCGGGCGGGTGATGACGATGCGCGCGGGGCATCTGACCTCGACGGTCGCGCCCTATGACATTGTGCGGAAAATGCGCGCGTCGATCCTCGTACTGGGGCCGTTGCTGGGGCGTGCGGGCGAGGCGACGGTGTCGCTGCCCGGCGGCTGCGCGATCGGCAACCGCCCGATCGACCTGCACCTGAAGGCGCTGGAGGCGATCGGCGCCGAGATCGAACTGGCGGCGGGCTATGTCAAGGCGACCGCGCCCGGCGGGCGGCTGGCGGGCGGGCGCTACAGCTTCCCCGTCGTGTCGGTGGGCGCGACCGAGAATGTGCTGATGGCGGCAGTCACCGCGCGCGGAACGACCGTGCTCGACAATGCCGCGCGCGAGCCCGAGATCGTCGACCTGTGCAATCTGCTGGTCGCGATGGGCGCGTCGATCCACGGCATCGGCACCGAGCGGCTGGAGATTGAGGGCCGCGACCGGCTGCACGGCGCGACGTACAGCGTGATGCCCGACCGGATCGAGGCGGGCAGCTATGCCTGTGCCGCGGCGATCACCGGCGGCGATGTCGAGCTGGTCGGCGCTGATGCCGACGACATGCGCGCGACGCTGGACGCGCTGGTCGAGGCGGGGATCACCGTCGAGGAAGGCCGCGATTCGGTTCGTATCATCGCGACCAACGGCATCCAGCCGCTGACGCTGTCGACCGCGCCGTTCCCGGGCTTCGCCACCGACATGCAGGCGCAGTTCATGGCGATGCTGTGCAAGGCCGACGGCGCCAGCGTGCTGACCGAGACGATCTTCGAGAACCGCTATATGCACGTCCCCGAACTGATCCGGATGGGCGCCAATATCGAAGTCCATGGCCGCACCGCCGTGGTGCGCGGCGTCGACAAGATGGTCGGCGCCCCGGTGATGGCGACCGACCTGCGCGCGTCGATGAGCCTGATCCTCGCCGGGCTGGCGGCGGAGGGCGAGACGCAGGTCAACCGGGTGTACCATCTCGACCGCGGCTATGAGCGGCTGGAAGAGAAGTTGCAGGCGGTGGGCGCGGATATCGAGCGGGTTGGCGACGGTTGAGGGCTGTACCGACCGCGGTTTCGCCCCACCCCGTCACCCCGGCCCTGTGCCGGGGCCCAGCTGTGGCTTGGGGAATGCGATGCGGTGATGGGGTGCCGGAGTGGCGCGGTGGGCCCCGGCACAGGGCCGGGGTGACGGTTAAGAGGGATGCCGGGTGCGGGCGCCGCTTGCTATCCTGGGCCCTCCGCTTCGGGGCCCCGGACTACTCCCCACTTCGTCACCCCGGCCTTGTGCCGGGGCCCAGCTGTGGCTCGGGAAATGCGATGCGGCGGCGGGGTGCCGGTGCCGCCCGGTGGGCCCCGGCACAGGGCCGGGGTGACGAAGTGGGGGAACTCTCCCGACCGTCCCTTACCGCACCCCCGCGGCGCTCGCCGAATAGGGCCGTGCCGCGCGTGCCGTGGCCCAGCTTCTGTTCGGGCGCGGCTGCATCGTGAAGCGCAGTTCGCCGCCGGCCACGAGTTCCTCGTGCCGGAGATAGCCGCGGGGCAGCGGGCGGCCGTTGAGCGTGACCTTGCCGACATAGCGATTGGCGTCCGACAGCCCGCTCGCGACGACCGTGAAGCGCTTGCCGTTCGGCAGCGTGAGCACCGCGCGATCGACGAAGGGGCGGCCGATGACATATTGGTTCGATCCCGGCGCGACCGGATAGAAGCCGAGCGCCGTGAAGACGAGCCACGCCGACATCTGGCCGAGATCGTCATTGCCCGACAGGCCGTCGGGGGTCGGCTTGTACTGGCTGCCCACGATCTGCGTCAGCCGTTCCTGCGTCCGCCACGGCTGGCCGGCAAAGCCGTACAGATAGGCGACATGGTGGCTGGGTTCGTTGCCATGGATATATTGGCCGATCAGCCCGGCAATGTCCTCGGCATGGCTATAGTCGAGCTTCGAGTTGTCGAAATCGAACATCGCATCGAGCTTGCGCACCGCCGCCGCGTCGCCGCCGAGCAGGCGGAACATCGCGGCCTGATCGTGCGGCACGAACCACGAATATTGCCAGGCATTGCCCTCGGTATAGTCGCTGCCATAGTTGATCGCGGTCGGATCGAACGGTTCGCGGAAGCTGCCGTCGCTCAGACGCGCGCGGAGGAAGCCGGTCTTCGCATCGAAGCTGTTGCGCCAGTTGCCGGCACGCTTCTCGAAGGTCGCGGCGACGTCCGCCTTGCCCAGTGCGCGCGCCATGCGGGCGATGGTCCAGTCGTCATAGGCATATTCGACGGTCTTGGACGCCGCCTCGGGCTCCTTGTCGATCGGGACATAGCCGAGCCGCATATACCAATCGAGCCCGCCATAGGGGCCATAGCTCGCGCTCTGCACCATCGCCGCCAGCGCGGCGTCTGCATCGAAGCCGCGCACGCCCTTCAGATACGCGTCGGCGATCACCGGGACCGCGTGATAGCCGATCATCGTCCAGGTCTCGCGCCCATGGAACTGCCAGACCGGGAGGATGCCGAACGGGCTCGCCTGCTGGCTGGCGAGCAGCGAGCGGATGAAGTCGGCGTTGCGGCGCTCGGGCTGGACGAGGAGCAGCAGCGGATGTTCGGCGCGGAACGTGTCCCATAGCGAAAAGGTCGAGTGGAAGGTGAAGCCCTCTGCCCGGTGGACCTGATCGTCGGGCCCGCGATAGCGGCCATCGGTGTCGGAGAAGACGCTGGGCGCCATCAGGCTGTGGTAGAGCGCGGTATAGACGCTGGTCCGCATCGGCGCGGGGGCGTCGATCTGGAGCACGCCGAGTGCCGCCTCCCATGCCGCGCGGGTGCGGGCGCGGATCGCGTCGAAATCGCCGGGCTCGCTGTCGAGATTGGCGATCGCGCCGTCCTCATCGACGCTGGAGAGTGCGACCTTCACTTCAAGCGGCCTGTCGAGCAGCCCGAAATCGAGCCGGGCGACGAGCGCGCGCCCGGCAAGCTGGGCGGCATCGTCGCGGCCGCGCGAGGGGCCCTGGAAACCCTTGTACGGGACTTTCTCCTCGGCGTTGAAAAAGCCATGGCCGGTGAGCGGCGCCGAGGGCCGCATCGCGAAGTACAATTTGCGCGCGGGCGCCCAGCCGCGGGTCTCGCGCATGCCGGTGATCGTGCCGTCGGGGCGGATGCGGACCGAGGACCAGAGCGTCTTGCCCGGATAAGTGTACAGCGCGCTGCGCAGGTCGAGCACCAGATGCGCGGGCGCGCCGGGGGTGAAGCGATAGCGCTGGACCCCGATTCGCGTGCCGGCGGTCATTTCGGCGCGGGTCTGGGCGTCGTCGAGCTGGACGGCGTAATAGCCGGGCGAGGCGGTCTCGCTCTGCTTGGCGTAGCGCGAGCGATAGCCCGAGCGCGGCGTCGCGGGGTCGCCGGGCTCCAGCGGGACGACATCGCCGCGCACCGGCATCACCAGGAAATCGCCGAGGTCCGAATGCCCCGCGCCCGAGAAATGGGTCATCGAGAAGCCCTGGATCGTCGGGTCCTCATAGCGATAGCCCGCCGCGTGCGGGTAGCAGGCGCGGATCTCGCAGCGGGTGTCGGTATCGGGGCTGAGCTGGACCATCCCGAACGGCGCGACCGCGCCCGGAAAGCTATGGCCCTCGCCGCCGGTGCCGATGAAGGGATCGACGCTGGCATAGCCGCTGGGCGGCGCGGTTTGCGCGACGAGCGGCCCCGTGGCGAGCGAGAATGCGGCGAGCGCGGATAATGTCCGGCGAAAAGAGGCGATCATCGCCCACAGCTTAGCGCAGTTTCGCAGCAGTAGAAGCGCCCGCTTCACGATGCCGGATTCGTCCTGATCCAGGTTAGGGGCGGGGCGCGCGTCGGAACAATCGCTTATTTCGGAGGGTTTTGGGGGCCAGCAGGAGTGATACCGACATGGCTAGCCGCCCACACGATTTCGCGCAGGTCGCGGAATCGCAATTTCTGACAGACAGTTTCCAGCGCGGATTGGCGCATTGGAATCGCGAGCGGCTGGAACCCGGATTCCCCAGCAACGACTGGCAGCGCCGGTTCGAGCGCGACGTCAAGATGCAGCGGCTGGAAGGCGGGTTCCTCGAGGAACTGCGCGCCGAGGTGATCGACGAGGCCGCATCGGTGCCGACCGATGTCGAGGGCTTTATCGAGTGGTTCGAGGCACTTAAGGCTGTAGGGCCGGGGCAGGGCGATCCGCTGTTCCCCTGGCTCGCCGAGGATGCCGATCGGGACGAGCTTCGATGGTTCTTCGAACAGGAGGCCGCGGGCGAGGCGGGGTTCGACGACCTGGTCGCGATGACGCAGGTCAAGCTGCCGGTGCGGCCCAAGCTGGAACTGGCGCGCAATTACTGGGACGAAATGGGGCATGGCACCGAAAAGGGCATGCACGGCCCGATGCTCGACGGGCTGGTCGAGACGCTGGCGGTCGAGCCGGTGATCGAGAACACGGTGTGGGAAAGCCTGTGCCTCGCCAATGCGATGACCGCGATGGCGACCAGCCGGCGCTATGCGTGGCATTCGGTGGGGGCGCTGGGCGCGATCGAACTGACTGCGCCGGGGCGCTCGGCGCTGGTCGCCGAGGGGCTGAAGCGCGTCGGGCTGACGCCGAAGGAGGCGCGCTACTTCACGCTGCACGCGGTGCTCGACGTCAAGCATAGCGAGGACTGGAACCGCGAGGCGATCCGCCCCGCCGTCGAGGAAGACCCGGCACGCGCGACGGCGATGGCCGAGGGCGCGCTGATCCGGCTGCGCTGCGGGGCGCGGTGCTTCGAGGCGTATCGCGCGCGGTTGTGGGGATAGCCGACAGGGCGGCGGCGGGCTAGGCTTGGCACATGCTGATCTTCGCGCTGCTCGCCCTTGTTCCTCCCATTCCCGACGACATGCCGATCCCGGTATATGTCGGCGGGCGTGTGACCGCCGACCTGGAGTTCGGCTGGCCCGGCGTTTACTTCGAGGGGCGGTTCCGCGGCAGCGACGTGACCGTCGAGGTCGAAAGCGAGAATGACAGTTTCCGGCTTCTGATCGACGGGACCGAACGCGCGACGCTGCGCGGCGGCGCGGTGCGGTTCACGGTGCGGGATTTGCCCGCCGCCGAGCATGTCGTCCGGCTGGAGAAGCTGACCGAGAGCCAGTCGGGCAAGGCGCGGTTTCGGGGCTTTTTCACGCGGACCGGCCAGCCTGTCCGGGTACGGCCCCGCGCGCGGCAGATCGAAGTCATCGGCGACAGCCACAGCGTTGGCTATGGCGACCTGTCTCCCACGCGCGCCTGCAATGGCGCGCAGGTGCATGACACCACCGATACGCAGG